>JAXHTL010000022.1:0-43077 GCA_034190095.1 Actinomycetota bacterium
CGAGGCGCGGCGTGCGGCGCAGGCGCGGGCCACCGCCATCGAGGAAGCGCGCCGGGAGGCCAAACGGCGCGCGTCGGGCCGGCCGGCGGCCGACACCGCCACCCTGGGGCGCGGCACCGTGCGCGGGCTCAAGGTGGTCGGCTTCTCCGTGGCGATCGCGCTGGTGGTGCTGGGGCTGGGGCTGCTGCTCTATTTCACCCCGATCATGTCGGCGCGCAGCATCGCCGTCACCGGCCTCGGGGCGCTGTCCCAGGAGGAGGTGGTCGAGGTCGCGGCGGTGGCGCCGGGCACGCCGCTGTTGCAGATCGACACCGACGAGGTGGCCGGCCGGGTCGCCGAGATCCGCCGGGTCGCCTCGGCCCGGGTGCAGCGCCAGTATCCGTCGACGCTGCGGATCACCGTGACCGAGCGGGTTCCGGTGGTGCTGCGGGACTACCCGGACGGCGTGCATCTGTTCGACAAGGACGGGGTGGACTTCGCCACCGCACCGCCGCCGCCGGGGGTGCCCTACCTGGAGACCGACAATCCCGGACCCGACGACCCGGCGACCAGGGCGGCGCTGAAGGTGATGACCTCGCTGCGGCCCGAGGTGGCCGCACAGGTGGGCAGGGTTTCGGCGCCGTCGGTGGCATCCATCACGCTGACCCTGATCGACGGGCGCACCGTGGTGTGGGGGACCACCGACCGCACCGAGGAGAAGGCACTCAAACTGGCCGCGTTGCTGACCCAGCCGGGCCAGACCTACGACGTGTCCAGTCCGGACCTGCCGACGGTGAAATAGCCGCCGAACGCAACATCGGCGGACCCGGGTCGAAAAATCGCCGCGAATTTTCTTGCGCCGCGTCGGCGCGCCTGCTCGGCGGGTGCGCGGGGCGGCCCTACCGTTCTGTTTGCACCGCACTACTTGACATAACTCTAAGCCTATGGTTGAGGTTGAGGGTTTAGGGGCACGCTCAAGAGGTGCGGAAGAGGACAGACACATCAGGCAGGAAGGGCGCATATGACCCCCCCGCATAACTACCTCGCTGTGATCAAGGTGGTCGGTATCGGCGGCGGCGGCGTCAATGCCGTCAACCGGATGATCGAGCAAGGACTCAAGGGCGTCGAGTTCATCGCGATCAACACCGATGCGCAGGCGCTGTTGATGAGCGATGCCGACGTCAAGCTCGACGTCGGACGGGATTCCACGCGTGGCCTCGGGGCCGGTGCCGACCCCGAGGTCGGCCGCAAGGCAGCCGAGGATGCCAAGGACGACATCGAGGAGCTGCTGCGCGGCGCCGACATGGTGTTCGTCACCGCCGGCGAAGGCGGTGGCACCGGAACCGGCGGCGCGCCGGTGGTGGCGACCATCGCCCGCAAGCTCGGCGCGCTGACGGTCGGCGTGGTGACGCGTCCCTTCTCCTTCGAGGGCAAGCGGCGCAGCAACCAGGCCGAGGCGGGCATCACGGCGCTGCGGGAGAGCTGCGACACCTTGATCGTCATCCCCAACGACCGACTGCTGCAGATGGGCGATGCCGCGGTGTCGCTGATGGACGCGTTCCGCAGCGCCGACGAGGTGCTGCTCAACGGTGTGCAGGGCATCACCGACCTGATCACCACCCCGGGGCTGATCAACGTCGACTTCGCCGACGTCAAGGGGGTGATGAGCGGGGCCGGCACCGCGCTGATGGGCATCGGCTCGGCTCGCGGGGACGGCCGCGCCCTCAAGGCCGCCGAGATCGCGATCAACTCCCCGCTGCTGGAGGCCTCGATGGAGGGTGCGCAGGGCGTGCTGCTGTCCGTGGCCGGCGGCAGCGACCTGGGCCTGTTCGAGATCAACGAGGCCGCCTCGTTGGTGCAGGACGCCGCGCACCAGGACGCCAACATCATCTTCGGCACCGTGATCGACGACTCGCTCGGCGATGAGGTCCGGGTGACGGTGATCGCCGCGGGCTTCGACGCGGCGGGTCCGGGGCGCAAGCCGGTGACCGGGGACGCCCCGGCCACCGGAAGCTCCAGCACCAGCACGCCGATCACCCCCGGCAAGGCGGGGCGGGTCAGTTCCCCGCTGTTCGAGCCGAACGACGCCGCCAGTGTGCCCGCGCACACCAACGGGGCCACGGTGCGGATCGGCGGGGACGACGGCGGAATCTCCGATGACGACGTCGACGTCCCGCCTTTCATGCGCCACTGATCCGACCTACGGTCGCACTGTGAAGCTTCGGGTGCGGCGCGTGACCACCACCCGCGCCGGTGGCGTTTCCAGACCGCCGTTCGCGACGTTCAACCTCGGTGATCACGTCGGGGACGATCCGGTCGCGGTGGCTGCCAACCGGCGGCGGCTGGCAGCCGCCACCGGGCTGGGCGACGGCGGCATCGTCTGGATGAACCAGGTGCACGGCACCCATGTCGAGGTCGTCGACGGGTGTGGCGAAACTCTCGACGGCACAGACGGTTTGCTCACCACCACGCCGCGGCTGGGGCTGGCGGTGGTGACCGCCGACTGTGTGCCGGTGCTGCTGGCCGACGCGCGTGCCGGCGTGGTGGCGGCCGTGCACGCCGGTCGTGTCGGTGCGCAACAGGGAGTCGTGGTCCGGGCCCTGGAGGCGATGGCCGATGCCGGCGCGCACGTCGCCGACATCTCGGTGTTGCTGGGGCCTGCGGTGAGTGGCCGCAACTACGAGGTTCCCGAGGAGATGGCCGCCGACGTCGAACGATCGCTGCCCGGAAGCCGGACGACCACGCACCGGGGCACGCCCGGGCTGGATCTGCGGGCCGGGATCGCCGGTCAGCTTCGCGCCCACGGCGTCACCTCGATCGATGTCGATCCGCGCTGCACCGTCGAGGACCGCTCGCTGTTCAGCCACCGACGCGACGCTCCCACCGGACGGATCGCCTCGCTGGTGTGGTTGGAGCCCGAATCGTGACCTCGCCACGCGAACAGGAACTCGGCCGCGCGCTCGATGCGGTGCGCGCCCGGCTGTCCCGCGCGGCGCAGGCGGCCGGGCGGGACGTCGCCGACGTCGAGCTGCTGCCGGTCACCAAGTTCTTTCCGGCCAGTGACGTGGTGGCGCTGCACCACCTGGGCTGCAACGCCTTCGGCGAATCGCGCGATCAGGAAGCGACGGAGAAGGTGGCCGAGGTGGCACGCAGTGTGCCGGTCGACGCGATCCGCTGGCACATGGTCGGGCGGATCCAGCGCAACAAGGCGCGCTCGATCGCCGAATGGGCCTATGCGGTGCACTCGGTGGACAGCCTCAAGGTGATCAACGCGTTGGACCGGGCCGCTGCCGAGGCTCTCGACCAGGGCCGCCGGGCGGCGCCACTACGGGTGTACGTCCAGGTCAGCCTCGACGGTGACGAGTCCCGTGGCGGGGTCGACGTGGCCGCACCCGACCGCATCGACGAGCTCTGTGCCGCGATCGAGGCGGCGCCCGGTCTGGATTTCGTGGGCCTGATGGCGATTCCGCCGGTGGGTGCCGATCCCGACGAGGCCTTCGCCCGTTTGAGCGCCGAACGCGAGCGGGTACAGCGGCACCACAGCCAGCGGCTCGAGTTGTCGGCGGGAATGTCCGGTGACCTCGAGGCGGCGGTCGAACATGGTTCGACATGTGTGCGTGTCGGTACCGCGCTATTGGGATCTCGACCGCTAACGTCACCCGCAGTAGTCACACGAGTCACACCTTCATCACAGACACCAGATTCCGCTGAAGGACCCAGGGCCACTGAGTCCTCGACATCTCGCACGTCATCCCGCACGACACCAGCTCCACCGCACGAAGGGTCCTCACAATGAGCACACTGCACAAAGTCAAGGCCTACTTCGGTATGGCGCCGATGGATGACTACGAGGACGACTACTACGACGACGACGACCGCGGTCCGGTGCGCTCCTACCGTCGCCCCCGTGAGGACCGTTTCGACGACGAGGGCTATTCGCGCGGCTTCGACGGCCTCGGCGGCCTCGGTGACGAGCGGCGCCGCGACTACGACGAGCCACCGGCCTACCGGGGTGGATTCGACGATGCCCGTTTCGACCCCCGGATGCGGGCGCCGCGCGAATTCGACCGCACGCCACCGCGGTTCGGCTCCATGCGCGGCTCGACCCGGGGCGCACTGGCAATGGACCCGCGGGGGATGGCCGAGCTGTTCGAGGCGGGCAGCCCGCTGGCCAAGATCACCACGCTGCGGCCCAAGGACTACAGCGAGGCGCGCACCATCGGCGAGCGGTTCCGCGACGGGACCCCGGTGATCATGGACCTCGTCTCGATGGACAACGCCGACGCCAAGCGGCTGGTCGACTTCGCGGCCGGGCTCGCGTTCGCGCTGCGTGGTTCGTTCGACAAGGTTGCGACCAAGGTCTTCCTGCTGTCACCGGCTGATGTGGACGTGACCGCCGAGCAGCGCCGCCGCATCGCCGAGGCCGGCTTCTACGCCTATCAGTGACCCGGTGGCCGGCGGCGGTGAGCGGTCTGCGTCGGCACCGGGGGTAGGCTGACGGCGGCATCGGCTCTGCGAGCCGGTTCGCTCTTTCCATCGTCAGACAACGTCCTGGAGTGAGGTCGCTTCCGTTGGGGCTCTTCTTCGAGATCCTGGGTTTCGCGCTGTTCGTGTTCTGGCTGCTGTTGATCGCCCGGGTCGTCGTCGAGTTCATCCGGTCGTTCAGCCGTGACTGGCAGCCCAGGGGAGCGACGGTGGTGATCCTGGAGATCATCATGACCGTCACCGATCCCCCGGTGAAACTGCTGCGGCGGATCATCCCGCAGCTGACCATCGGCGCCGTGCGGTTCGATCTGTCGATCATGGTGCTGCTGCTGCTCGCCTTCATCGGGATGCAGCTGGCCTTCGGCGCTGCGGTCTGATCCACATCGTCCTTGAGCAGGGAAAACGGCTACATCGCCGGGGTCTGACGCCGCCGCGGAGCGCGTTTCGGACGCCCGGGCGGGCATCGGAAATGTTGAAATTCGATCTTAATTATTGGCCTCTTCTGCAACCGCCGGGTCTGGTGTGACAGGATGGACGCCAGTTACGTTCCAGTACTGCTTTACACTTTGACATCGGTTGACGGTCCAGACTCCTAGGGGGCAGACAATGCCGCTCACTCCTGCAGACGTGCACAACGTCGCCTTCAGCAAGCCGCCGATCGGCAAGAGGGGCTACAACGAGGACGAGGTCGACGCCTTCCTCGACCTGGTCGAAAACGAGCTGGCCCGCCTCATCGAGGAGAACAGCGACCTCCGGCAGCGGGTCAGTGAGCTGGATCAGGAGCTCGCGTCTGCCCGCTCCGGCGGCGGCGCCGCCCAACCGGCCCAGCCGATGCCAGTTTACGAGCCCGAGCCCGAACCCGCACCGGCTCCGGAACCGACCTACGAGGCGCCGCCCGCGCAGCCGGCTCCGGCCGCCGAGGACCAGCACCTGCGTGCGGCCAAGGTCCTCAGCCTGGCCCAGGACACCGCCGACCGTCTGACCAGCAGCGCCAAGGCCGAGTCGGAGAAGATGCTCGCCGACGCGCGGGCCCAGGCGGATCAGATGGTCACCGAGGCCCGCCAGACCGCCGAGACCACCGTCGCCGAGGCTCGCCAGCGCGCCGATGCCATGCTCGCCGACGCGCAGAACCGGTCGGAGACACAGCTGCGGCAGGCGCAGGAGAAGGCCGATGCGCTGCAGGCCGACGCCGAGCGCAAGCACTCCGAGATCATGGGCACCATCAACCAGCAGCGCACGGTCCTCGAAGGCCGGCTCGAGCAGCTGCGGACGTTCGAGCGCGAATACCGCACGCGGCTCAAGACCTACCTGGAGTCGCAGCTCGAGGAGCTGGGGCAGCGCGGGTCCGCGGCCCCGGTCGACTCCGGCGCCAACAGCGAGGGCGGCTTCAATCAGTTCAACCGGGGCAACAACTAGTCACGTGTCTCTTCGACCACGTACCTCGGCTCGGGTTGACGCATGCTGATCGTCGCCCTGGTGCTCGCCGTCATCGGGCTCGCAGCGCTGGTGACCGCGGTGGTCACCAGCAACGAGGTGATCGCCTGGGTGTGCATCGGTGCCAGCGCCATCGGTGTGGTGTTGCTGATCGTCGACGCGCTGCGTGACCGCTCCAAGGGTGGGGAGTCCGAGGAAGCTGCGGCCGAGCCCACCGACGAGTCGGTCGACGGCACCGCCGACGACATCGAGGACTATCCGGACGAGCCCCCGGTGGCCGACTACTCCGAGGAACCCTTTCCGGCCGCCGACGGGCCGGCCGCCGACGAGCCGGCCGCCGACGAGCCGGCCGCCGACGAGGCGTCCACCGGCGCCGAGCAGCCGAACTCCGACGGCACCGAGGAGACCGAGGACACCGCCAAGAGTTGACCGGAGCGCTGTGCGCTCACCGGTCCCCGGTGACGGTCGGGGTGGCCAACAACGCGCGCACCTCATCGTCGCCGACCTGGTGGAAGTCCCCGAAAACCTGACCCACCGCGTGGAAGTCTGCGGGCATGGTGGAACACACGACGTCGTCGGCTTCTTCGCGCAGTGTCCGGCACACCGATGCCGGCCCGACCGGGACCGCAACCACGATGTGCGACGCGCCGGCCTCACGCACCGATCGCACCGCCGACACCATGCTGGCGCCGGTGGCGATGCCGTCGTCGACGAGGATGACCGTCCGGCCGGACAGGTGCAGCGGGCCCCGGCCCGCCCGGTACGCCTGTTCGCGGCGGTGCAGTTCGGCGGTCTCGTCGGCGATCGTGTCCCGAACCTGGTCCTCGGCGATTCCGAGGCTGTGCACCAACTCGTCGTTGAGCACCACCCCGCCACCGCTGGCCACCGCCCCCATCGCCAGCTCGGGCCACTGCGGAACGCCCAGTTTGCGGACCAGGCACACGTCCAGCGGCGCCCGCAACGCGGCGGCGACCTCCCAACCGATCGGCACCCCACCACGAGCGAGTCCGAGCACCAGCAGATCGTCTCGTCCGCGGTAGCGCGCCAGATCGGCCGCGAGTACCTGGCCGGCCTCGCGACGATCCCGAAAAGTTCGCTGGCTGCTCTTCATCGCTGACTCGCCGATGTCCGTGTCGTCAACGCCGTCGACGTGATTCCTGAGTACCCGCGCCGGTTTCCGGGCAATCCATCCCCACGCCGGTGACGAATAGCAGAGCAGACATCACCACCGGCCCGGGAGGACCATGGGTATCGACTACGAGAGCCGACTCGACCACTCTGTGGACACCGTATGGGACTGGCACACCCGCCCGGGGGCGATGCGCCGACTGGTACCGCCCTGGCAGCCGATGACGGTGGTCCGGGAGTCCGATTCGCTCGCCGACGGGGTCGCCGAGCTCGGTCTGCCCGGAGGGTTGCGCTGGGTGGCCCGCCACGATCCGGCCGGATATGTGCCACGGAGCCGGTTCGTCGACGAACTGTCCTCCGACGGGCCGGCATCGTGGCCCGCGCGGCTGGTGGGAAGCTGGCGGCACACCCACACCTTCACCGACACCGGCGAACAGACCCGGATGCACGACCGCGTCGACACGGCCGTGCCCGAGGCCATGCTGCGCTCGATGTTCGGCTATCGCCATCGTCAGCTCGCCGACGATCTCGCCGCCCACCGGCACGCGGCCGAGGCGGGCCTGCGACCGCAGGTCATCGCCGTCACCGGCGCCTCGGGGCTGGTCGGCTCGGCGCTGACCGCGTTCCTGACCACCGGGGGCCACCGGGTGATCCGGTTGGTGCGCCACGAGGCCCGAGGGGACGGCGAGCGCCGGTGGGACCCGCAGGACCCCGCCGATGACCTGCTCAGCGGTGTCGACGCGGTGATCCATCTGGCGGGAGCGTCGATCGCCGGCCGGTTCACCGAGTCGCACCGCGCCGCCATCCGGGACAGCCGCATCGAGCCGACCCGCCTGCTGGCGACGTCGGCCGCAGGCGCGAAGGACGGGCCGCGGGTCTTCGTGAGCGCCTCAGCGGTCGGGGTCTACGGTTTCGACCGCGGGGACACCCCGTTGACCGAGGACAGTTCGCACGGCACCGGCTTTCTCGCCGACGTGGTCACCGACTGGGAGGCGGCGACGGCACCGGCGGCCGACGCCGGGCTGCGGGTGGTCACGGTGCGCACCGGCATCGTGCAGGCCGCCGCGGGCGGCACGTTGCGGCTGCTGCGGCCGTTGTTCGCCGCGGGCCTCGGTGGCCGGGTGGGCTCCGGCCGGCAGTGGCTGGCCTGGGTCGGGCTCGACGATCTGCTCGACGTCTACCATCGCGCCCTCTACGACGAGCGGCTGGCCGGTCCGGTGAACGCGGTCGGACCCGAGCCGGTGCGCAACGCCGAATACACCCGGCAGCTGGCCGGGGTGCTGCACCGGCCGGCGGTGCTGCCGGTGCCGTCGCTGGGTCCGCGGCTGCTGCTGGGAGAACAGGGCGCCCGCGAACTCGCCGAGGCCAGCCAACGGGTGTTGCCGGCCAAGCTGACCGCGCTGGGGCACCGTTTCCGCCACCCCGACGTCGGAGACGCGCTGGCGCATCAGCTCGGGCGGGAGTGACCTGCGACCAGGGACAGGAACCCACCCACCAGGGAGCGCAGTCGCGGGGCCGCGACCTCGGCGAGCTCGGTGGTGCGGGTCATCAGTTCGTCGGGATCCAGTCCCGCGGCGGCGATCTCGTCGGCATCCTCGCCGATCCAGGTCTTCAGCAGTGCAGCGTCGACCTCGGGGTGGAACTGCAGCGCCAGGGTCCGGTCCAGGACGAACGCCTGTGAGGCGCCGGCGGTCCTGGCCAGTTCGGTCGCCCCGGCCGGCAGCGTCCACCGGTCGAAATGCCATTGAAACCACCTGCCGGGGGGCACGATGTCGGGCCGGTCGCTGACGATGTCGTACCAGCCGATCTCCGGGTGCGGTGAGCGCGCCACCGTGCCGCCGAACGCCTGGGCCAGCAGTTGTCCGCCGAAACACACTCCCAGCAGT
The DNA here is from genome assembly GCA_034190095.1 of Actinomycetota bacterium. Lineage (GTDB taxonomy): Bacteria > Actinomycetota > Actinomycetes > Mycobacteriales > Mycobacteriaceae > Mycobacterium. The sequence continues at coordinate 8,913 of JAXHTL010000022.1, forward strand.
GCGGTCCCGGCCGCGGCCGCGTCGCGCATCAACGCCATCTCGGTGCCGACCCAACTCGCCTGCAGCGCCTCGTCGTACACCGGCCAGCGCGCACCGAGCGGCACGATGACGTCATAGCCGCCGGGCTCGGGGAAGCTCACCGCACCGGCCGGAGCTGCGGCCCGGCCGGCTGGAACCACGTCGAACACCTCGGTGTCGAAGCCCAGGTCGGTGAACGCCTCACCGAGCATCGCCTCGGTCGCCAGCGGGTCGTTGCGCAGAAACAGAACCTTCGGTGCCACCCGCCCAGTATCGCGCGACCTCACCGGGGCGGTGGCATCGGCGGCGGGTCGTCCGGCGCCAGCACCGCTCCGATGCGGCGGAACAGTGTCTCGGCGGCGTTGTGGTACCCACCGTCGTCGCCGAAGGCCTCGGGGGCGAAGGTGGTGGCGACCGCGATGGCGATCTTCTGCTCGGGAAGGTAGGCCTGCGCGGCGGCATAGCCGGCGAACATCGGGTTCTGCAGCAGCCAGTTGCCGCTGATGACGATGCCGAGCCCGTAGGTGAACCCCTCGCCCATCTCCATGCAGGTGGCGCAGCCGGGCTGGGTACGGGTCCTGCCCCGCAGGTCGGTCGAGACCATCTGCTCGTAGGAGTCCGGACGCAGTAGCTTGCCGGAGCCGATGCCGACCGCCGTGGCCTCCAGGTCGTAGATCGTGGTGGTCTGGATCGCGCCGTGGGTGATCGTCCAGGACGGGTTCCAGAACGTCGACTCCTCGTAGAACGGTGTCGACGGGGGGATGCCCAGCGCGTCGCGGCGCTCGGAGGTGAACGCGTGCAACACCGGGGACGGGATCTCGGCAGTGAGCGATGCTGTGGTGCTGGTCAGTCCGAGCGGCCGGAGAACCTTGTCGGACAACAACGTCGACATCTGCTCACCGGTGGCCTTCTCCAGGGCCAGGCCCAGCAGGACGTAGTTGGTGTGCGCGTAGTTCCAGTTGGTCCCGGGTTCGTAGAGCAGCGGCCGCGAGGTGGCCAGTGCCAGCAATTCGTGGGTGGTCCATGCCCGGAACGGATCGGCGTCGAACTGCTCCTCGAACTCGGTGTTGCCGATGACGTAGTCGACGTACCCGGAGGTCATGGCGGCGAGCTGGCGCAGGGTCACCCGGTCGGCGTGCGGCACCTCGGGAAGGTACTCGGACAACGTGTCGTCGAGGCCGACCGTGCCGTCCTCGGCCAGCAGCAGCAGCAAGGTGGCCACATAGGAGATGGCGACCGCGCCGTTGCGGAAATGCATGGCTTCGGTGGCCGGAACGCCGGTCATCGATTCGCCGACCGCTTCGGTGACCACCTCGCGGCCGTCCACGCTGACCCGGACGAGGACGGCGTTGAGGTGCAGCTCCGACATCGCGTCGCGCACGGTGCGCATGATGGCCTCGGCGTGCGCCGGCTCCGATTCCGTCGCGGCCGAGTCGGAGTCGAGCGGGGCGGGCATGCAGCCGGCCACCAGACACAGCGCACCGACTGCTGCGAGCAGGCGTGCTGAGTGGGGCATCATCGGTGATCCTGGCAGAGCCCACCGCATCCGGCACGGTGATCGCCGGACGACGCCGGGTGCGCGATCAGGCGTCGGCGGCTTCGGAGCTGTAGGCGCCGAGCAGGTCGCGGGCGGAGACCACGCCGATCAGGGCGCCGTCGCGCTCGACCAGGATGTGCCGGATGTAGTGCTCCATCATTCGGTTGGCCACCTCGTCGACCGTGTCGTCGGCTCCGGACCAGACCAGCTTGCTGCTGGCAACCTCGGTGGCCGCGACAGCGGCCGGATCCTTGCCGGCCGCCACCAGTCGGACGACGTCGCGTTCGCTGAGCACCGCGGCGGGCTTGTCGTCGTCACCGACGATGACCACGCCCACATCGCGGGAGACGAGTACGCGGGCGGCTTCGGCGACGGTGGCGTCGGCGGCCACCCGCGCGACGGGGTCGCCGGTGAGGGTGGAGACCGGGGTGGAACCGACCAGGGGGATGCGTGTCATGCCCCTATGGTGCGCGCCCGCGCTTCGACGGCCTAGTGACCTCGGTCCTTTGTTTTCAGGGCTGTCCGGCCTCTGTCGACGCGCCGCGACGACAGAGTTGCTGGCGGCCATTCGCATGTTCCCGGTGTCATCTATCGTGATTTGCCGAGTGTAGTCGTGCGGCTTGTTCGAACGGGGCATCCGAAGGGCCGAGGTGTTTGTTGTGTGCGGGCTGTGTAATTCCTTTGTACAGCCACTTTGAATTTGTTCAGAACGTGGACAGTCCGCCTGCTTCAGTAGTCGTCGGACTACATGTCCGCACCGGGAATGCTTCTGCCAAAAGGTTTGCCTTGTAAGTCTCTACGTCGTACTATCAGGCCATTCAACTGCATCGATATCACTCTCAAGATTTTTGGGACGTTAGCTTCTATAGCCGCTCTATGTGTTTCGGGATCGGTCTGCAGCTCGGCGAGAACGGAATCTTGACGACATGTCGAAGAATCGTGTTGGATGTGTTACCCAGTCGTCAATATTAATTTGTGATCGGATCTCCGGCGGCTCGATCGGGCGATATTTCGGGCGCGGGGCAAACACGGGAGGACGTTGCTGATGGGCTACGGACGCTTTGTTGGACGTGTAGGTGCATTAGCTGTCGCGCTGGGGGTCGGGTTGGCCGGGCCCGCCGTTGCCGCCGCCGACCCGGGCGAGGAGAGCAGTGCCGACGGGTCGAGTCCCGGTGGGACCGGTGCCGGCGACGCGAGCGCGGCCTCCGCGAGCCCGTCGTCTCCGGGGGCAGGCTCCGGGAGCGGCGCGGAGTCGGGTTCCACCGACGACACCGATGACGCCGACGACGCCGACGACGCCGACGACGCCGACGACGCCGACGACACCGTCGACATGGAGGACCCGGACGAGGAGCTCGCCGAGCTGGACGACGAGGGCCTCGCCGACGCGACCGACCCGGTGCTGCCCACCACCGCAGGCGCAGCATCGGCGGACGGCGACAGCGGCGGCGACGCCGGGCCGGACGTGGGGGACGCCGAGGTCGCCGCTGGCGGCACGGAGGCGGCCGACGCCGGATCCGATGCCGAGAATCTCGACGACGACAGCGATTACGGCGCGGGTACGGACGCCGGCGCCGGACCGGCTCCGCTGAGCGTCGCGGACCCGCAGGAGACCTCGCAGGAGGCCCTGGCCATCGACGCGGGCGAGTCGTCCGGCGAGCGGGACGACGACGCGCTGGCGGTCACGTTCGAGTCCCAGGAGTCGGTGTCCGCCGAGGTCGCGGTGGCCGACATGTCCTCGGCGGCATCGGTGCCCGCGCCGGTCGCCCCGGAGCTGGTCGGCACCGGGGTGTCCGGGGTTGTGTCGAAGTTCCTCGGACTCCTCGGAATCGGTCCCGCTGCCAGCGGAAACGGCATCCCGCTGCCGTCGTTCGAGTTCGTGACCGCGGTGTTCGGCGCGATCCGGCGTGAGATGGACCGGCTGTTCTCCAACCACGGGCCGACCGCGGTCCCGGTGCTCACCAGCCAGGCCGTTTCCGGGTCGCTGTCCGGTTCGCTCGGCGTCGTCGATCCCGAGGGGGACCCGGTCACCTACACGGTGACCGAGGCGCCCAGCCACGGAACGGTGACCGTCGACGGCACAGGCGGTTTCGTCTACACCCCGGGCGCCGGGTTGGTGGCCACCGGCGGTACCGACACGTTCGTCGTCGCAGCCCGCGACACCGGTTTCCGGCTGATCTCGGCAGGCCCGACCACAACTCAGGTCCCGGTGACGGTGACCGTCGGTGCCGGTGCGGCATCCGGTGCGCCGGCCGCCGCCGCCGACGACGCGCCCGCGCCGACGGAGAGTGCGGCGCTGGCGGCCGCTCAGAACGACGCGACCACCGGCGGATCGGTCTTCCAGGTCAGCACCTCCGGGCCCGACATCGTCGGGTTCGACCCGTCCCGGGACAAGCTCGACCTGGGTGACGTCTCGGTGCACAACTTCATCGTCGTCGACACCGCCGAGGGCGTGGGCTTTCGCAATCCCTGGTCCGGTGACACCGCGATCGTGCAGGGGGTCTCACTCGGCCAGCTCACCGTCGACAGCTTCACCCCGGTCGTCAACGATCATCTGCGCCAGGACCTCTCCGGTGCGCTGGCCTGGGAGCAGGGTGTGACCGCCGCACCCGACACCGTGTACGCGCGCTCCCACGAGGTCGGCCAGATCGACCGGGTCGCCTTCGACGCCGCCACCGACGTCGTGGACTTCCGCTACTTCGGCACCCGCGAGCAGCTCTACATGACCGACAGCCCCGAAGGTGTGGTGATCTCCAACGCCGGCACCGGTCAGGCGCTGATCCTTCAGGGCGTCACCACCGAGGATCTGAGCGCCACCAACTTCGTCTTCCACAGGGCACAGGTCCGCGAGGATCGCCTGCACCTGCAGCTGGGTATCGGTGCGGTGCCCGACTCCCAGGTTCTGCCGCAGGGTGTCGCCATCGCCGGCACCGACAACTGGCCTACCGCGGCCGGTGGCGGAACGCCCCCCACCGGCCAGTTCGGCACCACCACGGAGATCTCCTGGGACTACGGTGCCCACACCGCGGTGGATTTCGACCCGGCCGCCGACGAGCTGGACTTCGGTTGGTTCAAGGCACACGAGTTCGCCGTCGATGAGGTCGCGGGCTCCACCCGCATCGCGATCGTCGACAACAATCAGAGCTACACCCTGACCGGTGTCGGGCTCGGCGAGCTGCAGATGAGCAACATCGTCGCGCTCGACGACGGCGCCCGCGCGAAATGGCAGACGCTCATCTACAACGCGGCGCCGCCGGCGTCATCGCCGAACCTGTCGGTCAGCGACGCCAGCGTGGCCGAGGGCGACACCGGCACTTCCCCGTTGACCTTCACCGTCACCCTCTCCGAACAGAGCGACGAGACGGTCACGGTCGGCTACACCACCGCCAACGGCACGGCCACCGCGGCAGGCGCGGACTACCTCCCGACGGTGGGCACACTGAGTTTCGCCCCGGGGGAGACCACCAAGACCGTCGCAGTGACGGTCAACGGCGACACCATGGTCGAACTCGACGAGCAGCTCACCCTCAATCTGTCCGCGCCGGTCAACGCGGTCATCGCCGACGGCGCCGGAACGGGCACCATCGTCAACGACGACGTCGATCAAACCCCCGCCACCCCGCCGGCGGTGTCCATCTCCGACCTGGCGGTCACCGAGGGCGACGGCGAACACAGCCACTTCATGTTCACCGTGTCGCTGGACAAGGCGCCCACCGAAACGGTCACGGTCGGCTACGCCACCGGCGACGGCACCGCCGTGGCCGGCGCCGACTACACCGCCACCTCGGGCACCGTCACCTTCGCGGCCGGCGTGACAACGCAACTGGTGCACGTCGACGTGATCGGGGACACCGCGGTCGAAGGTGACGAGACGTTCACGGTGACGTTGTCGAATCCGTCGGGTGTCACTATCGGCGACGGGTCCGCCGTCGGCACGATCGCCGACGACGATCTGGCCCCGGACCCGGACCCGGATCCGGAGCCAGAGCCGGATCCCACGCCCGGGTCGTCGTCGGTGGACTATCTGGTCCGCGATGACTGGGGCTCGGGTTTCGTCGCCGACGTGGAGGTGACGGCCGGTTCGGAGTTCGACGGCTGGACGGTGCAATTCGACACCCCGGCGCAGATCAGCAACATCTGGAATGCCGAGATCGTCAGTCACGTCGGCGACCGCTATGTGGTGCGCAACGCCGCGTGGAACGCCGAGGTCGCCGAAGGGCAGAGCGTGCAGTTCGGCTTCCAGGCCGCCCCGGGCGGCGGGTCGTCGGCGGTCAGCGGGTTCGTGGTCAACGGCTCACCGACGGGCGGCCCCGCCCCGGCCCTGCCGACGGTCTCGATCGCCGACACCTCGGTCGCCGAGGGAGACGACGGGCAGACCCATGCGATGTTCATCGTGACTCTGGACAAGGCGTCCGAGGAGCCGGTGTCGATCGGGTACGCGACGTCGGACGGCACCGCGGTCGCCGGTGTCGACTACACCGCCGGTTCGGGTGTGCTCACGTTCGCCCCGGGCGTGACATCGCAGATGGTGCACGTGGTGGTCGCCGGGGACACCGCGGTCGAGGGTGACGAGACGTTCGCAGTGACGCTGTCGAATCCGTCCGGTGCCACCGTCGCCGACGGCAGCGCGGTCGCGACCATCGCCGACGACGATGTCGCGCCGCCGCCGGCGCCGGGTTCGTCCTCGGTCGAGTATGTGGTCCGCGACGACTGGGGGTCGGGTTTCGTCGCCGCTGTGACGGTGACGGCCGGCTCGGACTTCGATGGTTGGACGGTGGAGTTCGATTCGCCGGCCGAGATCGGCAACATCTGGAATGCCGAGATCGTCAGTCACGTCGGTGACCGCTATGTGGTGCGCAACGCCGCGTGGAACGCCGACGTGGCCGCCGGGCAGAGCGTGGAGTTCGGTTTCCAGGCCGCCCCGGGCGGCGGGTCGTCGGCGGTCAGCGGGTTCGTGGTCAACGGGTCGTCGACCGGCGGCCCCGCCCCGACGTTGCCGACGGTGTCGGTGGCCGATGCGACGGCGACCGAGACCGACGGCGGGACAACCGAGATGACGTTCGTCGTGACGCTGAGCGAGGCGTCCGAGGAGCCGGTGTCGATCGGGTACGCGACGTCGAACGGGACCGCGCTCGCCGGTGTGGACTACACCGTGGAGGCGGGCACGATCACCTTCGCTCCCGGCACCCTCACTCAGCAGATCAGCGTCTCGATCCTCGGTGACAGCACCGCCGAACTCGACGAGACGTTCACGATGACGCTGTCGAATCCGGTCGGCGCCGCGATCGCCGACGGCACCGCCACCGGCACGATCGTCAACGACGACGTGATCAACCCGGCCAACCTGATGCTGAGCATCTCCGACGCGTCGGTGACCGAGGGTGCGCCGGGCAGCGGGCAGGTCGCTCCCGGCTGGCTGCACACCGAGGGCAACCAGATCCTCGACTCGGCGGGAAATCCGGTGCAGATCGCCGGGGTGAACTGGTTCGGCATGGAAAGCGACATCTACGCACCACACGGCCTGTGGACCCGCAACTACAAGGACATGATGGACCAGATGGTCGAGTTGGAGTTCAACACGATTCGACTGCCCTATTCCAGCGAGATGCTGCACACCACGTCCATGCCGTCGGGTATCGACTACTCCCAGAACCCGGAGTTGGCCGGTCTCGCGCCGATCGAGGTGATGGACGAGATCATCCGCTACGCCGACGAGGTCGGCCTGCGGGTCATCCTCGACCACCACCGCAGCGGCGCCGGCGCCGGGGCCAGCGAGAACGGCCTGTGGTACGACAGCCAGTACACCGAGGAGCAGTGGATCGCCGACTGGCAGTTCCTGGCCCAACGCTACGCCGACGACCCCACGGTGATCGGCGCCGACCTGCACAACGAACCGCACAACGGCACGTGGGGCGGCGGGGGAGCCAACGACTGGGCCGCGGCGGCCGAGCGGGCCGGCAACGCGGTGTTGGAGGTCAACCCCAACTGGCTGATCTTCGTCGAGGGCGTGGCCAGCTACGAGGGCGAGAACTATTGGTGGGGCGGCAACCTGATGGGGGTGGCCGATCGGCCGATCGTGCTCGACGTGCCCGGCCGGGTCGTCTACTCACCGCACGACTATCCGAACTCGGTCTACAACCAGCCGTGGTTCCAGGGCGCCGACTTCGGCGAGGCGTTGCCCGACAAGTTCGAACAGATGTGGGGCTACATCTACGAACAGGACATCGCACCGATCTATCTGGGCGAATTCGGCACCCGGCTGTCCGACCCCAAGGACGTGGTCTGGTACGAGGCGATCACGTCCTATCTGTCCGGTGACTTCGACAACGACGGCACCATCGACATCGCCGCCGACACCGAGGACATGTCCTGGACGTTCTGGTCGTGGAACCCGAATTCCAGTGACACCGGCGGAATCCTGGCCGACGACTGGCGCACCGTCAACGACGACAAGCTGGTCTATCTGGAGTCGCTGCAGTTCGACTTCGACGAGGAGTCTTCGGGTGTGTTGGCCAACTTCGTGGTGACGCTGGCCGAACCGTCCAACCAGACCGTCACGGTGGCCTACGCGACCTCCGACGGGACGGCGACCGCCGGCAGCGACTACGTCGTCTCGTCGGGGACGCTGACCTTCGCCCCGGGGGAGACCAGCAAGACCATCAGCGTGCTGGTGTTCGGCGACACCGATGTCGAGGGAACCGAGAGCTTCCTGGTCACCCTGTCGAGCCCGACAGGCGCCACCATCGGTGACGGCAGCGGAACCGGCACGATCACCGACGGGTCGGCGGTGTCGTGATGCTCACGCTGTGACGCGACCACCCTCCTTCGTGGCGGTGGCCGTGCGCTGACCAGTGGTCGATACCGCGGCGATACAGGCCGCCGCGATCGCGAAGCACAGCATGGTGTACCAGAGGCTGCCTATCGGGTCGCCCGCCGCGGTGACACCATCGGTTGCGGCCAGGTACGCGGGCAGGGCTGCGATCCACAGAACGGCCATCACCGCCAGATACACCGCGGCATAACCGATGACGAACCGGTTGGCGCTCGTCGTGGCCGTCGGTGTCGCACCTCGTTGCCGGCGCCACTGGCGGTACAGGACGGGCGCCGCGATGGCTGCGACCACGACCAATTCGGCCGCGTAGACGATGCCACCGACCGTGGTGCTGCCCGACACGGTGCCGGCCACCGTTGCCGGCAGCGGCAGCACCGCTGTGCCGATGGATGCCAGCACGCCGATCGCGACGGTACGTCCAAAGATCTGCAGTCCGGAGAAGACCCGGCCTTCGTCGACGTGCCTCCCGACGAAGAACTGTACGCACAGTGCCAGCGACATCGGCCACAGCGCGGCGAACACCACCACGCTGGGCAGTGGGACCGACGCGAAGAACGGTTGGTTCATCGGATGGTCGAGAGTCCACTCCCACCAGCGCAACTGCGGTCCGAGATGATCGAAGATCTCGTAGAAGGCGTGGTGGACGAAGCCGACGCAGACCGCGCCGACCAGTGTTCCGTAGCGGCGGAACACGCCCAGGCCGCGGACGATCTCGAACGCCACCGTCGCCATCATCGGATAGATCGCCACGATGTACAGCGGCAGCCGGCCCCACAGGAAGTCGACCGTGAACACGTTGTGCGCAAACATCGTGTCGACGTAGTCGGAGATTCCGAACGTCCCCGGAAAGTACAGCGGCGGTTCGATGATGAGCAGGTAGGCAATGGCCCCGAACCACAGCACGAGGTTGGTCGGGTCGTGGTGGCGGCGCTGCCGCATCACCGCATACGCCAGCGTCAGGACCGCTCCGGCGATCACGGTCAGCTCCAGCACCGGAAGCGTCCAGTTCTCCAGTGCCCACGGGCTGCGGAACTCGACCAGACCGCCGGCGGTGTCGCAGGAGAAGCCCAGGCGCGCGGCCAGGTCGGCGAAAGTCGGCGTGCACAGATCAGACACGGGCTGCCTCGTTCCTGTCGTTGCCGTCGGCGGTGTACCACTGTGTCACGTCGTAGCCGGCGTCATAGCGGTCGAACCATTGCTGCGCCAGTGCCGGCAATCTCTCGTTCGCCGGGTTGTGTCCGGGGATCTGGCTGCGCACGATTCCGCTGAGCGCCACGAGCTGCTCGCGCAGCGGCAGATGGCTGAACGCGTTGCCGAACGGACCGTCGTCGGGCGCGTAGACAAACGGAAGTCGTTGCAGGAGAGCTTTCTTACGGCGGTGAATGCGGAACGTCGACATTGCGTCGACCTTGCGGTCGGCGAGCGGGACGTGCTTGTTGAAGTCCTCGGACGCCATCCGGATGATGCCCATCACGTGCTTGAAGATCGACGGGGCGACTCGCATGCGATACCAGGGATCGTCGACGACGGCGTCGTAGATGACCAGCGCCGAACTGCGGTGCTCGACCTCTTCGACGAAGTGCCACAGGAACAGTGACGCCACCCGGTCGTCACCGGGTGCAAACAGGGTGTCGTCATGGTCGAGCATCAACTTGAAGACCGGGGTGAACGTCGCTTCCAGGTCGGCGGTGTACGCCAGGCGGTACTTCAGCGGGGTGTTCGCGGTCATGTCGTCGAATGCGCCGACAACCTTGTCCAGCGTGTCCTTGAGGCCCGGATAGGACCTGATGAGACCTTTGGCGTGTTGCCGGTGGGCCATCGAATGCTGACCCTCTTGTCGGACGAACGCATCTGCTTCCTCGGCGACCGCCGGATCCGAGATGAAGGGCATGGCTTCGGCGATCATGCTGCCGATCATCTTCTCGAAGCCGATCGCCAGGAACGACACCGCGTTGGCCATGCCCGAGAACGCCGGATTGGTCTCGTTCCAGAGGAACGGGACCTCGTGTGCCGCGAAGGCGAAGCGGAGCTTGCGCACGATCAGTTCGGTCACGCCCGATCCTCACATTCCTGGTAATCATACAGGTCGCGTTTCGTTTGTATGATTACTCTATGGGCCGTGCCGCCGTCAACGCCTGTGCTACGGTCGGCCCACGATGGCCCGCAAACGCCGTGGTTGGGGAGGTGATCCGCCCGCCACCGACGAGGAAGCCGCGCGACGCATCGTCGCCGCTGCCGTTGATCTGATCGCCGAGACCGGGTCCACCATCGCCATCGCCGACGTCGCCGAATCGCTCGGGGTGATCAGGCAGACGGTGTACCGCTACTTTCCGACCGCCGACGACCTCATGCGGGCAGCCGCGATCGCCAGCGTCGACGGATTCCTCGACCAACTCGCCGACCATGTGCGCGGCATCGACGATCCCGCCGAGGCGATGACCGAAGGCGTTGTGTTCACCCTCGACGCGGTCGCACGGATCCCCCATCTGGCGATCTTGTTGTCAGCGCCCAGTTCGGCAGCTCAACCCGGTGAGGTCGCGTCGGCTCTCGCGGTGGGGTTCGGAATGCGAATGATCACCCGTTTCGACGTCGACTGGGCTCGTTACGGCTACGACGAAGACGGGCTGCGTGACCTCGTCGAATTCACGCTGCGCATCATGCTGTCGTTCTTCGTCGCTCCGAACGATCCGCAGCGTTCGCCCCAGGACCTGCGCCGCTTCGTGCGGCGCTGGCTCGGCGGCGCCGTGCTGGCGCACGACGTCAACGGGTGATCCGGATGATGCCGTCGACGGCCTCGACGGAGTAGGCCCGCACCGACATCTCGGCACCCGATGCCTCGCTGCCCGTGCACAGGTCGAACGTGTGATTGTGCAACGGGCACACCACGACCCGGTCGTCGGCGAGTCCGTCGGCCAGTGGCCCGCCCCGGTGCGGGCACACCGCGTCGATGGCGCGCAACGAGCCGTCCCGCAGCCGGAACACCGCGATCTGCGCGCCGTCCACGGCGAAGGTGCGGCCCTCGCCGACCGGGACCTCGTCGAGCTTTCCGACCTCGACCTGACTCACCGCACCGGCACCTGGGGCAAGGGCAGCAGGGGCAACGACGACCGGAACTGGCCTTCGGAACGCGGCTCGGCGCGGTCGAGCCACGGGTCGCGGTACCCGTCGATCGACTTCTGCATCCGCTCGTCCAGCCCGGCGGCCATCCCCTCGGCGTCGTCCACCACGACCGCCCGGATGTGCTCGATCCCCAACCGTGGCACCCACTTGTACGTGCGCTCCAGCCAGTTCGCGCTCTCTCGGTAGTACTGCAGGAAGCGGCCGGTCAGCGTCATCACCGTCTCGGGATCGTCGACCGTGGCCAGCAGATCGCCCTTTCGGACGTGCGCACCAGCGGCGCCGCCGACGTAGATCTCCCACTTGCCGCCCTCGACAGCGACGACGCCGAGATCCTTGCACAGCGCCTCCGCACAGTTGCGCGGGCAGCCGGTCACGGCCAGTTTCATCTTGCCCGGGCTGGCCAGCCCCTGATATCGCTCCTCGATGGCGATGCCCAGGGCGGTCGAGTCGCCGAGGCCGTAGCGGCAGAAGTCGGTGCCCACACAAGTCTTGACGGTCCGGAAACTCTTGCCGTAGGCGTACCCCGACGGCATGTCCAGATCCGCCCACACCCCCGGCAGATCCTCCTTGCGTACCCCGAGCAGGTCGATGCGCTGCCCACCGGTCAGCTTGATCATCGGGATCTCGTACTTCTCGGCGACATCGGCGATCTTGCGCAGCTGCGCGATGCTGGTGACCCCGCCCTTCATCTGCGGCACGACCGAGAACGTGCCGTCGCGCTGGATGTTGGCGTGCACCCGGTCGTTGATGAACCGGGCGTCGCGCTCGTCGACGTACTCGTCGGCCCACATCATCTCCAGCAGCGAGGCCAGCGCCATCTTCGAGCCCGCATCCTCCTTGCCGTCCGGTGCCAGCGCGGCGAACACCGAAGACACCGAATGCAACTCGAGCTCGCGAATCTTCTGCATCAGCTCGGACTTCTCGTACGGCACACCCGGCACGTACCAGGACTCCGACGGATCGGCGGTCATGTCCCCGTCGGCGGCCCACTCGACGACCTGCCCGACGAGCTCCTTGCACGACCCGCAGCCCTTGCCGGCTTTGGTCTTGGCCATCACCCCCGTCACCGAGGTCTCACCGCCCTGGACGCAGGCGACCAAGGCGCCCTTCGAGACGCCGTTGCAGTTGCACACCTGCGCGTCGTCGGCGAGTTCGGAGACACCGGTGCCGATGTCGGGCGTGCCGATGTCGAACATCAGCTCCACCCGCTCCTCGGGCAGCGGGAGGCCGCTGTCGAAGGCCTGGGTGAGGAAGGAGACCTTGGAGACGTCACCGACCAGGGTGGCGCCGACCAGTTTGCCGTCGCGGATCACGATCGTCTTGTAGACGCCATGCTTGGGCTCGGAGTACTGCACGAACTCGTCGTCGGGGTGCTCGGGAGCCTTGATCCCCATCGCTGCGACGTCGACGCCGGCGACCTTCAGCTTGGTCGCCACCCGCGACCCGTGATACGCCGAGCTGAGATCGCGGCCGGTCAGATGGTCGGCCAGTACCTTGGCCTGTTCCCACAGCGGGGCCACCAGGCCGTACACCTGGCCCCGGTGCTGGGCGCACTCGCCGACGACGTAGACGTCGTCGTCGTCGACCGAGCGCATGTGATCGTCGGTGACGACGGCACGTTCCACCGTCAGCCCGGCGCGCTGCGCGAGGCCGACGTTCGGTCGGATTCCCGCGGCGATGACCAGCATGTCGCAGTCCAGTCTGCTGCCGTCGGCGAACACGACGCCCGACACCCGCCCGTCATCGACCAGCACCTCGGTGGTGCGCTTCTCGGTGTGCACCCCGATGCCGAGGTCCTCCACCGATTTGCGCAGGATCGCGCCGCCGTGATCGTCGAGCTGGGCGTTCATCAGCGTCGGGCCGGCATGGACGACGTCGACGGTCAGGCCGCGGGTCTGCAGGCCACGCGCGGCTTCCAGGCCGAGCAGGCCGCCACCGATGACGACGGCCTTGGTGTGGTCGGCGGCCGTGGCGATCATCGATGAGGTGTCGTCGAGGGAGCGGAAACCGAACGCTCCCTCGACCAGTGTCGTGTTGTCGGCCCACAGGCCGTCCATCGGCGGGTAGAAGGAGCGGCTGCCGGTGGCCAGGATCAGCTTGTCGTAGTGCATCGCGGTGCCGTCGTCGGCGTGGACCAGGTGGGCGAAGGTGTCAATGCGGACCACTCGCACGCCGGCCCGCAGATCGATGTCGTTGTCGGTGTACCAGTCCAGTGCGTTGAGATAGATCTCGCCCGGATCGTCCGCGCCGGCCAGCACGTTGGACAACAGGATGCGGTTGTAGTTGCCGTAGGGCTCGTCGCCGAACACGGTGATGGCGAACTTCTCGCCACCGTCGCGCGCCAGCACCTCCTCGATCGCCCTGATCCCGGCCATGCCGTTGCCGACGACCACCAGCCGGTCCTTGGTGGCCGCGCCGGTGTGGCCATTGGTCGAGATCGTCGTGTCGCTGACGGTCATCTAGAACTCCACCAGCCCGAGGTCGACGACGACGCTGCCGGCGGTGCCCGCGGGTGCGGCGATGTAGAGCTCGAGCACCGTGTCGGCGAGGAGGTCCTCGACCACCCGCAGCGCCACATGTGTCGAGCCCTTCGCGCCGATAGGGAAGTAGCGCATGGGTTTTCCGTCCCGATAGAGCACGACGCTGATCATCTCGTCGGTGGAATTGCCACCGCGGAAGTAGACCGGCTGGGTGGTCGCGCCGGCGGGCACGCTGTAGCGCAACGAATCGTCGATCAGGCTGGCCTTGTCGTAGCCGCTCCCGTCGAACTCGAATGAGCCCTGCAGGAATCGGGGAGTGCTGCCGTCGCTCATGTGCTGTCTCACCTTCTCATGAATCTGCGGTCGGCCGGATCTGCTTACGGCGCTGTGGACGCCCCACCAATACCCAAAGCCGCCCGATCCCACCCAAGAGCCTACGAAACCCATTGTGACACAATATATTTCGTGCTACGTTTGGCGTATTCGGCAACGGTGGCGGAATTCGGGGGCTTGACCCGAAGCTAGGACCAGATTGTTACGGCGTTGTTTCCGTGGCGAGTCAGCGATGAATACCGTCGCTGACATCGGCCGCTCGGCTGAGTTGAGATCTTTGTTGCGGTCGTTTAACGCCTGTCGTCGGGTTCTGTAACAACGCCTTCATAGCGTCGGTCACATCTCGAGGCTCCGTGACGGCGCCTGAGCGCTCCCGGCCCCGGCCGCCCCACTCGACCAAGGAGAGACCACCGTGACCGTGACCACGAACCAGACGACCGAGACGTCGTCGCCCCCACACCCACACCACAAGGGCAAGCACTGGATCGACGACTGGCGCCCCGAGGACCCCGAGTTCTGGAACAGCACCGGCCGGCCGATCGCGCGGCGCAACCTGATCTTCTCGATCTTCGCCGAGCACATCGGCTTTTCGGTGTGGCTGCTGTGGAGCATCGTGGTGGTGCAGATGACCGCCGGCGCCGACGGCAGCGCAGCGGCCTCCGGGTGGGCGCTGACCACCACCCAGGCGTTGACCCTGGTCGCCGTCCCCAGTGGGGTCGGCGCCTTTCTGCGCATCCCGTACACCTTCGCCATACCGGTCTTCGGCGGCCGCAACTGGACGGTCATCTCGGCGCTGCTGTTGCTGGTGCCGTGCCTGCTGATGGCCTGGGCGGTGAGCCAGCCCGGGTTCCCCTTCCTGGGCCTGGTGCTCATCGCGGCGACAGCCGGTTTCGGCGGCGGCAACTTCGCCTCCTCGATGGCCAACATCTCGTTCTTCTACCCCGAACGTGAAAAGGGTTGGGCGCTCGGGCTCAACGCCGCCGGTGGCAACATCGGCGTCGCGGTGGCCCAGAAGATCATCCCGCTGGTCGTGGTCGCCGGTGGTGGCGTCGCGTTGTCCCGGGCCGGCCTGTTCTACGTGCCGTTCGCCATCGCCGCCGCGGTCTGCGCCTTCCTGTTCATGAACAACCTCACGGAGGCCAAGGCGGACGTGAAGCCGGTGTGGCAGTCCCTGCGTCACTCCGACACCTGGATCATGTCGCTGCTCTACATCGGCACCTTCGGTTCGTTCATCGGCTATTCGGCAGCCTTCCCCACCCTGCTCAAGGCCGTTTTCGACCGCGGCGACATCGCGCTGGCCTGGGCATTCCTCGGGGCCGGAATCGGTTCGGTGGCCCGGCCGCTCGGGGGTAAGCTCTCCGACCGCATCGGCGGTGCCCGCATCACCGCGGTCAGCTTCGTGATGCTGGCCCTCGGCGCCGCGGTGGCACTGTGGTCGGTCAACGCGGTGAACCTGCCGGTGTTCTTCATCGCGTTCATGTTCCTGTTCGTCGCCACCGGAATCGGCAACGGATCGACCTACCGGATGATCTCGAAGATCTTCCGGGTCAAGGGCGAGGACGCCGGCGGCGCCCCGGAGACGATGGTGCTGATGCGCCGCCAGGCGGCCGGCGCGCTGGGCATCATCTCCTCGATGGGCGCGTTCGGCGGCTTCATCGTCCCGCTCGCCTACGCCTGGTCGAAGGCCCAGTTCGGCAACATCCAGCCTGCGCTGCAGTTCTACGTCGGATTCTTCATCGTCCTGCTGGGTGTGACCTGGTTCTTCTACCTGCGCAAGAGCACCCGGATGGGCCAGGTCGGGGTGTGACCCGGGCCCACATGATGCACCCTAGGAGAACATGGCAGCCCCAGCTGAATCGTCGGCACTGACCCGGACGGCGTGCTCCTACTGCGGGGTCGGATGCGGAATCTCGGTCGAGACCCGCACCGACCCCGCTACGGGCTCTCCGGTGATCGCCCGTGTCAGCGGGGATCGACTACACCCGACCAATTTCGGTCGCCTGTGCACCAAGGGGTCCACGCACGCCGAGTTGATGGCGGCCACCGACGGTAGGCTCACCTCGGCCCTGGTCCGGTCCGACCGCGAGGGGGCCCCGGCGTCGACGCCTGTCGACGACGCGCTCGCCGAGGCCGGCCGGAGACTGCAGGCCATCATCGACGAACACGGCCCGGATGCGGTGGCGCTCTACGTCTCCGGCCAGATGTCGATCGAGGCACAGTACCTGGCCACCAAACTCGCCAAGGGCTATCTGCGCACGCTGCACATCGAGTCCAACTCGCGGTTGTGCATGGCCAGCGCGGGCACCGGCTTCAAGCAGTCGCTGGGTGCCGACGGCCCGCCGGGCTCCTACACCGACTTCGACTGCACCGATCTGTTCTTCGTGACCGGGTCGAACATGGCCGACTGCCACCCGATCCTGTACCTGCGCATGATCGACCGGCTCAAGGCCGGTGCGAAGCTGATCGTCGTCGACCCCCGGCGCACCACGACCGCCGACAAGGCCGACCTGTTCCTGCAGATCCGGCCGGGGACCGACCTCGCACTGCTCAACGGTCTGCTGCATCTGCTGGTGGACAACGGTGACATCGACGCCGAGTTCATCGCCGAGCACACCGAGGGGTGGGAGGCGATGCCGCCGTTCCTGGCTGACTACCCGCCCGACCGGGTCGCCGAGATCACCGGGCTCGCCGAGGCCGACATCCGCACCGCGGCGCGGATGATCGCCGAGGCCGGGGAGTGGATGAGCTGCTGGACGATGGGTCTGAACCAGAGCACCCACGGCACCTGGAACACCAACGCGATCTGCAATCTGCACCTGGCCACCGGCGCGATCAGCCGCCCGGGCAGCGGCCCGATGTCGCTGACCGGTCAGCCCAACGCGATGGGCGGCCGCGAGATGGGTTACATGGGGCCCGGGCTGCCGGGGCAGCGGGCGGTGCTCTCCGCCGAGGACCGGGCCTTCGTCGAAGAGCAGTGGGACCTGGAGCCGGGCAGCATCCGCAGCGACGTCGGGCCCGGCACCATCGAGATGTTCCGCGAGCTCGCCCAGGGGCGGATCAAGGCGGTCTGGGTCATCTGCACCAATCCCGTCGCCAGCGTCTCGAATCGGGATGTCGTGATCGACGGCCTGCGGGCCGCGGAATTGGTGATCACCCAGGACGCCTACGCCGACACCGCCACCAACCGGTACGCCGACATCATGTTGCCGGCCGCATTGTGGGCCGAAGCCGATGCCGTGATGGTCAACTCCGATCGCAACGTCACCCTGTTGCAGCAGTCCGTCCCCGCGCCGGGGGATGCCCGCCCGGACTGGGAACTGATCTGCGGTGTGGCCCACCACCTCGGATTCGGTGACGCCTTCAGCTACAAGAGCAGCGAAGAGGTGTTCGACGAGATCCGCCGGTTCCACAACCCGAGCACCGGCTACGACCTGCGCGGCGTCAGCTACGAGCGGCTGCGCGAGACTCCGGTGCAGTGGCCCGCCGCGCCCGGCTGTGCCGACCGCAACCCGTTGCGCTACCTCAACGACGGGGTGTCGCAGGACCTGTTCACCGCGGCCGACGGGCACCGGCCGCGGCTGGCCTTCGCCACCCCCTCACGACGGGCGGTGTTCCACGCCCGCCCGCACATGGACGCCGCCGAGCTGCCCGACGACGAGTTCCCGATGGTGCTCAACACGGGTCGGCTCCAACATCAGTGGCACACCATGACCAAGACCGGCAAGGTCGCCAAGCTCAACAAACTCAACAGTGCACCGTCGGTCGAAATCCATCCCGACGATGCTGCAGCACTGGGTATCTGGGACGGTCGGCAGGTGGAGGTCGTGTCGCGGCGCGGCCGGGCGGTGCTGCCCGCCGTGGTGACCGACCGGGTGCGTCCGGGCAACACCTGGGTGCCGTTCCACTGGAACGACGAACACGGTGAGGCGCTGGCCATCAACGCGGTCACCAACGATGCGGTCGACCCCGCCTCGCTGCAGCCGGAGTTCAAGGTGTGTGCGGTGCGGCTGGCCCCGTTGCCGGTGGAATCGGCGTTGCCGGTCGGCGCCGATACCCCGGAGCTCAGCGATGACGAGAAGCTCTATCTGACAGCTTTTCTCGCCGGCGTGGACGGCGGACTGCCCGGGGTGCCGGTGCTCCCGGCCGCTGCGCCGGTCGGCGACCGGGTGCGGTTGTGGTTCGACGGTTTGCTCGCCGGGCGCTACTCGCGGCTCGGAACCGGACCGGACGGCAGCCCGGGTGAAACGGCAGCCGCGGGCGGGCCGTTGGTGCTCTGGGCGTCCCAGACCGGAAATGCCGAGGATTTCGCTGGTCAGCTCGGCGAGCAGCTGGGCGGTGCCCGGCTGGCGGCGATGGACGACGTCGCGCTCAGCGATCTGGGTCAGGCCGGCCGTGTCGTGGTGGTGACCAGTACGTTCGGCGACGGCGGGCCGCCGGACAACGGTGTGGACTTCTGGGAGCGGCTGAGCTCTGCGGATGCGCCGTCGCTGGAGGGCCTGCAGTACACGGTGCTGGGCATCGGAGACCGGTCCTACGACAACTTCTGCGGTCACGCCAAGTCGCTGGATTCCCGTCTGGCGGACCTGGGGGCGACGCGGATCCTCGACCGCACCGATTGCGAGGCCTACGACGAGCAGCAGATGGCCCAGTGGGCCGACTCGGTGGTGGGCCTGATGGCCGCCGGAGCGCCGGCCGATCAGGTCGTCGAGACCTCCGGGTCGGCGGCCTCGAGCCCGCCGGCGCCGTTCACCAGGGCCAACCCGATCGAGGCTCCGCTGTGCCGCAACGTCCGGCTCACCCCGGCCGGCTCGGCCAAGGAGGTGCGCCAGTTCGGGTTCGACATCAGCGCCCACGACGTCACCTACGCCGCGGGCGACTCGCTCGGTGTCTTTGCCCGCAATTCGGATTTCGTCGTCGAGAGCTGGCTGAGTGCAACGGGTTTGAGCGGTGACGAGGCGGTTCTGGTCGACGGCGTCGAAGTGTCCATGCGCGAGGCGGTCGGCGTGCACTTCGACGTCTGCAAGGTCACCCAGAACCTGGTCCGTTTCGTCGCCGAGCACGGTGAGCCGGATGCCACCCTCAAGCGGCTGTGCGGCGACCGCGACGAACTCGACAGCTGGCTGGCCGAACGCAACGGGCTCGACCTGGTCGGGCTGTTCCGCGTGCGCGCCGACCCGCAGGAGTGGGAAGACGTGCTCATGCGGCTGAGCCCGCGGCAGTATTCGATCTCCTCGAGTCCGCTGGTCAGCCCGCACGAGGTCCAGCTGACCGTGTCGGTGGTGCGTTACGGTGGTGCCGACGGCGGACCCCGCGCCGGGGTGGCGTCGAGCTTCCTGGCCGACTCGCCCGACTGCGCCCCGGTGCCGGTGTTCCTGCAGCGGTCACCGCACTTCCGCCCGCCGCAGGACGCGCACACCCCGATGATCATGGTGGGCCCGGGCACCGGTATCGCCCCGTTCCGCGGATTCCTGCAGGAACGACGGGCACTGGGCCACACCGGCCGGAACTGGTTGTTCTTCGGCGACCAGCACCGCGCCGAGAACTTCTACTATCGCGACGATCTGGCCGACATGGTCGACGACGGTCTGCTGAGCCGGCTCGATCTGGCGTTCTCCCGCGACCAGCAGCAACGGATCTACGTTCAGCACAAGATGATCGACTACGGCGCCGACGTGTGGCGCTGGCTCGAGGAGGGCGCGCACTTCTACGTCTGCGGTGACGCCACCCGGATGGCCAAGGACGTCGACGACGCGCTGACCCGGATCATCCGCGAGCACGGCGGCATGAACGAGGACGCCGCCCGCGACTACAAGCGCCGGCTGGTCGCCGAGAAACGCTACGTGCGAGACGTGTACTGACCTCAGGCGGGCGGCCCGGGGTGACCGGGCGGGTGCGCGGGCGCGAACTCGGCGCAGGAGGCGAACGCGTCGTTCCAGGTGCCGGGGTCCACGCCCTCGGGCACCGGAGGTGCCGGGCGCTCGCCCGGTGCGCCGGGATGTCCGCCCGGCGGCGGTCCGTCGGGTCGGCCCGGTGGCGGTCCGTCGGGCCCGCCCGGCCCGCGCGGTGGGCCCGCCAGATCGGCCGGGACCCCGTGCTCGGTCAGGCACGCTGCGAAATCGCCTGGGTCGGCTGCTGATTCGGCGGACTGGACGGTGTAGGCGGGAAGGCTCAGCAGGGCGGCTACGGCGGCGGCGCCGACCATGGCGGTAGCGGATCGTTTCACGGGTGTCTCTCCTCGGCAGGCTCGTTGGGGTCGTGAGCTCTCACCCCGGTGGTGACGCTCACCACCTGTATAGGGCCGTGCCGTGGGTCTGCACTGTCCGCCGGCTGTGCGCCGGCTATGACTGCTCGACGCGCCGCTTGAGGGCCGCGAGCGTGGAATCCACCACGAACGACTCGATGCGCGACAGCACGAGGCGCGGCAGCCACAGCGCCAGGCCGAGGCGCACGCTGTAGACGACCGCCGTGCCGCCGCCCGGCGCCGGCCCCAGCGTGTACCGCCCGTCCTCGGTGGTGAGGATGCGCCCTTCGGTCAACGTCCAGCTGACCCCGTCGTCGTGCCAGTCGTAGCTCAGCACGAAGTCATCGCGCAACGGTCCGTAGCGTTCACGCCAGCGGGCGACGTTGGGCCGGCCCCGGTCGTCGGAGGCGATGACGTCGACCGACTCGGCCGCCGTCCACTCCACCATCGCGGGCAGGTCGGCGAGCACCGCCGTCACCGCGGCGGCGTCGCGGTCGACCGTGATCCGGCCTATCGCCATGTCAATGCGCCGCCCAGACGTCTTCGAGGTACCGGTTGTCGGCCCGCTGCTGCTCGAGCCAGGCGACACCCGCTTCGGCGCTGACCCCGGCGTGCTGGGTGTAGATCTCGGCGTAGGCGTCGCGCAGCGCCGGGGCCACCGTGCCGGCGCCACCGCAGATGTAGGTCACCCCGCCGCGTTGCATGAGGTCCAGGATGCGTTCGCCCTGGGCTCGCACACAGTCCTGGACACGCTGACGCGGTCCGGATTCCGGCCGGGAGTAGGCGGTGATGATCTCGACGATCCCGTCGGCCTCGAAGGCGCGGAACTCGTCCTCGTAGATGAAATCCGAGTCCGGCATCCGGCAGCCGTAGATCAGCAGCGCCGGGCCGCACGCGGCCGTGCCGGCCTGTGCCGCGCGTTCCTGCAGGAAGCCGCGGAACGGGGACAGTCCGGTGCCGGTGGCGATCATGATCATCGGGGTGGCCGGGTCCTGGGGCACCTCGAACGGCAGACCCGGCGGACGGATGAACCCGGGCACCATGGCGCCCGGCTCGGTGCGGGCCAGGAAGTTCGACGAGGTTCCGGAGAAGATGCCGTTGCCGTTGCGGGCGGGTTCGCGCAGCGCCCCGACGGTGATGCTGCAGCGGTCCGGTGTCACCGCCGGCGACGACGAGATCGAGTAGTACCGTGGCGCCAGTCCGGGCAGCAACTCCAGGCAGGTGTTCAGCGGGACGTCGATGGACGGGTAACGCTGGACCATGTCCAGCAGCGACACCCGCTTGAACAGGATCTCCTCGCGGTAGCGCGCGACATTCTGCTCGCCGTCGGCAGCGAGGTCGGCCAGCGCCCGCTGCTCGTCGGGATCGGTGGCGAACTCGGCCAGCGTCTTGATCTGGGCCCGGGTCAACGGGGCCTGCAATTCGACTCGTGCTGAGAGTAGTTCGGAGACGACGAACGGGGTGTCGAGTGGCAGATGGCTGGATGCGCCGGTGTTCGCCCGGATCATCACCATCTCGTCGAGATCGAGTTCGGCCAGCGCAGCCGCGCGCCCGACGAGCTCGGCGGCGTTGCGGGGCAGCACCGCGATGTGGTCGCCGGTGCGGTAGCTGACACCGTCGGGCAACTCGAACTCGATGTGGCGGGTGGACCGGGCGACCGGGCCGCTCTGGGCGACCCTGGTCAGCAGTTCCCGGTTCTGGACCACGCGGTACGGCGTCGCCTCCAGCGACGCGAAGAACGAGGCGTGCAGACGCTGGCCGGTCGAGGAGAACTCGTAGCGATTCATGTCGGTCTGCACGTCGGCCTGCGGGGCCAGTCCCAGTGCGTCCCCCGCCTGCTTCCAGAACGCCGAGTACCAGTCCCGGAACATGCCGTCGAAGTCGTCGGAGGCATCGGCGGCGCCGCGCTCGGCGAACGGCTCGGCCCCCGCGGCGCGCATCAGCTCGTCGACTTCGTGCGGAACCTTCTGGAACGTCGACGCCCACACCCGGTCGCCGGCGCCGAAAACGGTGTACCGCACCCCGGCCAGGGCGTCCGCGGACAGGCCGCTGCCCAGCCACTTGTGGAATTCGAGCGCGTTGTCGGGCGGGTTGCCGTTGTAGGACGAGGTGCAGATCACCAGCAGACCGTCGCTGGGGAGTTTGTCGGTGTAGGCGTTGAGTTCGCCCACCGTGACGGTGAATCCGCGGGCCCGGCCGTCCTCGGCGATCTCGTTGGCGATCCTCTCGGAGGTGCCCAGATTCGACCCGAACAGCACCAAGAGCGGATTGCCTTCGCCGTATGCCGACACGGCGGGTGCGGGCCTGGCCGACGCGGACTCGTCGGGGGCGGTCGCCGCGGGCGCGGAGCGCATCCCCGACAAGGTGGCGGCCTCCCGGCCTTCCCGGGGCGTGACGGTGATGCGGAGATCGTGCGGCTTGATGGAGAAGAAGTCCTTGATGTCCAACTGGTAGTCGAACGAGTCCAGCAGCCGGAAGCGCTGCAGGATCAGGCCGAGGAGCAGTTGGGATTCGAAGAACGAGAAGTGGCGCCCGATGCAGGCGCGCTGCCCGCTGCCGAACGGCATCCACGCCCACGGAGGCCGGGTGGCCTCGAGTTCGGGGGTGAACCGATCGGGGTCGAAAGCCTCAGGGGCCGGGAAGATTTCGGGGTCGCGCTGCAACTTCGGGGTCAGGATCTGGATCGTCTGGCCCTTCTTCACCCGGTATCTGCCGCCGAGCACCTCGTCGGCCAGCGGCCGTACCTGGAACCCTGTGCCCACCGGCCACAGCCGAAGTGCCTCCTTCATGCAGGCCAGCAGGTACTGCAACTTGGAGATCTGGGCGGGGCCCGGCAGTGCCGAGAGGTCGTCGCCGAACACCTCGTCGACCTCCTGGTAGCACTTGGCCAGCGCTTCCGGGTTTTTCAGCAGGTAGTACACCGTCCACATCAACATCCCACTGGTGGTGTCGTACCCCGCGGCCAGGAACGTCAACATTTGGTGGCGGATGTTGAGCCGGTCCAGCTTCTCGCCGCTGTCCTTGTCCGCCTCGGTCAGCATCAGGTCCAGCACGTCGCCTTTGGAGCCCACCTCGGCGGACGAAATCCGTTCCGAGATGATCGAATCGGCCAGGTCGTTGAGATAGCTGATGTTCTTCTTGTACTGGCTTCGCCCCTTGATGGCCTCGTAGACATCCTGGCCGGGCAGCCTGCTGGGACGGTTGACGCATTCGGCGATGACCTCTTCGAGCGCGACCACGATCGGCGGCATGTCGTGCCGGTAGAACGACCCGGGCCGGTAGCTGAAGCACACCAGGCAGATGGTGTCGAAGGTCAGCTTGGTCATGTCGGTGACGACGTCGACCGGGTCGCCGGGATTCAGCCGCGCCCACTTCATCACCAACTGGTCGGCGATGTCGGCCATCTTCTCGGTGTAGCCCTTGATGGCCTGGGGTGCGAACGCCGGCAGCAGGATGTTGTGCGCCTTCTTCCACGCCGGCTCCTGGGTCCAGGACGTGAAGATCGCGTCGCCGACCACTTCCCGCATCGCGACCAGTTCGGGAGAGTTGTTCTTCTCGAAGCGGCTTTCGTCGAGGCATTCCTGGGCGATCTCACCGCCGGAGACCACAACCATGTCATGCCCGGGCGTGGCCAGGTGATAGATCGGGCCGAGCTCGTCGGCGAGATCCATCATGGCCTGGGTGGGGTGGTCCGCGTCGAGATGCAGTGCGTCGCCGAGAACCGGCACCCTGTTCGACGGGCGCGGGATCTCTTCGAACACCGGGTCAGAACTCATGCGGCGGCACCTTTCTCATTGGACGGGTTCGGTTCGGGCTTGCGGTTCGGGGTCGGAGCTTCGGGCCCGGCGCACCGGGAGGACGAGCAGCGGAATGGCCACCAGGGCCAGGCTCAGCGCGGTGAAGCCGAGCCGGGCCCAGTGCTCGTCGGGCCCGGCGATGGCGCCACCGAGCGCGGGAGCGATGCTGCCGGCGACCAGACTGGCCGCACCGGCGATCACCACCAGCTGCCCGGACCGGGTGTCGAGTTCGGCGGCCAGCGCCAGCAGTAACGGGCTGAGGCAGAAGAATGCGACGTTCACCGCGAGGAATCCGATGGTGAACGGTGCCGGACCGGTCGAGGTGCCGACGAGCAGGTTGCCCACGGCGAGCACGACGACGGCGGGGACGACGATGAGCATCTTCGACACCCGGCCGCCCAGCGCCAGGGTGAGCCCGGACCCGATCAGCCCGACCAGCTGGGACAGGCCCAGGAAGGTCGAGGTGAACTCGGTGGACAGTCCGGTCCGCTCACCGATGGACTGCGCGTAGGTCCAGATCATCATGTTGCCGACGTTCATCAGCAGCAGGGCGCCGACCAGCAGCGCTGCCGGAACCGCGGTCCCGGCACCGGCTCTGGGCCCGCCCTCGGTCACCGGGTCGTTCTTGGGCAGCCGGCGTACGTCGGGCAGCCGCATGATGAAGACCACGCAGAGCAGTTCGGCGGCGGCCATGCCCAGGTAGATGCCTTCGTGGGGCCACGCGTCGTGCAGCATCGGGCCCAAGGTCAACATCGCGGCTCCGGCCAGCATCCAGCTGATCGTGACGATGCTGAAGGCCCGTTCGGGATGGCGGGCATAGGCCAGCGCGGAATTGGCCGCCGCGTAACACAGGCCGGCGCCCAGCCCCATCACGATCTGCACGGCCAGCACGGCCCAGAAGTCGTCCAGCAGCCCGGTGCCGGCAAGGCACAGCGCGGTGAGCACGGCGCCGGCGATGCCGAGGGCCCGGCGGTCCAGGCGGGGCAGAATCGGCAGCACGGCCAGCGCGGCCACCGCCACCCCGGTCTGCCCGGCCGCGACCAGCACCCCGGCGTACTGGGTGCCGAAGCTGAACTCCTTTGCGAACGAGACGGCCAGCAAGGGGGACAGGAATGTGGTCAGGAAGCCGGCGACCATCATGCCGGCCGATCCCACCACCAGGCCGCGGTGTTCGGCCGCGACGGCGCTGGCGGTGTTCAGCGGCGGGGCGGACATCGCGCCGAAGCATATGGCGCAACGCCGCACGCCGCAGGGCATCACCGTCGATGTGACGAAGGTGATGCGGCGCCGTTGCTCTCGCAGCGTGCGCCATGGTGTTTGCCGTGCTCACCGGCGGTGGAGGATACGTCGTTGTCGGTGCGAGCGGTCGCTGGGACGAACCGTTCGCTGATATTGACGCGGAGAACAATATGGGCTGTTGCGGCCCGGGCGGTGACCGGCTGCCCGGCCGGAGTCACAACCACCGTGGTGTCCGAGGGGGGACTTGTCCGTCTACGACACGGATCGTGGTCCTGCGATTGGGGCGCTGACCGCTTCGGTCAAGCATCGCTCCACGTTTTCGCTCAATCGCCACGCCGAGGAGCTCGCCCATCGGGCGGCCAGCCGTCGGTTCCGGACTCAAGCGGAATATTCAGGGATCGAAGCAGGATCGAAAAGAGCCGCCAATTGGCGATTGCTCCGACAAGTTCGACCAACACCGCGTGATCGCTATTGAATGCCTTCTGGCACCCAGCCCAGTTTTCCTCGGAGATGACCCCGTCGCGCACCACATCATCGGTCGCTGCGAGGACCGCACGCTCGACTGGCCCGAGGCTTTCGGAATTCTGCCAGTCGCGCACCGCGAGGAGATCTTGCTCAGGCACGCCGAGCAGTGTGGCGATTCGCCAATGTTGAGTCCATTCGTATTCGGAGCCAGTGATCCAGCCGAGTCGCATGATGATCAGCTCGCGTAGCCGCGCGTCAAGGGAACCGCGGAAGAGTAACGCGTCCAGCAGCCCATACAGCGCAACCGCCACACGCGGCTGATGAAGTGCCACGCGGAATACCGACAGCTCTGCCAACTCTTCGGGCAACCCACATTCGGCAGCTCGCAGCTGGGCCTGCTCACGGTCTAGCATCGGTACGCGTTCCGCCATGGTCACGGGTGGCCCTCTCTGTGGAACCTCTGCACGCCGTTAGGGCGTGGGCAAAAAGACGTTGTGCAGCGCCCCACTTGATCGGGCACTTTCATCTGCAAGCGAAGTGAGCAGCTGCGCGAGCCCAGCGAATCCGGTTGATTCTCTGGTGATCCGGTCGAACGGCCAGCGGCCCATGGCTAGAATCTCGAGGGCTGCCCGGTAGGCGGGATACTCCACGCCGAGTGCACCTACGACGTGTAATTCTTTATAGACCAACAAGTCTGGTTCAAACCAGGGCGCGCCGCCTCCTCCGCGGGTGCCGGCCACCACAACTGTGCCGCCGGGCCTGGCAAGGCCGACGGCATCGGCGAATGCGGAGGGTGCTTTCGCGGTGACGTCGACGACCACGTCGGCAAGCCGTCCGCCTGTCTCACGCTGGAGCGCGGTCGCTGCATCGTCCTTCGATACATCGATGGGCAGGTCGACACCGAATGATCTGGCTATCGCCAGTCGTTGTTCGTCGCGTGGGCCGACGCCGGTCATCGCGACGAACGCGGCTCCCGCCTCTTTGGCCGCCACGGCCGCACAGATTCCACGGATGCCGGGTCCCAGGATCGCTACGACGTCCCCCGCCTTGGTGTCGGGAAGACTCGCCCCCCATTGGATACCGGCCCCGAGAGGGTTGAACAACGTGGCGAGAACGGGGTCCATGTCTTCGGCAATCGGCAGTAGCATCGCGTCCCAGGGAAGCTCCACATGGGTGGCGTATCCGCCCCATAACCCCGCACCGATCTCCACGTCGACGAAGCCGAACATGGTGGCGATGCCGTTGACCGCACACCGCCGGTATTCGCCGCGGCGGCACTCGGGGCAGTCTCGGCAGGACCGGAACACCTCGACGGCCACGCGCTGGCCCGCCTGCACCCCCCAGCGTTCGCCGGCCGCGGCGCCGACCCGCTCGACGATGCCGACGATTTCATGCCCTGGAACGAATGAAAAGCCGGCAGGCAGGTGTCCGGTGAATTGTTCGTGATCCGTACCGCACAGACCACACGCTTCAACTCGCAGTATCGCACCCCGGTCACCGACGTCGGGAATGGTCATCCGGCGTCGCTCCAGATTCCGCGGTCCGGTCAGCACCATCGCCTCGGCGATCATGGAAGCTCAAACCCGCTGAACGATCCTCTTGTTCGGAGGCTGACCGTTCTGCCGACGTACATCTCACTCGCCATCGCCTCGGCGATCTGCGGATCGTCGCTGCGTGCGACAACTCTTCGCCCGTCAGACAGGTGCGCGATGATCGGAGTCCATCGAGGTTGCCCGTCTCGGTCGTAGACGACGGTGTATCCGTCCACTGTCGCGCAACCGGTCGACTCGTCGACGCCTGCGACACCCAACCTCAATGAATCGATCTGAGCTTGTTCGACCGCCGTGTCGAGCAGTCGCCACCCGGTTGGTGGCGGGGTGGCCGACCACAGACCGACCGAATGCTTCGTGGAATACCACCCGAGGCCGGTGACGAGTCCGACATCGGTTGGGTCGCGTCTACACCGTCGGACCATCTCAACGATCGAGTGGCTGACGTAATTGTTTCCGGGACCGCCGTGATAAGGCAGGCCGCCGGTTACTGTGAGGCCTCTGTCGTCGAGCGGGTCCACGTCGAGAGCCTCGGCGGCCATCTCAACTGCCGACGGGAAGCAGGAGTAGAGGTCGAACCACCGAATGTCGTCGGTGGTCAACCGGCCCGCATCGAGAGCCTTCCGTGCCGCTACCTCGATACCCGATGAGCGACTGAGGTCCGGCCGTTCCACGGGGAAGTACACGTCGTTGCAAGTCGCTGCTGACCAGGGAAAGACCCAACGATCGCGCGCGACGCCCAATTCGTCGGCCACCTCGGCCGCCATGAGAATGAAGGCGGCAGCCATGTCGACGGACATGATGCTGTCGAGCAGCTGGGGATAGGGCAAGCAGACCATGCGGTTTTCCGCGGTGACTTCGCTGAGTTCGGTGGCACTTCGTGCGCGCGGGAACCAGGCCTGCTCGGGATGGCGTGCCGCCTCGGCTGTCAACGGTGCCATCAGCGTTCCCAGCCACTCCCGCTGGGCAGCGAAGTCACGGCCGTGGCGCGCGGCGATCGCGGACTCGAAGATGGGATACACCTCGTGCGGCCAACTCAGACCCACCGACAGCTCGGCTTGACTCAACCCTGGGCGGGCGTCCCCCAGGGATTCGTCGCCGGAGCGGGGCGGGGGCGGCGAGTTGAGAAGTGCCCCGCCCTGGAATTTGCGCGCGGAATGCCCGCTCTCCGCACCGACGACCAGGACGACATCTGCTCGGGCCTTGGCTATTTCGCCACTCAACACCTCGACGAGATACTGCGGGGTGTTTCCGCCGACTGGACAGCTGATGCGGCGGGCGGGACCGATGCGCAACGCTTCGCCGATCCTGCTGGCGGGATTGTCCCGCGGGATGACCAGGATGCCGGGAGTCGCGACGGTGTCGATGCGCCGCTCGACCGCGCGACCTGCGTCTTTAACCGCACGGCGTGCGGCCTCCACCGCCAAGTTGATCGGGTCCACGAAGTCGTCCCCGCGATGGGTGACTTCGCCCACGCCGACGACAACCGGGGTACGCGTTTCTACCGGCATCGGCACCCGCTCAGGGCCACGGGGCTGACTTGAGACATAACTGCGATGGTGTCATGTCCGTGGGCGAGTCACAATGGTGCGCGATCGCGGCATACTGGCTGTGTGTCGACGAAGTTGTTGCGATGGGGCGCCGCCGCGCCGACAGATCCTGGGTCCGCTCGCGACCGGTTGCTCGATGCTGCCGAGCGGTGCCTCGAGGGTGGGGGTGTGGTGGGCACGACCATGGAGGACATCGGCAGGACAGCGGGTGTGTCCAGGGCAACGGTGTATCGCTACTTCCCCAGTCGGGAGGCGGTGATGTCGGGCGTCATCATTCGCGCCGCCGAGCGTTATCTTGACCGCATCAGCCCGCGGATCGCGGCGCACGCCGACCTGGGATCCGCGCTCGTCGATTTCGTGGATTACACAGTTGACGCCGCGCGCCGCGAAGAGATCATCGGATTGTTGTTCGGCAGCGACGAGGAACTCGCCGGCGTGGGTCTCGCAGCGGGGACCTCGACGTCCCTCTTCGAAATCGTCACCGAATTTCTGCGTCCCATCTTCACCAGACACTGGAGTTGCGTGGAACCGGGCGTCTCCGTCGACGACGCCGCCGAGTGGGTTGTACGCACGATACTGAGCCTGCTGACTGTTCGAGGGCCGCGGGATCGCAGTCGTGACGGACTCCGGGCGTTTCTGTCGAGGTTCCTCCTTCCCGCGATCTTGGCGGGTGACCACCGTCGACCGGTGTGACAAGTATAGCGTAATGTCTCAACCGCAGCTGAGGTAGGAGGCCGGAAGTGTCTGTGCAATTCACCATGTTCAACGGACAGGTCGCTGAGCAACTGAAGAGTGCAGCAGAAACCACGGGCGGGTTGGCCGGTTACCTCGGCTTCCGGCACACGGAATTCACTGCGGGACGGCTCGTTGCGGAGATGGACGCACGCGACGACCTGAAGACGCCTTTCGGCAACTTGCATGGGGGCTGCTTATCGGCCATGGTCGACCACTGTCTCGGAGTGGTGTTTTATCCCGTGATTCCGATGGGATCCTGGGTCGCGACGACGGAGTTCAAACTGAATTTACTTCGTCCTGTCTCCAGTGGCACCTGTGTAGCCACGGCGGAGATCATCTCGCTGGGCAGAACTAGCGGTGTGGCGCGGATCGACATCTGCAACGGCGGCAGAGCCGTGTGTGCGGCCCAGGGCACCGTCACCGTCGTCGCACCGAAGACGAACTCCTGATGTCTGCACACAGAGCAGGTGATTCGTCGGCCCCTGTCGTCGGGCGCGTGCCCACGGCGGATGGACTGTCGCTAGCGGTCGACCTCTACCGGTGTGACGCGCCGCGGGCGGTCGTGTTGCTCCTTCACGGCGGTGGTCAGAGCCGACAGGCCTGGGATGTCACCGCCCAACGCCTGCACCAGCGGGGCTACACGGTTGCCGCGTACGACACCAGGGGACATGGGGACAGCGACTGGGATCCGGAGGGATGCTATGACATGGACCGACTCGGGTCCGACCTGCTGGCCGTGCGCTCATACGCCGATTCTGGCCGCCCAGTCGCCGCGATCGGGGCTTCGTTGGGCGGTTTGACCATTCTCGGCACACACTTGCTCGCCTCGCCGGAGCTATGGCGGGCCGTCGTGCTGGTTGACGTCACTCCGCGAATGGAGATGCAGGGCGCCCGACGAGTCGTGGCGTTCATGGCGGCACATCCCGAAGGCTTCGACAGCCTGGAGTCGGCCGCTGACGTGATCGCCGCCTACAACCCGCACCGTCCTCGCCCCGAGAACCTCGACGGCCTCCAAAAAGTTCTCCGGCTACGGACAGACGGTCGCTGGGTCTGGCGATGGGACCCTGCGTTTGTGACGTCGAATTTCCAGTTCCTCCAGGGTGATCCAGACGAAGGCGCTAGAGACTTCGAAATGATGAGCGCGTTCCTTCTCGATGGTGCGCGGCAGGTGTCCGCGCCGACGCTGCTGGTCCGCGGCCTGCTATCCGACATCGTCTCCGAAGAGACAGTGAAGGACTTCCTCACCTTGGTTCCCCACGCGCAAACCGTCGACGTTTCGGGCGCAGGCCACATGGTTGCTGGCGACAACAACGACGCGTTCTCGACGGCGGTCGTCGAATTCCTCGACAGGACCATATGAACCCTGCAGTCGGTTTACTGCCCTTTCAGGGCTGGCGCCTATCCTGCTTCTATGCCAACTGAACCAGTTCGGATGTCTTTCCGCCGGCATGTGCGCGAACAGGTTCTGAGGGCGACACGAGAACTCACCATTGAGAAGGGCTGGGATCAGGTCCGGATGAGCGAGGTTGCCGAATCGGTCGGCGTCTCCCGCCCGACGTTGTACAAAGAGTTCGGCGACAAAAAGGGGCTCGGTGACGCGCTTGTGGTGTCAGAGGGCCAGCGCTTTTTGGAGGGCATTCGTGCCGTGCTTGCCGAACATGTGGGCGATGTGCAGGGCGGCATCACCGCAGCGGTGCAGTTCACCCTCTGTGAAGCAGAAGACAGCCCGCTCCTCAAGGCAGTTCTGACGTCCAACCCCTCGGGGAATGATGACGGTGGCTCGTCGTCTACGGGGGTCCTTCCTCTTCTGCCGACCTCGGCTTCCCTGCTTGCGCTCTGCTCTGGGGCTCTGACCACGTGGTTTAACGACCACTTCGCCGATCTCGACCCCGAAGACGTCGAGGACGTCGCAGATGTTCTGGTGCGACTGACCGTGAGTCATGTTGTACTCCCAGCCGCGGACATCGCCACCACTGGTGAGCGGATCTCCCGCGTAGCACTCCGGTACCTGGAAGTTGTCCACAGTTTGTGACCAGCAAGCTTTCGCGACCTATGCATCTGACCAGACGGCAGAGTCTGCGGAGCTTCGAGCGCATGGTTTTGCCGTCGCAGGATGTCAGATCGAGCGGGCGAGGAGGTCTGAGCGGTCAACCCGAAGTTGCTGGGTGATGGCCCGCTTACTGGACATGAAATCGCGAGGACGATTGACGCAGTCGGCGGCGATGAGTTCGCCCTCGCGGAAGTAGAAGCAGCTGAAGTCACGGTCGCGCGACGGGTCACCACTGAGCAACACTTCGTCGTATCCGGCGTTGAGACCGGCAATTTGGAGTTTGAGATCGTACTGGTCGGACCAGAACCACGGAAGCGCAGCGATCGCGCTGTGTTTTCCGCAGATTGTCGCCGCAGCGATCTTGGCCTGCTCGCCGGCGCTCGGTACGGATTCCAAACGAATGCGCGAGCCGTATCGAGCCATGGCGTGGCTGGTGCAGTCGCCGGCGGCCACGATGTCGGGGTCGCTGGTGCGGGCCTGGTCGTCAATCACGATGCCGTTGTCGACGGATAATGCTGCGGCTGCGGCGAGTTCGGTGTTCGGCACCACGCCGACGCCGACGATGACCAGGTCGGCGGGGATCGATTCGCCGTCAGCCAGCACGACCTCCTGCACCCCACCGTTACCGGAGAAGGCGTCGACGAGAGCGTGTGTCCGGATGTCCACTCCCTCGCCGCGGTGGATTCGCGTGTAAAACGCGGAAACCTCCGGCGCGGTGACCCTTTGGAGTACACGCTCGGTTGCCTCGAGGACAGTGACGTTCATGCCGAGCGAACACAGCGAGGCCGCCGTTTCCAGGCCGATGTAACCGCCGCCCACGATCACAACCCTCCGACCCGGTGTAGCGGCGGCACGGATCAACTCGACGTCTGCAGCGGTACGCAGGTAGCGAATTCCGGGAAGATCCACCCCTGGTGTGGGGAGTTGTCTGGGCCTTGCGCCGGTGCACAACGCGAGCTTGGTGTAGGCCAGCGTGTCGCCGGTGCTCAGAGACACACGCTTGGCACTCCGGTGGACCGCCTCCACGGTCGCATTCAAGAGTCGAATGTTCTGCTTTTCGTAGAAATCAGCGCCGCGAATCAGGAGGTCCTCGAGGCCGTTCTTGCCGGCCAGGTAGGCCTTCGACAACGGAGGCCGGTGGTAGGGCAGTCCCTCCTCGTCGCCGATGAGCACGACCTCCCCAGCCCACCCCTCCCTCCGAAGATTGGCTGCCAACTGCGCGCCGGCGTGGCTCGCGCCGACGATCACCGCTCGTTCGGGAGTCATGCACTCTGCTTGGGAGTGAGGCGAACCATCAGCTTGCTGATACCCCTGACGAAATTCGATTGCACATACTCGGGTTCGCCGACTACCTCGATGTTCTCAAAGCGAGGGAGCAATTCCTCCCACAGGATTCGAAGCTGCAACTCAGCAAGTCGGTTTCCCATACACCTGTGCACGCCGAACCCGAACGAGATGTGATTGCGGGCGTTGCTCCTATCGATGATCAACTCATCGGCCCGCTCGAAGACACGCTCATCGCGGTTACCGGAGGCGTACCACATCACGACCTTGTCGCCCTTGCGGATGAATTGCCCGTTCAACATGATGTCTTTTTTCGCGACTCGGCGCATGTACGCCAACGGGGTCTGCCAGCGAATGATCTCGGATACCATATTGGGAATCAGGTCAGGGTTCGCCTTCAACTTCTCGAACTGATCGGGGAACTGGTTCAAGGCGAGAACCCCTCCGCTCATCGAGTTGCGAGTCGTGTCGTTTCCGCCGACGATCAGCAATACCAAATTGCCAAGGAATTCCATCGGGCGGTTGATGAGATCCTTGGTGTCCTCGTTGGCCTGCAGCATCGTGATCAGATCGAAGCCCGGTCGCTCCCCGTTGGCGGTACGGGCCGCCTTGTCATGCCAGAGAGCGCTGAGCCCCTTCGCCATGTCGACCATGCCACGAAACACTCTGTCGTTGTCGGAGGGGCCACCATTGGCTTGCTCCATGGAGGTGGCGAGGTCCGACCATTCCACGAGCTTGTGCCGCTGCTCGTACGGGAAGTCCAGCAGGGTCGCGAGCATGCGCGCTGTCAGTTCGATGGAGACGTGGTGCACCCAATTGAACGGCTGATCCACCGGTAGATCGTCCAGCACTTCCTGGACACGCGAGCGGATCAGCCCCTCCATCTCGCGCAGGTTCTTCGGCGCGACAACCCCTTGGACGGAAGCGCGCTGCA
>JAXHTL010000220.1:0-7484 GCA_034190095.1 Actinomycetota bacterium
GCCATGATGATCGGACTGGGGCTCTCCCTGGCGCTGAGCTAGGCGGACCGACCGGAGAGGCTGGGCACGGCGCGCCCGGGGCCGGTGACGCACCGACGTGCCGTCCTCCACCACCTCACCCGCTGGCGGGACGAGAATCGAGAACCATGCCGGACGCCGATGACATGGGTCTGCGGGAGCGCAAGAAGCGCCGCACCCGCGAAGCCGTTCGAACGGCGGCGTTCCGCCTGTTCGAAGAACAGGGCTACCAGAACACCACCGTCGAGCAGATCGCCGAAGCAGCCGACGTGTCCTCGCGCACGCTGTTCCGCTACTTCCCCAACAAGGCCGCGCTGTTGATCCCCGACCAGTTGATGGAGCCGATCATCGAGCTCTTCGTGGCCGCGCCCGCCGAACTCCCCCCGCTGGCCGCCTACCGGCACGCGCTGGCCCAGGTCTTCAGCGGCATGGCCGGACCGGAGTGGGAGGCCGAGATGGGGCGCCAACAGTTGCTCTACACCCTGCCCGAGGCCGCAGGGGGACTCTACGAGACCTACATCAACGTCATCGAGCTCATCACCGAGGCACTGGCCACCCGGTTGGACCGCCCCGCCGACGATCCCCAACTCCGGATCACCGCCGGCGCGATGACCGGGGTCATGATGGCTGCGCTGCACGGCAGCCCGATGTCCCCCGAGACGATCTTCGAAGGGCTGGAGTTCCTGGAGGCCGGCCTGCCGCTGTGATATCGCGCCCCACCTCGAAAAGCGACGCACCTGCCGATGGCGCATTACCCTCCACTCATGGCCTCATCGCCGCGCCAGTGGGCTGCGCCGCGCCGGCGCACCGCCACGACAGCCCTCCTCACCGCGTTGCTCGGCGGCGCCGCCCTGGTCGTCTCCGCCCAGTGCGCAGCGCAGCCCGTTCCGCCGGTCGACCCGGCGCTGCCACCGCCGCCACCACCGGCAGGGGCCCCCTACATCCCGCCGGTGCCCAACGCCGACTTCACCAACACCGGCCAGTTCGACTTCGTCCGCGACCTCATGACCATGGGCAACTCGGCGGAGTTCTTCCAGTCCGTCGGCCCGGGTGTGATGGGCCCGAGCACCTGGTTGCCGCCGGCGCCCTACGGCGACCCCCTCGCGCCGCCACCGCCGGCGCCCGGGTCACCGCCGGTCCCGGCGTCGGCCCCGCCGCCGATCTGGCCGCCGCTGCCCATCCCGGCCCCGGTGCCCTAACTGTCCACCCGGCGCATGTGGGCGCGGCGCAGCGTGTTGGCGGCAGCGGCCGGGACTGCCCTGATCGCTGCGTGTGGAACCGACGAACCCGGCGCCGTCGCCGAGGACGGCTCCGTCACCGTCAAGCACGCATTCGGCGAGACGCGGGTTCCCGCGCCACCCACCCGGGTGGTCAGCGCCGGACTGACCGACGCCGACGACCTGCTCGCGCTCGGCGTCGTGCCGATCGCGGTCACCGACTGGTTCGCGGCGAACCGTTCGGGGTGTGGCCGTGGGCCCTGCCGCTGCTGGGCGGCGCCACACCGGTCGTGCTGAGCCTCTCCGACGGCGTGCAGATCGACCCGATCGCCGCGCTGCGCCCTGACCTGATCGTGGCGACCGACGCCGGCCTCGACAAGGCGACCTACACGAAGCTCAGCGCCATCGCGCCGACCATCCCGCAATCGGGAACGGCGGCGTTCTTCGAACCCTGGCGCGAACAGGCCACCGCCATCGGCCAGGCGGTGTTCCGGCACGCCCGGATGCAGCGGCTCATCGCCGACGTCGACGCCCGTTTCACCCAGATCAAGGACGCCAACCCGCCGTTCGCCGACGCGTCGGTGGCACTGCTCGACGGCCGCCTCCATCGCGGCGGTGTCCAGGTCGCCGGCCCCGGATGGCGCAGCGAGTTCCTCTCCCAGATGGGGCTGCGCATCGCCGCCGCCGACGAATCGTTGATCCCGCCCGACCGGCTGGCAGCCGTCCTCGATCCGGTCGACGTCCTGATCTGGACCACCGAGAGCGACGAGGAACAGACCGCCCTGCTCGCCGACCCGGCCGTGGCGGCACTGTCGGCGACCGCCGCGCAGCGGCACGTGTTCACCGGAAAGGAACTCGCCGGGGCCATCGCCTATGCCTCGACGTTGTCCTATCCAGTGGTCGCCGACCGGTTGCCGCAGATGATCTCGGCCGCGCTGAGCTGATCTAATGGCTGCGTGACCAGCCACGAGACCGTCGACCAGGACCATGCCGTCTTCGCCCGGGTCGGGTCGGCCTACTATCCGGTGCTCGTCGCGATCTTCACCGCGCTGGTCATCATCTCCAACGTCACCGCCACCAAGGGTGTCGAGTTCGGACCCATCATCACCGACGGTGGATTCATCGTCTTCCCCCTGACCTACGTCATCGGCGACGTGCTCTCCGAGGTCTACGGTTTCAAAGCCGCCCGCCGGGCGATCTACACCGGCTTTGCGATGAATGCGCTTGCCGCACTGGCCTTCTGGGTAACGATCTATCTTCCTGCCGCCGACTTCTACCCCAACCAGGAGCACTTCGAGAACGTGGTGCACGCCTACACCGCGTTGATCGTGGCCGGGCTGGCGGGGTTCATCGTCGGCCAGACGCTCAATGCGTGGGTCGTGGTGCTGATCAAGGAGCGCACCAAGGAGAAGTACCTGTGGGCGCGCCTGATCGGATCGACGTTCGTCGGACAGCTCGGCGACACCGTGGTGTTCTGCGCCATCGCCGCCAGCGCGATCGGGATCACCAGCTTCGGCGACTTCGCCACCTACACCGCGCAGGGCTGGGTGTACAAAACTGCCATCGAGGTCGTCATGCTGCCCATCACCTACCGGGTGATCGCAGCCATCAAGCGACGCGAACCCACCTATCAGCTCGCAGGTTGAGCCGTTGATAAGGCTGCTCTGGCAAACCGGACAAAGCGGCGGCGTTACACACTACTGGCGGGTAGCTTCGGGGGATGAGCGTGACAGCCGATGTGACCGACACGATGGGCACGCGCAGTGCGGGGATTCGCGACTACGGGGATCGGGCGCTGCTGGTCGAATGCGCGGGCACCGACGAAGTCCTGGCCTGGGACGCGGCGCTACGCGCCGCCGAGCTGCCCGGCGTGGAGGACATCGTGCCGGCCGCCCGCACCGTGCTGATCAAACTGGCCGGACCCGGCTATCAGGCGCCGACGCGCCAGCGCCTGGCCCGGGTCGCCGTGAGTGAGGCGGCGTGCGCCGGTGCGGCGGCCCCGCCCGAAGCGGGGGTCGACCTCACCATCGACGTCGTCTACGACGGCGCCGACCTCGACGAGGTCGCGCGTCTGACCGGGATGGACGCCCAGCAGGTCGTCGCCGCCCACACCGGCCGACCGTGGCGCGTCGGATTCAGCGGCTTCGCACCGGGATTCGGCTATCTCGTCGGCGGTGACGAGCGGCTCGCCGTACCCCGCCGTTCGGATCCGCGCACCAGGGTCCCGGTCGGTTCGGTCGGCCTGGCCGGGGAGTTCACCGGGATCTATCCACGCGAGTCCCCGGGTGGCTGGCAGCTGATCGGACGCACCTCGGCGGTGCTGTGGGACATCGAGCGCGACGACCCTGCGCTGTTGGTCCCGGGAATGTGGGTGCAGTTCCGGGCGGTGACGTCATGAACCGGGCCGGCGTGACACTGGAGATCCTGCAGACCGGGCCGATGGCCCTGGTGGAAGACCTCGGCCGGCCTGGGTTGTCCCGGCTGGGCGTGACCCGTTCCGGAGCCGCCGACCGGCGTTCGCACGCCCTGGCCAACCGGCTGGTCGCCAATCCGGGCGACCGGGCCACCGTCGAGGTCATGATGGGCGGGTTCACCGCACGGGTGCACAGCGCCAACGGGGACGGCGTCGCGATCGCCGTCACCGGCGCCGACACCGACCCGGCCGCCGACGGTGTCCCGTTCGGCACCAACAGCATCCACTACGTGCACGACGGTGAGCTCATCTCGCTCAGCGCTCCCCGCTCGGGTCTGCGGTCCTATCTTGCGGTGCGCGGCGGCATCGACGTCGAACCGGTGCTCGGGTCGCGCAGCTACGACGTGATGTCGGCGATCGGCCCGCTGCCGCTGCGGGCCGGTGACGTACTGCCGGTGGGCGCACACACCGACGACTTCCCCGAACTCGACCAGGCGCCGGTCGCGGCGCCCGCCGGCGATGTCCTCGACCTGATGGTCGTGCCCGGGCCGCGCGACGACTGGTTCGTCGACCCCGACATCCTGGTGCGCACCAACTGGCAGGTCACCAACCGCAGCGACCGGGTGGGCGTACGCCTGGTCGGTATGCCGCTGGAGTACCGGCAACCGGAGCGCCAACTGTCCAGCGAAGGCGCCACCCGCGGCGCGATCCAGATCCCGCCCAACGGTTTCCCGGTGATCCTGGGCCCCGACCACCCGGTCACCGGCGGCTACCCGGTGGTCGGCGTGGTGACCGACGACGACATCGACAAGGTCGCCCAGGCCCGGGCCGGGCAGACGGTCCGGCTGCACTGGGCCCGGCCCCGCCGGCCCGTCGAGCCGGGGGCCTAGCGGACCGGCCCGGTACCGCAGCGCCGCCCGGCGGACGCTGGTAGAACCGGAGGTGTGCGTGCACGGCTCGTCCACACCTCCGATCTCGATGACGAGACCCGCGAGGATGCCCGGCGGATGGTCGCCGAGGCGTTCGGCGACGAATTCACCGAGACCGACTGGGAACACGCGCTGGGCGGCATGCATGCGGTGATCTGTTGGCGGGGCGCCCTGATCGGGCATGCCGCGGTGGTGCAGCGCCGGCTGCTGCACGGCGACGCCGTGCTGCGCTGCGGCTACGTCGAAGGGCTGGCGGTGCGCGAGGATCACCGCGGCCAGGGATTGGGGACCGCGCTGATGGACGCCGTCGAGCAGGTCATCCGTGGCGGCTACCACCTCGGCGCGCTCAGTGCCACCGAGCTGGGCAGGCCCGTGTACGCCGGCCGCGGCTGGCTGGCCTGGCGCGGCCCGACGTCGGTGCTCTCCCCCACCGGGGTGCAGCCCACCCCGCAGGATGACGGGACCGTGATGGTCCTGCCGGGAGCCCTGCCGCCGGCCGTCGTACTGGACCCCGAATCGGCTCTGACCTGCGATTGGCGTGACGGCGACGTGTGGTGACCCGACCTCACAACTCATCGCTGGTGGCGGTGAGCGGAAATTCACGGCCCGAGCGGGCGCGACACGACGGGGCAATCGCCGGTTAATCAGCCCGAAACACGGGATGCATAGACAGGGGGCATGAGTGAGCCGGACTGGTCGCCGCTCACCGGATTCCGGGTCGCGGTGACATCAGCGCGGCGGGCCGACGAGCTCGCCACGCTGCTTCGCCGTCGCGGCGCCACCGTCACCAGCGCCGCGGCGATCGACATGGTGCCGCTGCCCGACGACGACGAGCTGCAGCAGAACACCCAGGCCCTGATCGAAACCCCGCCCGACATCGTGATCGCCACGACCGGGATCGGGTTCCGCGGCTGGATGGCCGCCGCCGACGGATGGGACGTCGCCACCGAGCTGACCGAGGCGCTGGCCAAGGCCCGGGTGGTGTCCCGGGGACCGAAGGCCACCGGCGCGCTGCGGGCGGCCGGCCTGCCGGAGGAATGGTCGCCGGACTCCGAATCATCGAGGGAGCTGCTGCACTACCTGGTCGAGGGCGGCATCGCCGGCACCCGCATCGCGGTGCAGCTGCACGGGGCCACCAACGACTGGGATCCGTTCCCCGAGTTCCTCGACGAACTGCGCGCCGCGGGCGCAGAGGTCGTGCCGATCCGCGTCTACCGGTGGCATCCGGCACCCCGCAACGGCGACTTCGATCAGCTCGTGGCCGGGATCGCCGAGGAGAAGTTCGACGCGGTCAGCTTCACCTCGGCGCCGGCCGTCGCGTCGGTCCTGATGCGGGCCGGCGAGATGGGCATCGAGGAGGCGGTGCTCTCGGCGCTGCGCAACGGGGTGCACGCGATGTGTGTCGGGCCGGTGACCGCGCGCCCGCTGGTCCGGCTGGGGGTACCGACCTCGGCGCCCGAGCGGATGCGCCTGGGCGCGCTGGCCCGCCACATCACCGACGAGCTTCCGCTGCTGCAGGCCCGCACCGTGCGGGTCGCCGGCCACCTGCTCGAGATCCGCGGTAACTGCGTACTGGTCGACGGCGCGGTCAAGACGATGTCTCCGGCGGCGATGGCGACCATCCGGGCACTGGCGCTACGACCCGGGACCGTGGTGTCGCGCGCGGACCTGCTGAGGGCGCTGCCGGGCAGCAGCACCGATCCACATGCGGTCGAGACGGCGGTGCTGCGGCTGCGCACGGCGCTCGGTGACAAGAAGATGGTGGCGACCGTGGTCAAACGCGGCTACCGGCTGCCCGTCGACGAGGCCTTCGCCTCATGAGTTTCCTGCTCGTCGCGCACGGCACCCGGGTGCAGCGCGGGGTGTCGCTGATCGGCGATCTCGCCGAACGCGTTTCGCAGCTGCTGGACCGGCCGGTACGGGTGGCGTTCGTCGATGTGCTCGGGCCCACCCCCGGCGAGTTGCTCGCGGACTCGGCGGGCGAGCCGACGGTGCTGGTACCGGCCTTCCTGGCCCGCGGCTACCACGTCACCAGCGACATCCCCGAGCACGTCGCGACCAGCGGGCATCCCGATGTGACCGTCGCCCGGGCGCTGGGGCCCGACCCCGCCCTGGTGCGGGTGCTGGTCGACCGGTTGCTCGAAACCGGATGGCAGCCCGGCGATTCGGTGATCCTGGCCGCGGCCGGAACCTCCGACCGCGGTGCCATGCGGGATCTGCACACCACCGCGACCGCGCTGTCGGCGACGGTCGGCTCGCGGGTCGAGCTGGCGTTCGCGGCCACCGGCGAACCTCGGGTGGCCGACGCCGTCGCCACCGCGCGGCGGCGCCGCCCCGGCAGGCGCGTCGTCGTCGCGTCATACCTGTTGTCCGAGGGACTGTTCCAGGACCGGCTGCGGGCCAGCGGCGCCGATCAGGTCACCGACCCGTTGGGCACCCACCCCGGTGTGGCCCGGCTGATCGCCAGCAGGTTCGCCCGCGCCGGGGCCGAAGCCTCAGGGATGCGGGGTCGTTGACGGCGGCAGCGCGGCCACCAGCGGGGTGTCGGCGCCGACCCGGCCCAGGTTCAACGCTCCGCCCGGGTCGCCCAGCGGCGCATCGCGGCCGGGCAGCGTCATGGTGAAGAAGGCGGCGTTGTCCTCGAGGAACTGCGCTTCGTCCTCGGGCAGGTCGGTCTCGTAGTAGATCGCGTCCACCCGGCACGCCAGGCGACAGGCACCGCAGTCGACGCACTCGTTGGGGTTGATGTACATCGCCCGGTCGCCTTCGTAGATGCAGTCCGCCGGGCACTCCTGCATGCAGGACTTGTCCACGATGTCCACGCACGCACTACCGATCACGTAGGTCATGGCAACCACGGTAGGGATCGGACGCGGGCACGTCGTGGGCCGAAAGTCCTCACTTTGA
>JAXHTL010000221.1:0-7473 GCA_034190095.1 Actinomycetota bacterium
CGGCGGTCCATAGCGGCAGGGAAACGCCCGGTCCCATCCCGAACCCGGAAGCTAAGCCTGCCAGCGCCGATGATACTACCCATACCGGGTGGAAAAGTAGGACACCGCCGAACACAAATTGAAGTCCTGTGCCCCCCAATTCTGTTGGGGGGCACAGGCATTTGTGCATCAGGACGGGCCCTAGTCGAACAGGGTCGGCACCGCCGGCGCCTGGCGCCTCTCCAATCCCAGCAAAGTCTTCTTGCGGTCCATTCCGCCGCCGTACCCGGTGAGGCTGCCGTTGGCCCCGATCACCCGGTGGCACGGCACGATGATGCCGACAGGATTGTGGCCGTTGGCCAATCCGACCGCGCGGAATGCAGTCGGTGCCTCGATCTGGCGGGCGATCTGACCGTACGAGCGGGTCTCCCCGTAGGGAATCGTCAGCAACGCCTCCCACACCCGGCGCTGGAACGGTGTGCCGACCAGATCCAGCTCGAGGTCGAACTCCCTGCGCACGCCCCTGAAGTACTCATCGAGTTGACGTGCGGCGTCATCGAATGCGCTGTCGTCGCGCTGCCAGCCGCCACGGTCGGGTTCGTAGGTCTGGTCGACCATCCGCAGATGGCGCAGCCGGTGGTCGGCGCCGGCGAGGGTGAGTATGCCGACCGGGCTGTCCATGGTCCGGTATCGCAGCACTGTCATTGCTTCTCCTTCGGGGGCCAGTCGTTGACGGCATGGTCGAGCGCGGTCCACAGATGTTGTGTCGCATACGAACGCCACGGTCTCCACTGATCACTGCGGTTCGACAACGCGCGCTGCTCGAACGGCAGGCCGAGCTGGCGGGCGGCAGCACACACGCCGAGGTCACCGGCGGGGAAGGCGTCCGGATCGCCGAGTCCACGCATGGCGATCATCTCGGCCGTCCAGGCT
Organism: Actinomycetota bacterium; assembly: GCA_034190095.1. Lineage (GTDB taxonomy): Bacteria > Actinomycetota > Actinomycetes > Mycobacteriales > Mycobacteriaceae > Mycobacterium. The sequence continues at coordinate 913 of JAXHTL010000221.1, forward strand.
CCGATACCCGGAATCGCCATCAGCTGGGCACGCGCGATGTTCCAGTCACATCCCGAGTCCAAGACCACGTCGCCGTTGTTGAGCCCGGCCACGAGGCTGCACACCGTCTGTCGGCGTGATCTCGGGAATGCCAGGTACTTCGGATCGATCTCGGAAAGTTCTGCCGCAGAAGGAAAGACATGGGTCAGACCGCCCACGCTGTCGGCCACCGGTGCACCGTAGGCGGCGACGAGGCGGGCAGCGTGCGTGCGAGCGGCCGCAGTCGACACCTGCTGTCCGAGCACGACGCGCAGAGCCAGTTCGTGCTCGTCGACGGCGCGGGGGATACGTTGGCCCGGAGATTTCGCGATCAGCGGTGCCAACTGTTCGTCGGTGCTGAGAGCCTCGACGACGGCCTCGGGGTCGGCATCGAGATCGAGCGATCGCCGGCACCGGGCGATGGCTGCCGACACGTCCCGGAAATCGTCGACGACGAGCCTGCACCGCACGTGATCCGGGTGCGGGCTCAGTTCGGCGATGCCGTATCCGTTCGGCAGCCGCAATGTGCGCCGGTAGAGACCGTCGCGGACCTCCTCGACGCCCTGCACCGCAGTGGCGGCGAGATGGCCGAAGAGGCCCTCGAAGGCGAACGGGGTGCGTACCGGCAGCCGCAGGGACAACACCCCGGTACCGGTAGGGTCCTCGGGCCGCAACCGGGTGCGGGAGCGCCGCCGCAACTCCGTGGGCGTCAGGTCGCACACCGCCCGTAGCGTGTCGTTGAACTGGCGGATGCTCGCGAAGCCCGCCGCGAAAGCGACGTCGCTGAAAGGCATCTCGGTCGTCTCGATGAGCACCCGGGCGATCTGGGTGCGCTGGGCCCGCGCCAGCGCCAACGGCGTCGCCCCGACCTCGGCTTGGGTGAGTCGTTCGAGTTGACGGACCGTGTAGCCCAACCGGGCCGCCAGCCCGGCGACCCCGCAACGGTCGACGACACCGTCGGCGATGAGACGCATCGTCCGCGCCACGACATCACTGCGGACATTCCACTCCGGGGAGCCCGGGGACGCGTCGGGACGGCACCGCTTGCAGGCCCGGAAACCGGCCCGCTGGGCGGCCGCCGCCGTCGGGTAGAACTGCACGTTGCGGGCGTAGGGCGGGCGCACCGGACAGCTCGGGCGGCAGTAGATCCTGGTGGTGCGCACCGCGATGACGAACCAACCGTCGAACCGCGCATCCTTGGCCTGCACGGCCCGGTAGCAGCGGTCGAAGTCGGTGTGCATGACCTAACGATTACATGACGCCACCGACATCACTGGCGGAAAAGCGACATGAAGGCCGCTGCCGGGTGTCCGATCAGCCGCGGTTCAGGGGAATGGATATCACCCGGCTGCCCAAGGCCTTGACCCGGTCGGGCAAGACGCGGTTCACCGTCCCCATCGCCTTGCTCATCAGAGATCCGGCCATGACCTTCTGATCGCCGCGCTGCATCGCCCGATACCCCTCTTCGGCCACCCGGGCAGGGTCGTCCTTGGGTGCTTTGCCCACCGGCGTCTGGTCCAGCCCTGCTCGGTGGAAGAAGTTGGTGCCGGTGGGACCCGGCATCAGCGCGGTCACCGTCACCCCAGTGTCGTGCAACTCGTCGTGGACCGCCTCGGCGAGAGACTGCACGTACGACTTCGTCGCGTTGTACACGTTCTGATAGGAACCGGGCATCATCGACGCCACCGACGAGGTGAGCAACACCTTTCCGCTGCCCCGCTTCACCATGTCGCGCAGCACCAGCTTCGTCAGATGGGTGGTGGACCGCACGTTGAGGTCGATCACCGACAGATCGTGCCCGAGGTCGCTGTCGACGAATCTGCCGCTGGTGCCGACCCCGGCGTTGATCGCGGCAGCATCGAGTGCGTGCCGGCCCTCGGTCGCTCTCTCGTAGAGCTCCCGAACGCCCTCGGCACTGCGCAGATCGACCTTCACCGGCCGGACATGCGTGCCGTCGTTGGAGAGTTTGCCCGCGGCGGTGGTGATTCCGTCGTCCTCGGCGGCGATCACCAGGTCGTAGCCGTCGTCGGCGAAGCGCTTGGCCAGCTCGAATCCGATGCCGCTGGATGCGCCGGTCACGAGCGCGAGTTTGTTGGGTTCTTCAGCCATGAGTGACGGCTACCCATGGCCGCGCGCCCGAAACCGTCCGTTGTCGCAACGCCAAACGGCCGACCCCAGGACCGATCTCGGCGCCGTCGATGCGCAGACTCTGAACGGGGTTGTGAGCGCGCCCGGGGTGGGCCGAGCGGCGTCCCATCGGCCCGGGCTGCCCTACACTGCATGGCTGTGGCCGAATTGGTGCAGCGCTACCTCGACCGCATCCTCGCCGAGCACCGGGATGTCACCGATGGGCGGCTGGCCGACTACATACCCGAACTGGCCGCTGCCGACCCCGACGGCTTTTCCCTGTCGCTGTCGTCGTCGGACGGATTCATCTATCAATCCGGCGATGCCGCGGCGGAATTCACCATCCAGTCGATCTCCAAGCCGTTCACCTACGCGCTGGCCCTCGAAGCGATCGGAGCCGACGCCGTGGATGCGCGCATCGGTGTGGAACCCTCCGGCGAGGCCTTCAACGAGATCAGCGTCGACCCCACCACCAAGATCCCGAAGAACCCGATGATCAACGCGGGCGCCATCGCGGCGGTGTCGCTGATACCGGCGTCGTCGCCGGACGAGCGCTTCGCCGCCATCCAGGACTTCTACTCGGCGTTCGCCGGGCGCAGGCTCGAGCTCGACGAGCAGGTCTACGCCTCGGAGAAGGCGACCGGCAGCCGCAACCGGGCGATCGGATACATGCTGGCCAGTTTCGGGGTCCTCGACGACGACCCCGACGAGGTGCTCGATGTGTACTGCCGGCAGTGCTCGCTGCGGGTCACCGCCACCGATCTGGCCAAGATGGGCGCCACCCTGGCCCGCGGCGGCGTCAACCCGCAGACCGGCCGGCGGGTGAGCACCGCGGCGGTGGTGAAGCGCACGCTGTCGGTGATGGTGACCTGCGGCATGTACGACGCCGCCGGCGACTGGGTCAGCGCGGTGGGCATGCCCGCCAAGAGCGGGGTCGGGGGAGGCATCGTCGCGGTGTTGCCCGGCCAGTTGGGCATCGGGGTCTACTCGCCGCGCCTGGACGCCAAGGGCAACAGCGTGCGGGGGGTCCGGGTGTGCCGCAGTCTGTCCGATCAGCTCGGCCTGCACTTCCTCAACGTGGCGTGCGAGTCCCGGTCGACACTGCGTGCCAGCTACGAGGCGCACCCGGGCGTGCGCGTCTACGAGACCCATGGAGATCTGCTGTTCAGCGGCGCCGAGCAGGTGTTACGCATCGCCGATCGGGACCGTGACGGCTTCGAGATCGCGATTCTGGACGTCTCCCGGGTGGACGACATCGACGACGCCGCGCGCGGGTTGCTCTCGGGCATGGCCGCCGAGCTGCGTGCCGAAGGCAAGGCCGGCTACCTGGTGGATCCCGACGGCATCGTGGCGCGCAACCGACCCGATCTCGAAGCCGCCCGCTACCGCAGCATCGCCGACGCCGTCGAGGCGGCGGCGGCCCGGCTGAAGCAGCGCCGCCGGGTCAGTCCTCGCTGAGCGGGGTCGCCAGCCGGGTCGGTTCGTCGTAGCCGCGCAGCGTCACCGTCTCACCCAGCGACCATCGCGCGTTCTCGGTGTCGGTGGCACGGCCCACCGTCGCGGCGGAGGCGACCACGCGCTGCGGCACCTCCTTGGCCAACTCGCACAGCCGCGCGGCCTCGTTGACGGGCTCGCCGATGACCGTGTACTCGAAACGCTCCCGGGCCCCGACGTTGCCGGCCACCACGGTTCCGGATGCCACGCCGATGCCGGCCTCGCACTCGGGGGTCTCGGCACGCAGCCGCCGGCCGATGGCACGGGCGGCGGCCAACGATTCGTCCTCGGGATTCTCCAGCGACACCGGCGCGCCGAACACCGCCAGCACCGCGTCGCCCTCGAACTTGTTCACCAGTCCGTGATGGCGGTCGACCTCCTCGACGATCACCGCGAAGAACCTGTTGAGCACCTCGACCACCTCGACCGCGGGCAGGCTGGTCACCAGCTTCGTCGAGCCGATGATGTCGACGAAAATGACTGCGGCGTGGCGCTCTTCGCCGCCGAGCTTCGGGCGTTCCTTCTCGGCCAGGGCGGCCACCTCGCGCCCGACATGGCGGCCGAACAGGTCACGGACCCGCTCACGTTCGCGCAGACCCGCGGCCATAGCGTTGAAGCCGCGCTGCAGCTGGCCGAGCTCGGTGCCGTCGAAGACCACCACGTTGGTCTCCAGGTCGCCGCGCTCGACCCGGTTCATGCCCGACCGGACGACCCGCACCGGCGTCACCGTGAGCCAGGACAGGATCCACATCAGGATGGCGCCGAAGATCAAGGCGAAGGCCGCCAGAATCATCACCGCGACGGTGAACTGCGTTGGTGTCAGGTTGCGCTGGATCAGCGTGATCGCCGCGGCCAGGAAGATCCCCAGCACCGGCACCCCCGACCCGAGAGCCCAGACCAGCATCGTGCGGCCCATCAGACCCTCGGCGAAACGCCGCGGCGGCCGACCGGCCTCCAGTGCCTGGGCGGCCACCGGCCGCAGGGCGAACTCGGTGAACAGGTAGCAGCTGGCCGACACCACGATGCCCGGGAAGCTGACTCCGAGCAGCCACTTGGGGATGTACTCGCTGTCCTGCCAGCCGTACAGCGTGGTCAACACGATCGCGCCAAGTCCCCACAGCACCAACAGGACTCGGGTCAACCGCCACGGCGCCAGGAAGGTGTTGTTCTGGTCCTCGGCGGTGGGGGCGCGCTCCTCGATGGCCCACCGGACATTGTTCATCACCCGGTTGGTCGCCCAGAACACGCCGACCACCAGGGCGGCCACCAGATACACCGGCACCGCGATGAAGGAGATCCATGCGACCTCGGGAGCGAACACGCTCGGGATCGGGAATGCGACGGTGACGACGAGGGCGGCGACGCCGATGCCGATCAGGTTGGCGACCACGACGAAGGTCGTCAGGATGATCTGGATCCGCACCCGGCGCCGGCGCTGGCTCTCCGAGACGCGCCCCAGAATCCATGACCCGTATTCCGGGACCGAGGTCATCCTCGGGCTCTGGTTGGTCACCCGTTCCAACACGCGACCGAGTCGTTGCGCCGCCGTCTTGTCCCCCGTCATGGTGGCGCCAGCCTAGCCACCGCCTGTGGCGGTTAGGGTGGTTCGGTGCGTCTTGTGATCGCCCAGTGCACTGTGGACTACGTCGGTCGGCTCACCGCGCACCTGCCCTCGGCGCGACGGCTGTTGCTGTTCAAGGCCGACGGCTCGGTGAGTGTGCATGCCGACGACCGGGCCTACAAACCGTTGAACTGGATGAGCCCGCCCTGCTGGCTGGTCGAGGATCCGGACGGCGAAACCCCGGTGTGGGTCGTCGAGAACAAGGCCGGCGAGCAGTTGCGGATCACCGTCGAGGATGTCGAACACGACTCCAGCCACGAACTCGGTGTCGACCCCGGCCTGGTGAAGGACGGCGTGGAGGCCCACCTGCAGGCGCTGCTGGCCGAACACGTCGAGTTGCTCGGCGCCGGCTACACCCTGGTGCGCCGGGAGTACATGACCCCGATCGGGCCGGTCGACCTGTTGTGCCGGGACGAGCAGGGCCGGTCGGTGGCGGTCGAGATCAAACGTCGCGGCGAGATCGACGGTGTCGAACAGCTGACCCGCTATCTGGAGTTGCTCAACCGGGACTCGGTGCTGGCGCCGGTGGCCGGTGTGTTCGCGGCCCAGCAGATCAAACCGCAGGCCCGCACGCTGGCCACCGACCGCGGTATCCGGTGCCTGACCCTCGACTACGACAAGATGCGGGGCATGGACAGCGACGAGTACCGGTTGTTCTGATGGCCCGGCGGCGACCGGCGCGTCGCAGGGGAGGAGGGCCGCGCGAGACCGACCGCGGCCTGTTCGCACCTGCGCGGCGCATCGAGCAGGGCGCAGACGGCTACGACTACGAGGTCCGGCCCGTTTCCGCGGGGCGCGCGACGAAGAACTACCGGTGTCCCGGCTGCGACCATGAGATCAGGCGCGGCATCGCCCACGTGCTGGTGTGGCCGGCCGACGGTGCCGGCGTCGAGGACCGCCGGCACTGGCACACGCCGTGCTGGGCCAACAGGACGAACCGCGGGCCGACCCGGCGGTGGTCCTGAGCGTCGGGATGAGCGTCGGCGACCGTCAGTGCTGGTCTTGGGCGGGCTCGACCAGTTCGATCAGCACACCCCCGGCGTCCTTGGGATGCACGAAGTTGATCCGGGAGTTCGCGGTGCCGCGCCGCGGCGCGTCGTAGAGCAGCCGCACACCCTGCTCGCGCAGCCGTTCGGTGAGCGCATCGATGTCGCTGACCCGGTAGGCGAGCTGCTGCAGCCCGGGGCCGCGCTTGTCGATGAACTTGGCGATGGTGCTGGTCTCGTCGATCGGCGACATCAACTGCAGCTGCACGCTGCCGACCGGGGCGCCGCGCACCGACAGCATCGCCTCGCGGACGC
>JAXHTL010000222.1:0-7457 GCA_034190095.1 Actinomycetota bacterium
GACCGCTGCCGCAATCGGCTTCCAACCCGGCCGCGGTAGCCGCCGCGCCCGCGCTTCGGTCGGGTCAGCCTCGGCGTCCCCGGCGGCATCCACAGTCGGGGCCTGCGCGTCGGCGGCCGGTGACTCGGGGTGCTCGGCGCTGGCGGTGTCGGTGACCGGCTCAACGTCCGCGGCGTCGGTGTCTGTCGGTTCGGCGTCGGGGGCGGCGTCCGCGCTGGACGACTCGGCCTCGGCCTCGCGGCGAAGCCGCAGCGCGCGGGCCCGGGCGCGGGCGGCGGCCGCCGTGGCCTCGGCCTCGGCCGCCTCGGCCTCGGCTTCCTCGGCCAGCGCGCGCGCCCGCTCTCCCGCCGCACCCTGATCCGGTCCCGCTGCGTCGGCCTGATCGGTGTCGATCACCGACTCGCGGCGCCTGAAAGACGGCACAGCCGACCTCCTTGTCTACCTGTCATCCGCACGCTCGAAGATGAGAACGTCATTCTTCGTTCCTGCGTGCCGATGCGACGATACCCGTGCTCCGCGCGGCCCGGCAAAGACCGCTGTCTGCGGAAACGCTATTCCCAGGCTGTGCGAATGCTCAGCGCTGATATTCCTGCAGCTTGTCCTTCATGACCTTGCCGGTGGCGTTCAACGGCAACTCGTCGAGGAACTCTACATAGCGCGGCACCTTGAAACCGGCCATTCGGTCCCGGCTCCACTCGATGATCTCGGCCGGCGTGGGCGGGGCGGACCCTCCCTCAGGGGATTTGGCGACGAGGAACGCCTTGCCGACCTGCCCCATCCGGTCGTCGGGCACCCCGATCACCGCCGCCTGCGCGACGCCAGGATGCTCGAGCAGGAAACCCTCGATCTCGGCCGGGTAGGCGTTGAATCCGCCGACGATGAACATGTCCTTCTTGCGCCCGACGATGCGCAACCGGCCGGCCTCGTCGAGGGTGCCGAGGTCGCCGGTGTGCAACCAGCCGTCGGGGTCGATCGTCTCCGCGGTGGCGGCCGGGTCGTCGAGATAGCCCTGCATCACGGTGTAGCCGCGCACGAGCACCTCACCGTCGTCGGCGATCCGCACCTCGACACCGTCACAGGCCACACCGGCGGTGGTGGCGATGTCCTCGAACGAATCCCCCGGCCGTGACAACGTCACCGTGCCGGCTTCGGTCAGCCCGTAACCGGTTGCCAGCGTCTCGAACGGCAGCTCCTCATGCACCCGCCGGATCAGCTCGACGGGGATGTCGGCCGCGCCGGTGACACCGGCGCGCAGGGAGGCCAGCTTGGACTTGTCCTCGACCGACAACAGCGAGTGGTACAGCGTCGGCGGCCCGGGCAGCATCGTGACCTTCTCCGCGGCAATGAGTTCGACGACCCGGTCCACATCGAAGACCGGGACCGGCAGCATCGTCGCGCCGCGGATGAACGAGGCGATCAAACCGGCCTTGTACCCGAAGGTGTGAAAGTACGGGTTCACCATCAGGTAGCGGTCGCCCTCGCGCAGATCGGCGAGGACGCACCATTCCTCGTACAGGCGCAGATTCTGGCTGTGATTCATCATCACACCCTTGGGACGCCCGGTGGTCCCCGAGGTGAAGATGATGTCGGAGATGTCGGCTCCGTCCACCGGGCAGCTGAACGGCTCTCCGCGGGAAAGGAAATCCGACTTCAGGTCGATGACCGGAATCCCGTCGGGCGCGCTGTAGTCGTTGCCCAGGAAGCCCTGCTGCACCAGGACGGCCTTGGCCCCGCTGCGGCTGATGATGTCGGCCGCTTCCTCGTTCTTGAACCGCGTGTTGACCGGAACCAGCACACCGCCCGCGGTGATGAGGCCGAACGCGGCGATGATCCACTCCGCGGAGTTCGGCGCCCAGACCGCGGCCCGGTCCCCCTTACCGATCCCGAAATCGGCGAATGCCCCTGCAGCGCAACGGATACGTTCGGCCAATTCGGTGAAGGACAAGCGCAGCGGACCGTCGACGACTGCTTCCGCGTCGCCGAACCGGTCCGCCGCGCTGGCGACCAACTCAGGGAGGGTCTGCCACCGTGCCTGGTAACTCACACCGTGACGAGGCGACCCAGGTTGCCACCCATGATCTTGGCCTGATCGTCGACCGAGAGGTGCTCGAGGGCCGTCACGTAGTGCGTCGGCTCGGCCAGCCCCTCCGGATGCGGCCAGTCAGATCCGTAGAGGACCTGATCCACGCCGACCAGGTTGATCAGGTCGTCGATGCCCTCCTCGTAGAACGGGCTGATGTAGATGCGGTTCTTGATCTCTTCCATCGGGTTGCCCGGGAACGCCTCCGGCGCCTTCTTGTACACCTCGGCCATCGAGTCCAGCAGCGGGAACATCCACTTCGAGCCCGCCTCGACGATGCCGACCTTCAGCTTCGGGAACCGGAACAGCGCACCGTGGATCACCCAGGACGCCACCGCGTCCTGGATCGGGCGCCACTCGTTGAGGATGTTCATCGCGTTGGTCTGGAACGGCAGCATCTCCTGGGCGACGCCGTCCCACTCCGAGGTGTAGCGCGCGTAGCCGCTGTCGGAGGAGTGCATGCCGATGAACACGTCGTACTCGACGCACTTCTGCCAGAACGGATCGAACTCGGGCAGTGCGAACGACCGCGGGCCGCGGAAACCGGGCACCGGTGCCGGACGGATGAGGATCGCGCGGGCGCCGCGCTTGACCGCCCACTCCAGCTCCTCGATGGCCTTCTCCACGATCGGCAGCGTGATCACCGGGGTGGTGAAGATGCGGTTCTGGTAGTTGAAGCCCCAGACCTCGTCCAGCCACTGGTTCAGCGAGTGGATGATCACGTGAATGGCGACCGGATCGTCGCGCAGCCGCTCCTCGATCAGGCTGGCCAGCGTCGGGAACATCAGCGACCGGTCGACGCCCAGCTCGTTCATCAGTTTCAGCCGCGGTTCGGGCTCGAAGAAGGCCGGGATGGAGCGCATCGGCTCACCGAACAGCTCGCGCTTGCTCTTGCCCTCGGGATTGCCGAACTTGAAGTACTCCTCCCAGGCGCCCGGCTTGGCGACATGGGAGAACGTCGGGTTCGGGATGTAGTTGCTGATCTGCCCCTTGATCGCGATCTTGGTGCGACCGTTGACCTCGACGTACTGGACGATGTCCTTGTACTCCTTGGGCAGGTACTTCGTCATCGCCTCAGGCGGCTCGTAGAGGTGGTTGTCCGCGTCGAAGAGCGGGAACGGGATATCGACCCGGTGCGAAAGTTGCCCCATGAAACACTCCTTTTCTTATCGTGAGAATCGTATTCTCATTGTCTGCGGCCCGCAACGACCACTCGGTCAGTTGGTGACCTTCTCCGGCGCGGTGGCCGACCCACCGGTCAGCGCACCGTCCCGGATCTGCGCCTTGATCCGGTACTTCTGGACCTTCCCGCTCGCCGTCCGCGGGTAGTCGTCGACCTGGTGCAGTTCCTCCGGCCACGCCTGCCGCGTCACTCCCTCGGCCTCGAAGTGCGCACGGACCTGCTCGAGGGTCGGCATCGCCGCGCCGTCGCGGATGCGCAGCACCGCGGCGGCGTGCTCGCCGAGCCGGGCGTCGGGAGCTGCGACGACGACCGCCTCGGCCACCTCCGGCATCGCCAGCAGCACCTCTTCGACCTCCAGGGCACTGATGTTCTCCCCGCCCCGGATGATGACGTCGGCCTTGCGGTCGGTGATGGTCAGATACCCGTCGTCGTCGAGGATCCCGATGTCTCCGGTGCGGTACCAGCCGTCCGCGTCGAACGCCTGCGCGGTCAGTTCGTCATCGGTATAGCCCAGACACAGGTCGGGCCCGCGGCTGAAGATCTCACCGTCGGGGCCGAGCCGGATCTCGACCCCCGGGCGGGGGTCACCGTCGGTGTAGAGGCGCTTGTGTTCCGGTGCGTCCGGCTTGGATCCGGTGATCGAGGGGTGTTCGGTGCTGCCGTAGGAGCGGAACACGAACATGCCCAGGTCGCTGAGGCGCTTGGTCACCGCCGCCGGCACCGTCGACCCACCCAGGCCCACGGTGGTGAAATGGCGGATGTGCTCGGGTCGGCAGTTCGGGTGGTCGAGCAGGCTGGTGACGAAGTAGGGCGGCCCCCCGCCGACCGACATCCCGTCCCGCTCGATCAGCTCCAGCACCCTGGCCGGATCCCAGACGTCGCACAGGTCGATCGGCGCACCCTCCAGCACCGGGATCAGCAGTGCGCCGACCATGCCGATGAAATGCCCGACCGGGGTCGCGGTCAGCTGGCGCCCCCGCCCGGGCGGGTAGCCCGCGAGCAGCTGGCGGGTCTCGAAGCTCAGGGTCTGGTGGCTGTGCACCACCCCCTTGGGGTCGCGGGTGGTGCCCGAGGTGAACGCGATCAGCGCCGGTGCGGCCGGGTCGGCGGCGACGGTGCCCGCCATGGGTTCGTCGGCCAGCAGGTCCTCGAAGCGGTGCTCGTTCGCGGCCAGCTCGCCGGTCTCACCGACCAGCGCCACCAGCGGCACGTCGGCGCAGAGCTCGGACGAGTACCGCAGCCGGCCGAACTCCGGGGTCGTGACGAACACGCGGGGCCGCGAGGTCGCCAGGATGTGGCCCAGTTCCTTGCGCCCGTAGAAGTGCACGACGGGGACGATCACCGCGCCGAGGAAGGCCGACGCCCAGAACGTGACCGCCGCCTCGCGCCAGTTGGGCAGCTGCAGGGCCACCACGTCCCCGGGGCCCACTCCCCGGGCTCGCAGCCCCGCGGCCAGACGCCGCGCATCCCGCTCGACGTCGGCGAACGTACCGGAATAGGGCCGCACCGCCGAGTGCACGCGGAAGCCGGCCTGCGGGCTCTCCGCCAGCCCCTGGGCCAGCAGGTCGCCGAGGGTCTCCTGGGTCCACCAGCCCTCTCGCTGGTAGCGCTCGGTCAACTCGGCAGGAATCGTTCGCATGCTGTCGTGGGCCGCCTTCCGTCGGCGAGCAGATACCCCCGCGATGCTATTCTCCGCATACGAGAATGCCAATACCGCAGATGGAGAATGCTCGATGGTCGACCTTGAATTCGACGACGGTCTGGCGATCATCACCATCGATCGGCCGCAGGCCCGCAACGCGATCTCCCTGGAGACCATGGGGCAGCTCGACAAGGCTCTCGACGGCGCCGAACGGGCGAGCGGACTGGTACTCACCGGCGCCGGTGACCGGGCCTTCGTCTCCGGTGGCGACCTCAAGGAACTGAGCGCACTGCGCACCGAGGAACAGGCCGCGGCGATGTCGTTCCGGATGCGGTCGATCTGCGATCGCATCGCCCGGTTTCCCGCCCCCGTGGTGGCCGCGCTCAACGGTCACGCCCTCGGCGGCGGCGCGGAGTTCGCGGTGGCCGCCGACATCCGGCTGGCCGCCGACGACATCAAGATCGGCTTCAACCAGGTGGCGCTGGCGATCATGCCCGCCTGGGGTGGCGCCGAGCGCCTGGTCGAATTGGTCGGCTACAGCAAGGCACTGCTGCTGGCGGGCACCGGGCGCATTCTGGCCGCGGTCGAGGCCGAGCGCATCGGCCTGATCGACCAGGTCATCCCGCGGGCGTCCTTCGACGAGCAGTGGCGGCTGATCGCCCGCACCTTGGCCACCCGACCCGCCGGACACGTCAAGCGGGTGATGCGCGGGGTTCCCACCACCGAGGCCGTCGCCGCGTTCGCCGAGCTGTGGGTGTCCGACGAGCACTGGGCCGCAGCGGACAAGGTGATGAACAAAGGCCGGTGAGCGGCGCTCAGCCGCCCTCGACTGCCCGGTGCAGGCGCGGCAGCAGGCTGTCCAGCGGTTCGTCGGTCGACAGGCAGACCACCGTGGTGCGTGCCGGTCCACCCTCGTCGTCGCCACCGCGAAGCAGGACCCGGGTCGCGGCCAGAGCGTCGGCCAATTCCTGTCGCGGCTCCATGACCTCGTCACGCAGCCAGCGGCGCAGTACGTGGTTGTGCGCGACCACCACGGCGTTGGCGAACAGTTCGTTCCGCAACGCCGACTGCGTGCCCTGCGGCGACACCCGGTTCAGCTGGCTGGCGAACAGCGCCGCATACCGTGCGACGGTGGCGATCTCGTACTGGCGCAGCGCCGGGACGGTGCGGGTGAGCCGGTAGCGGATCCGCGCCCGCTCCCCTTCGGCCAGGTATTGATCGAACACCGCCGAAGCCACCTCGAGCACGGCGCCGGGCATGGTGTCACGCCCGGCCAGGGCCAGGCGCTCGGTCGCCCGACCCAACAGCTCGTCGTGGTTGGGAAAGATCAGGGCTTCCTTCGACCCGAAGTGCCGGAACAGCGTGGTCCGGCCCACCCCTGCCTTCGTCGCGATGTCGCCGACGCTGGTGCCTTCGAAGCCGCGCTGCTCGAACAGCGCGAAGGCAGCCTCGACCAGCCGATCCCGGACCGGTTCCGCGGAGTTCATCGCCACCCCCTACCTAAACGGTATCGAGTACCGTATCATCGGTATCCAGTACCATCGTGGAACGTCCCAGCATGAGGAGTGCCAGTTGACCGGGAATCCTGATTTCGATCTGTTTCAGTTGCCCGCCGAGCATCGGGAGTTGCGGGCGGCGATCCGGGCCTTGTGTGAGAAGGAGATCGCCCCGTATGCCGGTGAGGTCGATGAGCAGGCGCGGTTTCCGGCCGAGGCGTTGGAGGCGTTGAACGCCTCGGGGTTCAACGCGGTGCACGTGCCCGAGGAGTACGGCGGGCAGGGTGCCGATTCGGTGGCCGCGTGCATCGTGATCGAGGAGGTCGCCCGTGTCGATGCGTCGGCGTCGCTGATTCCGGCGGTCAACAAGTTGGGCACGATGGGGCTGATCCTGCGCGGCTCTGATGAGCTCAAGGCCCAGGTGCTGCCGGCGATCGCGGCCGGGGAGGCGATGGCCTCCTATGCGCTGTCTGAGCGCGAGGCCGGTTCGGATGCGGCCAGCATGCGCACCCGGGCGGCCGCCGATGGGGACGGCTGGGTGCTCAACGGAACCAAGTGCTGGATCACCAACGGCGGCAAGTCGTCGTGGTACACGGTGATGGCGGTCACCGACCCCGACAAGGGCGCCAACGGGATCTCGGCGTTCATGGTCCATGAGACCGATGAGGGCTTTTCGGTGGGGCCCAAGGAGAAGAAGCTGGGCATCAAGGGCTCACCGACGACCGAGTTGTACTTCGAGAACTGCCGCATCCCCGCCGATCGGATCATCGGCGAACCGGGCACCGGGTTCAAGACCGCGTTGGCCACTCTCGATCACACCCGCCCCACCATCGGCGCCCAGGCCGTCGGGATCGCCCAGGGCGCCTTGGATGCCGCGATCGCCTACACCAAAGACCGCCGACAGTTCGGCCGCCCGATCGCCGAGAACCAGGGCGTGCAGTTCATGCTCGCCGACATGGCCATGAAGGTCGAAGCCGCCCGCCTGATGGTCTACTCCGCAGCCGCGCGCGCCGAACGCGGCGAAGCCGACCTCGGCTTCATCTCCGCGGCCTCCAA
>JAXHTL010000223.1:0-7430 GCA_034190095.1 Actinomycetota bacterium
GCGCGGCTCAGTAGAACAGAACCGGCGGCAACGGCCGCAGGTTCCCACCGCTGTTGCGCGCCGCGAACCGCACAGGCTCGTCGTGCGGATCGGTCAGGGTCAGTGAGCCGATGACCCGGAACTGCCCGACCGGCGCGCTGAGCGCAAAGCCCAGCACGTCCCCGGCGCCGAACCGGACATCCGGACCGGTGGTCGCGGGGCGGACTCCGAACAGCACCGGGGTGAGCCCGGCCAGGTAGAGCCACAGCGACGAATACAGCGGTGCGACGGGTGCCGTGGGCAGCGCCGCGTGGTGCATCGGCGCACCGTCGCCGGAGGACACCAGCACGAAGTCCTGGTCCCTGCCGGGGCCGTAGGCCTCGGGGACCTTCAGACACAGGCTGCGCACCGCCGAGCCGGGCCGGTCCGGACCCACCCGGACGAGGGCCGGATGCGAGCTGCCGGGGCGCAGCAGCTTCGCGGCCGGAACGTCGGCGCCGCCGTCGATCGCCAGTGTGGCGTTGAAGGTCTCCCCCGTCCCCAACAGGTCGCCGATCTGTCCGACGAGCGCGCCGGCGGTGGCCCGGACCGCCTGCAAGCCGCTCAACAACGAGGCTTGATCTGCACTGTCCATGGCCACTTCATACCCGCCGGCGCCGCGGGCCGGCCACCGAACCGGGCATGGTTCACCGGTCGGTCAGCGTCGCCTCGAAGGCCACCCGGTCCCCGCGATAGAGGGCCCGGACCACCTCGATGGGCACCCCGCCGGTGTCGACCGACCTCCGGTTCAGCAGCAACATGGGCATGGCCGTGGTGGATTCCAGCAGCCCCGCCTCACGCGGGGAGGGCAGCACCGTCTCGATCCGTTCGCTGGCCTGGCCGAACCGGACACCGCGCGCCCGAAGCGCCGCGTACAGCGACGTGGTCGGATCGAAGTCGGCGGTCAGCCCGGCGAACCGGTGCAGCGGAAGGTAGGTGCTCTCCAACCCGATCCGGGCGCCGTCGGCCAGCAGCACCCGTTCGAGGTGCATCACCCGCTCCTGGGCAGGCACCTGCAGCGATTCGGTGATCTCGGCGTCGACGGTGACGTTCTCCCACGTCACCAGCAGCCGGCCCGGGGTTCGGCCCATCCGTTGGGCCCCTTCGGTGTAGGACCGCAACGACAACGGCTGAACCAGCTTCGGTCGCGACACCACCGTGCCCCGGCCGCGGCGCTCGATGCGGCCCTGCACCAGCAGTTCATGGACCGCCTGGCGCACCGTCTCCCGGGCCACCCCGAACCGCGCGGCCAGTTCCCGCTCGGGGGGAAACGGGTCCCCCTCGTGCAGGCGGTCGAGGATCTCCTCGAGCCCCGTGCGCACCAGGTAGGGCTTCGGCAGGCTCATCGGGTCAACCGTGCGGCGATGTCGAGCACCGCCTCGACAGGTGCGCCCGCAGCGGTCGGGTCCTTGGCAGCGTCGTCATAATGCCGCAGCCGCAGCGCATCTCGGTGCCACGGATGGGTGACGAAGTCTCGGTCGACCGCGGCCCCACCCTGGGCCGCCAGCGAGGCCACCGAGGTGTCGCTCAGACCGGCCCGGTAGCCGGGGTCGACGGCGGCCAGGTGCCGTTTGGCCGCGACGTGAGCGCCGGCCAGCCAGCCCGCCCGCTCCCCGAACCGGGGCGTGATCCAGCCGGCGGCCAACCCGGAATGGTCGGCCACGCCGGGTCCGCCGAGCAGCGGGCTGTGCCCGATGTCGTGCAGCGCCGCGGCCAGGATCAGTTCGTCGTCGGCGCCGTCGGCGATCGCGGCCGCGGCCGCCTGCATCGCGTGGTCCCATTCGTCGACGGCCACCTCGTCCCAGACCCCGCGCAGCGAGGCCAGCAGCTCGGCGGTCTCGGCACGCAGACGTTCGGCTCGGCTGGGCATGGCCCAACCATACCCCCAATTGGTCTATACCAATTGTTCACCGGTTGTTCGGCCCACCCACATCGCTCGATTGCGGGGCCGACGTCCGGGCCCGGTTACCTGAACGTCCATGCGGGTCACCATCATCGGCGGCGGGATCCTGGGAACCGCCCACGCCTGGCACGCCGTGCGCCGGGGTCACCGAGTGACCCACCTCGAGCGCGACGCCGAAGCGCGCGGCGCGACGGTGCGCAACTTCGGCCTGGTGTGGGTCTCCGGGCGCTCGTCGGCCGAACTCGACGCCAGCCTGCGGGCACGGGCGCTGTGGGAGGAGCTGGGCGCCGAGGTGCCCGGCATCGGGTTCCGCCCCTGCGGCTCCCTCACCCTGATGCGCACCCCCGCCGAGGTCGCCGTCGCCGAGGAGGTCTGCAGCCGCGCCGACACCGGGCGGCGCGGCTTCCGACTGCTCGAACCGGCCGAGGCGCGCCGGATCAACCCCGCCCTGCGCGGCAAATTCCTTGCCGCCCTGCACTGTTCCCGCGACGGCGCGGTGGAGTCACGACAAGCCCTGCCCGCGATCCGCGGTGCCCTGCAGGCCACCGGCCAGTACACCTTCCTGCCCGGCACCGAGGCGCGGACCGTCACCGGCACCCGAGTCCTCGACGACCAGGGGGACAGCCACGACGCCGACGTGGTGATCGTCTGCGCCGGAGCCGCGCACGGCGGTCTGGTGCGCGAGCTCGCCGGGGCGCTGCCGGTCCGCCGGGTCCGGCTGCAGATGATGCAGACCGCACCCCTGGATGAGGAGCTGACCACCGCGATCGCCGACGGGGACAGCTTCCGCTACTACCCCGCCTACTCCGGAAACGCGCTGGACTCGCTGCGGCGCACCGAGAATCAGGACCCCGTCGCCCACGAGCACGGCATGCAGCTGCTGTGCGTGCAACGCCGGCACGGCGGTCTGACCATCGGCGACACCCACGAATACCGCGAACCGTTCGCCTTCGACGTCGCCGAAGCTCCGTACGCCTACCTGGCCGCTCTGGTCGAGGAACTGCTCGGGCGCCCGCTGCCGCCGATCCGGCAGCGCTGGGCCGGCGTCTACAGCCAGAGCGTCGACCCCGGCCGCCTGGTGTACCGCGGCGAAGTCGCCGACAACGTGTGGGTGGTGACGGGCCCCGGCGGCCGCGGCATGACCCTCGGGCCCGCCATCGGCGAACACACCGCAGACAAGATCGGACTGTAGAGAATGCACGAGACCATGATCGAGCTGGCGGTCATCGACATGGCCGGCACCACCGTCGCCGACGACGGACTGGTGGTGGAGGCCTTCGAGGCCGCCGCCGACGCGGCCGGGCTGCCCGCGACCGGACCCGAGCGAGAGCACGCCCGCCAGTACGTGCTCGACACCATGGGGCAGTCCAAGATCACCGTCTTCCGGGCCCTGTTCGACGACGAGGCCACCGCCCGACGGGCCAACGCCGCCTTCGAGCAGGAGTACGCCACACTCATCGCCGCCGGCCGTGCGGTGCCGATCCCCGGTGCCGCCGAAGCGCTGTCGCGGTTGCGCGACGGCGGCATCAAGGTCGCGTTGACGACCGGCTTCTCCCCCGACACCCAGGGCAAGCTGATCGCCGCGCTGGGCTGGCACGACCTCGCCGACCTGGTGCTCGCACCCGGCGACGGCGTGCGCGGACGGCCCTACCCGGACCTGATCCTGACCGCGCTGCTGCGCCTGCAGGTCGACAGCGTCGGCGCCGTCGCCGCACTGGGCGACACCGCCAGCGACATCGAGAGTGCGCTGCGCGCCGGATGTTCCGTCGCCGCAGGAACTCTCACCGGGGCGCACGACGAGCGCCAGCTCGTCGCCGCCGGCGCCACCCACATCGTCACCTCCGTCACCGATTTCGCCGACCTCCTGTTGAAAGGCTGACCCATGACACTGCGGACCACCGTGGCGGCGCTCACCGTCGCCGCCGTCGCCACCCTCGCGACCGCCTGCGGCGGTACCGGCACCTCCGGTTCCGGCGACGGCACCACGCTGACGGTCTACAGCGCCGACGGCCTGGCCACCTGGTACGAGGGCGCATTCGACCGCTTCACCGACGAAACCGGAATCAACGTCAACCTGGTCGAAGCCGGCTCCGGCGAAGTGGTTTCGCGGGTGGAGAAGGAGCAGTCCAACCCGCAGGCCGACCTGCTGGTCACCCTGCCCCCGTTCATCCAGAAGGCCGCCGAGCTCGACCTGCTGCAACCCAGCGGCGCCGACGCCAGCGGCATCGCCGCCGACCAGGTCGGACCCGACGCTGCGTTCGTCCCGATCGTGGACAACGCGCTGAGCTTCATCGCCAACCCGGGCGCCAACCCGCCGCCGGTCACCTGGGACGACCTGCTCAAGCCGGAGTTCAAGGGCAAGCTGCAGTACTCCACGCCCGGCCAGGCCGGCGACGGCACCGCGGTGCTGGTGTTGCTGCAGCATCTGCGCGGCAAGCCCGGCGCGCTGGAGTACCTGGCGGCGTTGCAGGCCAACAACGTCGGCCCGTCGTCGTCGACCGGCAAGCTGCAGCCCAAGGTCAGCAACGGCGAACTGCTGGTCGCCAACGGCGACGTGCAGATGAACCTCGCCTCGATCAAGGACGACGGCTCCACCTTCACCATCTTCATCCCGGCCGAGGCCGACGGGACGCGCACCAGCATCTCGCTGCCCTACGTGGCCGGCGTGACCGCCGGCGCCCCGCACGCCGAGGAAGCCAAGCAACTGCTGGCCTTCCTGATCTCCGAGGAGACCCAGAAGACGGTCGAACCCGAGGCGCTGGGCATGCCGGTGCTGGAATCGCTGAAGTCCACCGGCGCGGCCGAACCGAACACCCCGGCCGCGGTGCTCGACGGGGTGCAGGTGTGGGTGCCGGACTGGGACGCGGTGCTCGCCGACCTCGACGCCGACCTGGCCGCCTACCAGAAGGCCACCGGTAGCTGACATGGCCGACACCCGGGTCAGCCCCGCCGGCCACCGGCAGGGCACCGCACCGGCCGACCCCGGCGCACCGGCCATCCTGTTCGACCGGGTCGGCGTCTCCTACGGCCGCGGCCGCCGGCGCACCGATGCACTGGTGGACTTCACCCTGCGGGTCGCGACCGGCGAGACCGTCGCGTTGCTGGGGCCCAGCGGCTCGGGCAAGTCGACCGCGCTGGGCGCGCTGGCCGGCTTCGTGCGCCCCACGTCCGGCCGGGTCCGGCTGGCCGGCCGCGACGTCACCGACCTGCCGCCGGCGCGGCGCGGTATCGGGGTCGTGCTGCAGTCCTACGCCCTCTTTCCGCACATGTCGGTCGCCGAGAACGTCGCGTTCGGGCTGCGCGCCCACAAGGTGCCGCGGCGCGACGTCGCGCCGCGGGTGGCCGAGGTCCTCGACATGGTCGGCATGTCCGGCTATCTCGAGCGGCTGCCGCGCGAACTGTCCGGCGGCCAGCAGCAGCGGGTGGCGATCGCGCGGGCACTGGCGATCCGCCCCGCGGTGCTGCTGCTCGACGAGCCGCTGGCCGCGCTCGACGCGGCGCTGCGCCAATCGATGCTCGCCGAACTGCAGCACCTCAAGGAGGCGCTGCCCGACACCGCGATGCTCTATGTCACCCACGACCAGGCCGAGGCGCTCGCGCTGGCGGACCGCATCGTGGTGATGAACAACGCGCGCCTGATGGACGTCGACACCGCCGAGAACCTGTGGAAGCGGCCGCCCACCAGCTTCACCGCGGCGTTCCTGGGCGGGGCGAACCTGTTGCCGTGCACCGTCGGCCGGGTGATCGGCAGCTCCGCGCTGGTCACCGTGGGCCCGCGCACCGTCAACGCCGAAGCGCCGCCGCCGGCGTTCGGCAACGACGACTGGGGGCCGGGCTCGGCGGCGCTGCTGTGTGTGCGCCCGCACGCGCTGGCGATCGTCTCCACCCGGGAGAAGGACGCCCTGCCGGCCAGTGTGAACGCCGCGGTGTGGCGCGGCGCGGTGACCCGGCTGGTGCTGTCGGTGCCCTCGCTGCCCGATGTGCTGGTCGACGTCGACGTGCCCGGCCACACCCCCTTCGAGGTGGGCAGCGTCGTCGGGCTGCGGCTGCCCGAACCCGCCGGTGTGCTGGTGGCCGCGGGAAGCGCTTCATGACAGCGGTTCTCGACCGCGGCGTCGCGGCCCCGTCCCCGCCACGGGCGCCGCGTTCGGCAGCGTGGCTGTGGGTGCTGCCGCCGCTGCTGCTGGTGCTGGTTGTCGTCCTCTACCCGTTGCTGCGGGTGTTCTGGGAGTCCGCGTCGGGCGGCTCCTGGGGTGCGGTGCTCGGCTCGGAGGTGTTCCGCGACGCACTGTGGCGCACCGTGGCGATCGCCGCGACGTCGACCCTGGGGTGCCTGGTGCTCGGCACGTTCCTGGCGGTCGTGCTCGCGTTCGTGCCGTTTCCCGGCTCCGCGGTGGTGGGCCGGCTCATCGACACCGTCCTGGCGCTGCCGTCGTTCCTGATCACGCTGGCGTTCACGTTCCTCTACGGCAGCGCCGGTGCGGTGAACGCCGCGATCTCGACGGTCACCGGCAGTTCGTCGCCGCTGCTGAACTTCCTCTACACCCCCGCCGGGGTCATCACCGCCGAGATCACCTTCTTCACCCCGTTCGTGGTGCGCCCGCTGCTGGCGGCGTTCGCGCTGATCCCCCGCGCCCAGCTCGACGTCGCCGCCAGCCTGGGCGCGTCCCCGCTGACCGCGCTGCGCACCGTGGTGATGCCGGAGGCCTGGCCGGCGCTGGCCGCCGGCGGCAGCCTGGTGCTGCTGTTGACCCTCAACGAGTTCGGGATCGTGCTGTTCACCGGCGCCAAGGGCGTGATCACGCTGCCGGTGCTGATCTACACCCGCGGCATCGTCACCTTCGACCTGCCCGGGGCGGCGGTGATCGCCACCGTGCAGGTGGCGCTCTCGCTGCTGCTCTACGGCCTCTACCGGGTGGTGTTCGCCCGGCTGACCACGCGGAAGGGAGGCTCCGGTGCTGCTGTGGAGCCGGCGCAGTAGAGCAGCGGTGCTCGGTGTCTTCGCCGTCGTCGTCCTCGTCGTGTTCGCGCTGCCGCTCGGCACGGTCGTGCTGGCCGGGCTGGCCGGGTCGTGGACCGGGCCGCTGCCGTCCGGGCTGGGATTCGCGAGGTTCGGTGCGGCGCTGTCCGGGGAAGATCTGGCCAGCCTTTCGGTGAGCCTGCAGACCGCCTTCCTGGCCGGCGGAATCGCGCTGGTGGTGGGAACCTGGGCCGCGCTGGCCGCCCGGGAGGCCCCGGGCTGGTTGCGCCGCACCACCGATGCGGTGTTCCACCTGCCGATCGCGGTGCCTTCGGTGGCCATCGGACTCGGCCTGCTGATCGCCTTCAACTCGCGGCCCCTGCTGCTCGGCGGCACCCGCTGGATCGTCATCCTCGCCCACACCGTCCTGGTGCTGGCCTTCGCGTTCAGCGCGGTCTCGGCCGCCCTGGACCGGCTCGATCCGGCCTACCGGCAGGCCGCCGAATCGCTGGGCGCCGGCCCGGTTCGGGTGCTGGTCCGCGTCACGCT
>JAXHTL010000224.1:0-7400 GCA_034190095.1 Actinomycetota bacterium
CTGCGGCCGAGCCGCTACGCCGAGGCCGACAAGTTCTTCGGCTTCGCGGCGACCGAGTTCGGCGAGTACGGCGACACGGCCACCCTGTTGGAGAAGGTGTCCTCCTGGGTCGGCACCCGGCTGAACTACGTGCCCGGGTCCAGCGACCCGATCGACGGCGCCGCGGACACGTTGTTGGCCGGTGAAGGGGTGTGTCGCGACTACGCCCACCTGGTGATCGCGCTGCTCCGCGCGGTCAACGTCCCGGCACGGCTGGTGTCGGTGTACGCGCCGGGCTGTCAGCCGATGGATTTCCACGCGGTGGCCGAGGCGTTCGTCGAGGGGCAATGGCGGGTGGTGGACGCCACCTGCCTGGCGCCGCGCCAGTCGATGGTGCGCATCGCCACCGGCCGCGACGCCGCCGACACCGCCTGGCTGGACAACCACAAGGGCGCCATCGTGGTCAACAACATGGCCGTCACCGCGACCGTGGACGGTGACCTGCCGACGGACTCGGTGGACCAGTTGGTGTCGATCCAGTGAGCCGGCTACAGGCCCGCCTTCAGGTTCTTCTTCGCGGCGCGCCGTAGCTGGAAGATGCGCACCGCGCCGACGGCCACGGTCAGCAGGCCGCCGGCCACCGCCGCGAACAGGATCGCCACCCCCAGCGGCAGGCTCCAGTGCCAGCCCAGGAAGGCGAACTGCGCCGATTCGGTGTTCTGGGCGATGAAGATCAGCAGCACGATCAGCACCAGGAAGCCGAAGATCAGCGAACCCCACATGGCGGCGGCCTTGGTGAACTTGACCGCGTCCTCGGGCATGGGGCGCGACCCGCTCGGCGGGGAGGGGGACCCGGTCGGCGGGGTGCCCGGCCCGTCCGTTTCCGATGGGTCGGACGGTGGCACGTCGGGCGACGCGAACGGATCGCTGGACATACCTCCATTTTTGCCCTTTCGCCCTTCGAATGAAACCACCGTGCAGGTCGCGTTAGGGTCACGAAAGGTTCGCAGGCTCACCCGCAGCTGGAAGGACGTTCGCGTGAATCGTTCCCGACGACCCAGGCCGGCACGGCTGCGCGCTGCGCTGACAGCGATGTTTGCACTGGCCACAGCGATTTTGGTGGCCTGTGGCAGTGCCAATCCGCTCGGCGGCGGCGAGGTGTCCGGCGATCTGAAATCGATCGTGGTCGGCTCGGCGGATTTCCCCGAGTCCCGCATCGTCGCCGAGATCTATGCGCAGGCGCTGGAAGCCAACGGGTTCACCGTGGGCCGCCAGTTCGGGATCGGCAGCCGGGAGACCTACATCCCGGCGGTGCAGGACCACTCGATCGACCTGATCCCGGAATACACCGGCAACCTGTTGCAGTACTTCGATCCGGAGACCGAGGTCACCACACCCGACGGGGTGCTGCTGGCATTGTTCCGCGCGCTGCCCGGTGATCTGTCGATCCTCAACCCGTCACCGGCCGAGGACAAGGACACGGTCGCGGTCACCTCCGAGACGGCGCAACGGTGGGACCTCACCACGATCGGGGACCTCGCCGAGCACTCGGCCGAGGTGAAGTTCGGCGCCCCGTCGGAATTCCTGAACCGCGCCGAGGGCCTCCCCGGCCTGAAGGAGAACTACGGCCTGGACATCCCGGAGAGCAACTTCGTGGCGATCAGCGACGGCGGCGGCCCGGCGACGGTGCGGGCGCTGACCGACGGAACGGTGACGGCGGCCAACATCTTCAGCACCTCCCCGGCGATCGCGGAGAACGACCTCGTGGTGCTCGAGGACCCGAAGAACAACTTCCTGGCGGCCAACGTGATCCCGCTGGTGAGTTCGCAGAAGAAGTCCGACGAGCTCAAGACCGTGCTCGACGCCGTGTCCGCCGCGCTGACCACCGAGGATCTGATCCGGCTCAACACCGAGACCTCCGGCAACTCGGGCATCAATCCCGACGAGGCGGCGGCCGCCTGGGTGGCCGACAACGGGTTCGACGAACCACTGCAACCATGACCATCGAAGGGTGATACGTGATCGAATTCGCCGGCGTCACCAAGAAATACCCGGACGGCACCGTCGCCGTCGACGATCTGGATCTGGTGGTGCCCGACGGAACGCTCACCGTGTTCGTCGGTCCGTCGGGGTGCGGCAAGACCACCTCGATGCGGATGATCAACCGGATGACCGAGCCGACCTCGGGAACCCTGACGGTCAACGGCGCCGACGTCACCACGGTCGATCCGGTCAAGCTGCGGTTGGGCATCGGCTACGTGATCCAGAGCGCCGGGCTGATGCCGCATCAGCGGGTGATCGACAACGTGGCGACGGTCCCGGTGCTCAAAGGGGAGTCACGCCGTAGCGCGCGCAGGGCCGCGCTGGGGGTGCTCGAACGGGTCGGGCTGGATCCCGGGCTGGCCAACCGCTATCCCGCGCAGCTCTCCGGCGGGCAGCAGCAGCGGGTCGGAGTGGCCCGGGCGCTGGCCGCGGACCCGCCGATCCTGCTGATGGACGAGCCCTTCAGCGCCGTCGACCCGGTGGTGCGCGAGGAGCTGCAGGCCGAGATCCTGCGTCTGCAAAGCGAACTGCACAAGACGATCGTGTTCGTCACCCACGACATCGACGAAGCGGTCAAGATCGGCGACCGGGTCGCGGTGTTCGGCCGCGGCGGCGTGCTGGAACAGTACGACGCGCCCGAGCGGTTGTTGTCCAACCCGGCCAACGATTTCGTCGCCGGGTTCATCGGCGCCGACCGCGGCTACCGCGGTCTGCAGTTCCGGCACGCGACCGGCCTGCCGATGCACGAGTTGCGCACCGTCGGTGAACCGGACATCGACACAATGGATCTGGCGCCCGGGCAGTGGGCGCTGGTGACCAAGCCCGACGGCGCCCCCTACGGCTGGATCGACGCCGCCGGTGTGGACCTGCATCGCTCCGGAAAGTCGTTGTACGACAGCACCACCGCGGGTGGATCGCTGTTCCGGCCGCAGGACTCGCTGCGTCAGGCACTGGATGCCGCACTGTCCTCGCCGTCCGGGCTGGGGGTGGTGGTCGATCCCGACGGCACCCCGATCGGCGGGGTGCTGGCCTCCGACGTGCTCGAGGCCCTGCAGAAGCAGCGGGGGTGAGCCGGTGAACTACCTGCTCAACAACCTCGACACCGCGTGGGAGCTGACGGTGATCCACCTGCGGCTGTCGTTGGTGCCGATCGTGCTCGGGCTGTTGATCGCGGTACCGCTGGGGGCGGCGGTGCAGCGCACCACCGCCCTGCGGCGGATGACGACGGTCACGGCCAGCATCGTGTTCACCATCCCGTCGCTGGCCCTGTTCGTCGTGCTGCCGCTGGTGATCCCGACCCGCATCCTCGACGAGGCCAACGTGATCGTCGCGCTGACGCTCTACACCACCGCGCTGCTGGTGCGCGCGGTACCCGAGGCGCTGGACGCGGTCCCGGCCGCGGTCCGCGACGCCGCCACCGCCGTCGGCTACCGGCCGTTGACCAGAATGCTCAAAATCGAACTGCCGCTGGCAGTTCCGGTTCTGATCGCGAGCCTGAGAGTGGTCGCGGTCACCAACATCTCGATGGTCGCCGTCGGTTCGGTGATCGGCATCGGCGGGCTGGGCACCTGGTTCACCGCGGGCTACCAGTCCAACAAGAGTGACCAGATCGTGGCCGGCATCATCGCGATCTTCGTGCTCGCGATCGTCATCGACACACTGATCATGCTGGCGGGCAAGGCCCTGACCCCGTGGACCCGCGCGGATCGTTCACCCCGGGGAGCCGAGGCCCGGGAGGTGGCCGCGTGAACTTCCTGGAGCAGGCGCTGTCGTTCATCTTCACCGCCGAGAACTGGGCCGGCCCGTCGGGGTTGTGGGCCCGCATCCTCGAACACCTGCAATACACCGTGATCGCGGTGTTCTTCAGCGCGCTGATCGCGATACCGATCGGGATGCTGATCGGGCACACCCGGCGCGGCACCTTCGTGATCGTGACCGGGGTCAACGCGCTGCGGGCGCTGCCCACCCTCGGGGTGCTGCTGCTCGGTGTGTTGCTGTGGGGGCTGGGCCTGGTGCCGCCCACCATCGCGCTGATGCTGCTGGGCATTCCGCCGCTGCTGGCGGGCACCTACGCCGGCATCGCCAACGTGGACCCGGCCGTCGTCGACGCGGCCAGATCGATGGGCATGACCGAGCGGCGAATCCTGCTGCGGGTCGAGACGCCCAACGCGCTGCCGCTGATCCTCGGTGGGTTGCGCACCTCCACACTGCAGATCGTGGCAACCGCAACGATTGCGGCCTACGCGAGCCTGGGCGGGCTGGGCCGCTACCTGATCGACGGCATCAAGATCCGCGAGTTCCACATCGCGCTGGTGGGCGCGCTGATGGTGACCGCGCTCGCGCTGCTCCTCGACGCCGTCCTGGCCTTCGCGGTGTGGGCGTCGGTGCCGGGCTCCGGCCGGCTGGGCCGGTTCGGGGGGCGGTTGCCGCAGCCGTTGCTGAGCGACGAGGTTGCGTTCGAATCACGTCCGAACGACGGTTCGCAGCCCAGTTCCAGAGCCCGGCGCGAACGCGGCGATCCTTCGCATACGGTAGAGGGATGAGTGAAGAGGCCCGCTCTGAGGCGCATGGTTCGTTCCCGGCCGTCCTGACCTGGCGTGCACACGACGTGCCGCGGATGGAGTCGGCGCGGGTGCAGCTTTCCGGGGACCGCATCAAGGCCTACGGCCGGATCGTCGCCGCCGCCACCTCGGCGCATCCTGCGTTCAGCGCGTCCTACGACCTCGTCACCGACGAGGTGGGCGGAACCAAGCGGCTGTCGTTGACCGTCACGCTGGCCGAGCGGGAGCGACAGCTGTCCATCGCCCGGGACGAGGAGAACATGTGGCTGGTGCAGGACCACTCCGGGCAGACGAGCCGGTCGGCCTTCGACGGCGCGCTGGACGTCGACCTGATCCTGAGCCCGTTCTTCAACACCCTGCCGATCCGGCGCACCGGGGTGTACCGCCGGCCGGGTGAATCGGTGTCGGTGCCGGTGGTCTACGTGCGGGTGCCCGATCTGTCGGTCGATGTCGCGACGATCAGCTACAGCGCCGGCGCCGAGGGCATCAAGGTGCATTCGCCGGTCGCCGAGACCACCCTCACGGTCGACGAGGACGGTTTTCTGCTGGACTATCCGGGCCTGGCAGAGCGGATCTGATCACCCCGCCGGCCCGGCCGGCCGCAGCGAGTTCGGCGCGCCAGCCGTCGGCGCCGATCACGGTGGCCACGATGGAGGGCCGGGTGAAACTGTCGTAGCGGACCCTGGCGGCGTGGCCGGCCTCGACGAGATCGGACACCGGCCGGCCGGCGGCCAGGTGCGCACGGGCGTCGGTGAGCAGGCGCAGCGCCTGGTCGAGCACCGGCACCAACTGGGTGGCGTTGGCCTCGCACATCGCGCGCACCAGGTCCGGTGCGGTGCTCGCGACGCGGGTGCCGTCCCGGAACGATCCGGCCGCCAGCGCGAAGCCCAGCGGCACCGCCCCCGCCGTGGTGGCCAGCGCCTCGGCGAGCAGATGCGGCAGGTGTGAGATGGTCGCCGCGGCGAGGTCGTGCTCCGCGGAGTGGGCGGGCACCACGAACGAGCCGCAGTCCAGCGCCAGTGCCATGACCTGCGCCCACACCGCGGGATCGACGTGGTCGTCGACGGAGAGCACCCACGGCGCGTCGACGAACAGCTCGGCGTCGGTGGCCTGCCAGCCCGACTGCGCGGTGCCGGCCATCGGATGCCCGCCGACGAAGCGGTCCAACAGCCCGGCCTTGCCGACCTCGGTCAGAACGGCGCCCTTGACGCTGGTGACGTCGGTCAGCGGGCAGTGCGGGGCCGTGGCGGCGACGTGGCGCAGCATCGAGGGCAGGGCGGGCATCGGGACTGCCAGCACGATCAGCGCACCGGTGTCGGCGGCCCTGGTGAGCACCTCGTCGAGGTCGGTGGAGGCGGCGAAACCGTCGGCGCGGGCGGCGTCGGCGCCGGCGGGGGAGCGGTTGTAGCCGAACACGTCGCGGCCGGCCGCGACGGCCGCGCGCATCACCGAGCCGCCGATGAGTCCGAGGCCGATCACGCACACCGGTGTCTTCGCCACGGTTCCAGGTTGGCACACGCGGGTGGCGGGCCGGTGTCAGGAGGTTTCGCGCGGGTGTCGAGCCGCTGGTCAAGGCCCTGTTTGGGGACTACCGTGTGCTGTCATGGGAGCGCAGCGAACCCAAGCGCAGCAGCAGTCGGTGGATACGCCCGACGGCTTCGGTGTGGCGGTTGTCCGTGAGGACGGCACCTGGCGATGCACCGCGATGCGCCCGGCGGCGCTGACCAGCCTCAAGGACGCTGAGACGGAGCTGTGCCAATTGCGCAGCGCAGGTGCTGTTTTCGGGATTCTGGACGTCGACGACGAGTTCTTCGTGATCGTGCGGCCGGCGCCGGCGGGAACCCGGTTGCTGCTCTCGGATGCGACCGCGGCGCTGGACTACGACATCGCCGCCGAGGTGCTGGAGATGCTCGACGCCGACATCGACGACGACGAGCTCGACGACGCCGACCCCTTCGAGGAAGGCGATCTGGGGGTGCTGGCGGATCTGGGGCTGCCCGCGGCGGTGCTCGGGGTGATCCTCGACGAGAGCGATCTCTACGCCGACGAGCAGGTTGGCCGGATCGCCCGGGAGATGGGTTTCGCCGACGAGCTGTCCTCGGTTCTCGACAAGCTCGGCCGGTGAGGCTGGGCGACGACGACCTGATCCGGGCCGCCCTGGCGGCGGCGGCGACCGCCGGCCCCCGCGACGTGCCGATCGGCGCGGTTGTGCTTGCGGCCGACGGCACCGAGCTGGCCCGCGCGGCCAACGCGCGCGAGAGCCTCGGCGACCCGACCGCCCACGCCGAGATCCTGGCGCTGCGGGCGGCCGCACCGGTGCTCGGTGACGGCTGGCGGCTGGAGGGCGCCACGCTGGCGGTGACCGTGGAACCCTGCACGATGTGCGCAGGTGCGCTGGTCATGGCGCGGGTCGCGCGGCTGGTGTTCGGGGCGTGGGAGCCCAAGACCGGGGCGGTCGGGTCGCTCTGGGACGTGGTGCGCGACCGGCGCCTGACGCATCGCCCGCAGGTGCGCGGCGGCGTGCTCGCCGACGAGTGTGCCGCCCCGCTGGAGGCCTTCTTCGCCCGTCAGCGCTAGCCCGTCGAGCCGGTTTGGGTTCACCGGGTGTGCATCGGTAAGCTACCCCGCGGTGGCGTGTCCGAGCGGCCTAAGGAGCACGCCTCGAAAGCGTGTGACGGGTAACCCCCGTCCGAGGGTTCAAATCCCTCCGCCACCGCCATACTCTCCCCGCCGGCCTCAGCCGTGCTGGGAGCGTGCCTCCGCACCGGACTCTTCGGCGTCGAAGTCGTCGTCGCCGGACACCTGCCCGACGTAGGA
>JAXHTL010000225.1:0-7343 GCA_034190095.1 Actinomycetota bacterium
CCCAGGCCACCGTGGTGGCCGTACAGCCCGGACCGGCCCTGCGCGGCACCGTGCCCAACGCCGGCTACAACGACGACAACCGCCAGGACGTCGTCACCGGCCAGGTCTACTACGTCGACGTGCGGTAGCCTCCGGACAACACAAAGGGCACCCCGAACCCCGGGGTGCCCTTTGCGTTGTCGTCACACGCTGTGCAGGTGAACCGGTTTGCTCGCTGCGCGGCACTGGTAGGACGGGTGCCTGCGCATCGCCTCGTCGAGCTCCTGGGCGCGGCGCCGGGCAGCGCGCCAGCTGGGGTGGGACTGCAGGTCGACAACGGCTGGGGCGGCGGTCTTCGTCGTCATGGTCAACGTCCTTCCGCTGAACTCTCGATGCCTTCAGCATGCCCAGTGCGCCTGAGCTTTTCTGTCAGAGTTTGCCGTGAACTTCATGAGAATGCCCGGCGCGGGACCCGGCCAAACCCTCAGGCGCTCTGCAGCGTCAGCAGGCTGATGTCCGGCGGTGCCCCGACCCGGACCGGCGGCCCCCAGAATCCCGCTCCGCGGGTGACGTAGAGCTGGGTGTCGCCCACCGTCGACAGGCCGGCCAGGGATGGTTGTGCCAGCGCGGTGGCGTAGTGGAAGGGCCACATCTGGCCACCGTGGGTGTGCCCGGAAAGCTGCAGATCCACCCCCCGGTCGGCGGCCTGGTGCACCTGGATGGGCTGGTGCGCCAACAGAATCGTCGGCCCGGCGGAGTTCGCTCCCCGCAGGGCGCGATCCAGATCGGGTCCGTCGGAGTCGGATTCGCCCGCGACGTCGTTGACCCCGGCGAGATCGAAGGCGGCACCGGCACGGCTGATCCGGGTGTTCTCGTTGCGCAGCAGGTGCAGCCCCAGCCGGTCCAGTTCGTCGAGCCAGGACGCGGTGTCCTCGACGAAGTATTCGTGGTTGCCGGTGACGAAGAAGGCGCCGTCGGGGGCCACCAGGTCCTGCAGCGGTTCGGCGGCAGCGCCGAGATCGTCCACGGTGCCGTCCACCAGGTCGCCGACGACGGCCACCAGGTCGGGCTCGGCGGCGTTGATCATCGACACGATCCGTTCGGTGTGCGCGCGCCCCAGCAGCGGGCCGAGGTGGATGTCGGCGACCACCGCGATGCGGAAACCGTTCAGCGCGGGGTCGAGGCGGGCCAGCCGCAGCGGGACCTGCAGGAGTTCGGGACGCCCGAGGGCGTTGGCCATGCCGAAGCCGGTCAGGCCCACCGCGGTGACGCCCGCGGCCACCGCGGTGGTCCGGGCCAGGAAGACCCGGCGGTCCACCGCGGGTCCGGAGCCGGCGGGCTCGCGGGTTTCGGCGGGCCGGCGGTGGGCGCGCCACCGGCGCCGGATCCATGCCGCCAGCCGGACGACCTCCAGGACCAGCAGCACCAGGAACAGGTACACGAGCAGGCCGAACCAGATGTAGCCCGGCCACGCCACCCAGCCGGACTCGCCGACGCCGAGGACGCGGGGCAGCACCAACGCGGCGAACAGGAGCGCCATCAGCGCGACGAGCCCCACCGTGAGCAGGCGTCGGGTCCGGCCGGGCGAGGTGGTGTCCCGGACCATCCGCTTCCAGACGTAGAGGTGCATCAGCCCGAGAACCGAGCCGAGAACGAGGATGAACATGAAGTCCTTAACGTGGCGCGACAGTGAGACCAGCTTAGTAACGTCGCGGACCCGGCCGGTCGCCGCGAACGCCACGAGGTCACATTTGAAACACTGATCACACCAGTCACAGCGTGGCTCCCCGGTCGGGCGGGTCTGCTCGCTTAGTCTTCGCTCACCATGGCGACATTGTGGAAGTTCTGCGCGCGCACATCGGCGCTGGTCACAGCGGTCATGCTGGCCGCGGCACCGGTGGCGGCGGCCGACCCGGCGGTCGATCCGAACATCTGCCCCTACCGGGAGACGACCCCGCCCGCCGTCGACCTGTCCGAGGTTCCGGAGTTCGGCGATCCCCCCGCCCCGCTGCCGGTACCGGCCAAACCGCTCGGCGGTGACGCCCTGTCGGGCTGCGGCATCATCACCGCGCCGGGCACGCCCCCGGTTCCCGAGGAGGTCTCGGCCGAGGCATGGCTGGTCGCCGACCTCGACACCGGCGACGTCATCGCCGCCCGCGACCCGCACGGCCGGCACCGCCCGGCCAGTGTCATCAAGGTGTCGACCGCCATGCAGGCCATCCGCGACCTGCCCCTGCACAAGGTGGTCCCGGGCACCGCCGAGGACGCCGCCCAGGAGGGCACCAAGGTCGGCGTCGGGGAAGGCGGCTTCTACTCGATCAACGATCTGCTGCACGGACTGCTGATGTATTCGGGCAACGACGCCGCCCACGCGCTGGCGATGCAGATGGGCGGCATGCAGGCCACGCTGAACAAGCTCAACGTGCTCGCCGGCCAGCTCGGCGCCCACGACACCCGCATCGCCACCCCGTCCGGACTCGACGGTCCCGGGATGAGCACCTCCGCCTACGACATGGGCCTGTTCTACCGCTATGCGTGGCAGAACCCCGTGTTCGCGAACATCGTGGCCACCCGCGACTTCACCTTCCCCGGCCGGGACGGATCGAGCTATCCGATCGAGAACGACAACAAGTTGCTGGCCAACTATCCGGGGGCGCTCGGCGGTAAGACCGGGTTCACCGACGACGCCGGACAGACGTACGTGGGCGCCGCCGACCACGACGGCCGCCGGCTGGTGGCGGTGCTGCTGCGCGGTACCCGTCAGCCGATCGCCCCGTGGGAGCAGGCGGTGCGGCTGCTGGACTACGGCTTCGCCACACCGCCGGGCACCAAGGTCGGCAGCCTCATCGAGCCGGACCCCTCGCTGGTGGCACCCGAACCCGATGCCGCCGCCGAGGCGACGACCACCACCACGGCCGACGCCGCGCTGCCCGACGTCGACGCGATGCCGGTGCGCATCGGTGTCGGGGTGATCGGCAGCATCGTGGTGTTCAGCTTGATCATGGGCGCGCGGGCGCTCAACCAGCGGCCGCAGCACTGAGCGTTCAGCGTCGGCGCCAGCGCGAGAACGTCAGCACGCCAAGGGCCCCGGCGGCCGCAGCCGCCGCGGCCTGCCAGGGTTGCAGCCCCGGCCGGGTGATGATCCGGTTGTTGATGACGGCCGGCCCCGGTGCCGGTAGCGCCGCGTCGGCCATGTTCTCCGGCAGCGTCGCCGCCCACGCGGTGGAGAACAGCACCAGACGCGCGGTGATGTAGGCGAACACCATCA
Source organism: Actinomycetota bacterium (assembly GCA_034190095.1). Classification (GTDB taxonomy): domain Bacteria; phylum Actinomycetota; class Actinomycetes; order Mycobacteriales; family Mycobacteriaceae; genus Mycobacterium. Next base: position 3,248 of record JAXHTL010000225.1, read on the forward strand.
ACCCCAGCACCGGCCCGAACGTCGCACCGGCCGGACCGGTGAGCACCGAGCGCAGATAGATCGAGGCGACCAGCTTGAAGACCTCGAAGGCGACCGCGACGATCAAACCCGCCCGCATGCTGCTGCGGAAGCTGACCGACTCCCGCGGCAACCGTGCGATCACGTAGGTGAACAGCAACCAGGACACCAGGATTGAAATCGCGATGGAGGCGACCCGCAACACCACGCTCAGCACGGTCGAATCGCGGAATCCGAACCAGTGCAACAGGTCTTCGATCACCGTGGTGTTGCCCAGCGCGGTGAGCGCCAGGGTGAACACGCTGGCGACGAACAACGACACCAGCGCGACCAGGTCCGACAGCTTGGTCTTGACGAAGCCGGGCCGCTCCTCGCGGAACAGGCCCCACATCTGGCTGAGCGCCTCACGCAGATTGTTCATCCAGCCCAGCCCGGCCCACGCGGCGGTCGCGAGGCCGATGATGCCCACCGACGTGCGTGACTCGATGGCGGCCTCCATCAACTCGATGAGTTGCCGGCCGAGATCGCCCGAGACGTTGGCCCTGATCTGGTTCTCGATCTCGAGGAGCAGCTCCGGGCGGCTGGCCAGCACGAAGCCACCGATCGCGAAGCCGACCATCAGCAGCGGGAACAGCGCGAAGATGGTGTAGTAGGTGATGCCGGCGGCGTAGAAATCGCCCTTGCTGCTGTTGTAGCGCTCCTGGGCCCGCATCACGTGGTCGAACCACGGCATCCGGGCCCGCAACCGGTCCATCAGGCCGGGCTTGTCGTCGGAATCGCTCGCGGACGGCGCGGTCATCCGACCCCCTGCTCCTGATCGTCGTCGCGCGGCGACGGTACCTACAGTTTCGCTGGCAAGAAGCCTAGGCGGTCATATACCCGTCGCAACGTCTGTCCAGACACGTCGCGGGCCCGTCGCGCCCCGTTTGCCAGCACCGCTTCCAGTTCTGCCGGGTCGGAGAGCAACTCGTCAACCCTGTTCTTGATCGGTGTGACGAACTCCACGACCGCCTCGGCGGTCTCCTTCTTCAGGTCCCCGTACCCGCGACCGGCGTAGCCCTCGACGAGTTTGTCGATGTCGGCCCCGGTGACCGCGGCCTGGATGGTCAGCAGATTCGACACCCCGGGCTTGGCTTCGGGGTCGAATCGGATCTCCCGTTCACTGTCGGTCACCGCGGAGCGAATCTTCTTGGCGGTCCTGGCCGGATCGTCGAGCAGGCTGATCAGCCCGGCATCGGTGGCCGCCGACTTGCTCATCTTCGCGGTCGGATCGGCCAGATCGTAGATCTTGGCGGTGGCCTTGGGGATCATCGCCTCCGGCACCACGAAGGTGTCCGGGAAGCGGACGTTGATCCGCTGTGCGACATCGCGTGCGAGCTCGAGATGCTGACGCTGGTCCTCTCCGACGGGCACCAGGTCGGTGTCGTAGAGCAGCACGTCGGCGGCCATCAGCACCGGGTAGGTGAACAGGCCCACGGTGGTGGCGTCGGCGCCCTGCTTCTGCGACTTGTCCTTGAACTGGGTCATCCGCGACGCCTGCCCGAAACCGGTGAAACACCCCAGCACCCAGGCCAATTCGGTGTGTTCGGGAACGTGGCTCTGAACGAACACGGTGGCCCGCTGCGGATCGATCCCCAGCGCGAGGTACTGCGCGGCGGTGACCAGGGTGCGCTGGCGCAGGGTGGCCGGATCCTGGGCGATGGTGATGGCGTGCAGGTCGACGACACAGAAGTAGGCGTCGTGACCCTCCTGCAGGCCGACCCACTGCGCGACCGCGCCCAGGGCGTTGCCCAGGTGCAGGGAGTCCGACGTCGGCTGCGCGCCGGAGAAGACGACCGGCTTGGTTGTGGTGCTCATGATGACCCAATCCTGTCATGACCTGGTCACGAGGCCAGCCCGGCCGGGTCGGACAACCCCGGGGCGCGGCAGCCCCGGCGCGGCCGGCATTCCGCTTCCTGCGAGAAACGCCGGCTCGGTGCCCAGCTGTGGTGCTGGCAGCTGCCCTGCCCGGCGGGTGCGGGTGGTGCTGCGACCAGCGCGTTCACCACCATCGGGTCGCGCGGTCGGCCGGCGGTGGGAACTGACGACGGCCGGAGCCGAGTGCGCTCAGCGGTACTCGACGGTCACCGGACAGTGGTCCGACCAGCGCAGCGCATAGGCGGCGGGACGCTCGGTGCGCACCGAGGCCGCGCGCGCGGCCAGCGCGGGGGTGGCCAGGTGGTAGTCGATGCGCCACCCCGCGTCGTTGTCGAAGGCCTTGCCCCGCCAGGACCACCAGGCGTAGGGCCCGGCGACGCCGGGGTGGGCCTGACGCACCACGTCGACCCAGCCGCTGGCCAGCAGATCGGTCAGCCACTGACGCTCCTGCGGCAGGAAGCCCGCCTTCTTGGTGTTTCCCTTCCAGTTCTTGATGTCGTTCTCGCTGTGGGCGATGTTCCAGTCCCCGCACAGCACCGCATCGCCTCCGCGGGAGAGCAATTCGGCCATCCGGGCGGCCACGGCGGTCATGAACCGTTCCTTCTCCAGTTGTCGGTCGGTCTCGGCCTCACCGGTCGGAAAGTACACGCTGCCCACGGTCAGCCCGGCGACGTCCACCTCGAGGTAGCGGCCGTGCGAGGCGAATTCCTCTGCACCGCAGCCGATCCTGACGTCATCGAACGGCTTGCGGGACAGCACCGCAACCCCGTTGCGCCCCTTGATGTGCGGCACGGCCGAAGCCAGGTGCCACCCGTCTGCCAGCGCCGGGGCCAGTGCGGCGGCCAGTTGCTCGTCGTCGGCACGCGTCTCCTGCAGGCACACCACGTCCGCGGTGGTCTGGTCCAACCAGGGCAGCAGACCCGGGTTGTCCGCCGAGCGCACCTTGACCGCCGCGCGGATGCCGTTGACGTTGACGGTGCTGACCGTGAGAGCGGGTGTCACGACCGCCGACCCTAACGCCGCAGTGGCGCACACATTCTTGCGGTACCGCCGGTATCACCTTACTGTCGGGCCATGGCACCACGAGAGCCGATTCACGCCGGGTCCGGTGAGCCGATCCTGCTGCTGCACCCCTTCCTGTGCTCGCAGAACGTCTGGCGCACCGTCGCCGAGCAGCTGACCGGCCCCGGCCCGCACCAGGACCGTTTCGAGGTGTTCGCACCGACCATGCTGGGCCACCACGGCGGGCCGCCGTCGCCGACCTGGCTGCTGCACACCGAGATGCTGGTCGACGACATCGAGCGGCGGATGGATGAGCTGGGCTGGCAGACCGCCCACCTGGTCGGCAACTCACTGGGCGGCTGGGTCGCCTTCGAACTCGAACGGCGCGGGCGGGCCCGCACCCTGACCGCCATCGCGCCCGCCGGCGGCTGGCCGCACCACTCGCTGTCGAAGTACGAGACCGTGCTGAAGTTCGTGCTCGGCGGCCCGGCGCTGGTCGCGGCCCGGCTGCTCGGACCCCGCATCCTGGACCTGCCGTTCGCCCGCCGGCTGGCGACCCTGCCGGTCAGCGGACCGGCGGACGGACCCTCCGACGACGACCTGCGCGCGCTGGTCTGCGACGCCACCCACTGCAGTGCCTATCTGCAGCTTCTGGTCAAGACGCTGCGCATGCCCGGACTGCTGGAGCTGGCCGGCCTCGGCGCCCCGACCCAGCTGGTGCTGTGCGGGCGCGACCGGGTGTTCCCGACACCACGGGGCAACCGTTACTTCCTGCGCCACCTGCCCGATCACGCCGAGGTGGTGCGTCTGCCCGAGCTCGGGCACATCCCGATGCTCGAGGCCCCGGATCGCATCTCGGCGCTGATCGCCGAGTTCGTCGGCCGGCACCTCGACCGGCCCGCCGGCCCGCAGCACGCCGCTGGGTGACCCGCCCCGGACGGGCGGCGACCTGCCCGCCCGGCAACCCGGTGGCACCGCGGCAGCGCAGTGCGATACGCTTTCTCTCGGTCATGAGTGCCAGCGTCAAGCCCCGGCTTGCTGGCCGGCAACCCTCCAACCGCGGTGGGGTGCCCCGGGTGATGAACCAGGTTGAGTAGCCACAACCGGCTACGCGGCAAGCGCGGGTCCGCCGTGAACGGGCCCCCTGAGTAGACAGGGA
>JAXHTL010000226.1:0-7284 GCA_034190095.1 Actinomycetota bacterium
GCCGGCCTCGGCGGCCGGTGCGCTCTGCTCGGCGGCTTCGCCGGCGCTCGCGGCCTTCTTGCCGCCCGACGCCCCGTTGGATTCGCCGCGACGTTCCCGGATCGCGGCGATCAGCTCGCTCTTACGCATGCCGGAGGCGCCTTCGACGCCGATCTCCTTGGCGAGTGCGCGCAGTTCCGGGAGCACCAGCGAGGTCAGGGAGCCACGTCGCGCCGGCGCGGCGTCCTCGGCCGCGGGCGCTTTCGATTCCTCGGGCGACGAGGCATCTGCGGTCACGGAATTCGGCAGCTGTCCGCTGTCGGTGCTGCCACCAGCCGTGATGAGGTCCGTATCAGTCACGGATTTCCTTTCTTCCCTCGCTGATCTAGTGCCGCGGGGGTTCGGTGCGTTCAGCTGATGGGCTCAACGCCACGGGCACACCATTGCCAATGCAACGGTGATCTCCGGGGTTCGCCGAATACGGCAAACCGTCAGTCCACAAATTGAACACCTGAAAGAAGAGTGGTCGTCCTAGTGTCGGCGCAGGTAAACACGCTGCGATTGCTGGACAGCAGCGAGAATAACCCGCATCCGGGCCGGAAGCAAGAAACAACGTGATTCGCATGTTGCATCTGTTACTGGCGACCGAACGGGTCCTTACCGGTGAACCGTCACACCCGACGTCCACTTGACGCCGTCGCCGACCGACATCCGGTCGACCGCGAAACCGTTCGCGCGGCCGAACTCGAGAGCCTCGGCAGGCAACTGTGCGTCCGTGCTCAATGCCAGAACTGCAGGTCCAGCACCTGACAGCACTGCTGGTACGCCAGAACGCCGCAACACCGCCAGATATTCCGCCGATGCCGGCATCGCCGATGCCCGCTGCGGCTGATGCAGGACGTCCTCGGTGGCGGCCATCAGCAGGTCGGGACGCTCGGTCAGCGCCACCACCAGCAGCGCCGACCGACTCAGGTTGAAACGCGCGTCGGTGTGGCTGACCTGCTCGGGCAGCACCGCACGGGTCTCGGCGGTCGACGAGCGCACCTGCGGAACCGCAGTGAACAGGTGGATGTCGGGATGAAGCCGGATCGCCGCCGCAGCGAACCTCGGCGGCTGCGCACCGGCCTCGGTCCAGGAGACCACCGCTCCCCCGAGCACGGCGGCAGCCGCATTGTCGGGGTGACCCTCGAATTCCGAGGAGATCTGCACCAGTCGAGATTCGGTCATCAAGGGGCAATTAGCTTGCGCGGCAAGACCGTTGGCGACAGCGAGCCCACCCACAGCAGCCGCCGCCGACGAGCCCAGCCCTCTGGAGTGCGGAATCTCGTTGCGGCAGCGCACGATCAGCCCAGGAGCCACCGTCCCGGTTTCCGCGAGACCGCGTTGCACAGCGCGCACCACGAGGTGGGAGGCGTCCAGCGGGACCTGGCCGGCACCCTGCCCCTCGACCTCGACGACCAGCCCGGAATCGGTTGTCTCGACGATGACCTCGTCATACAGGCTGAGCGCGATCCCCATGCTGTCGAAGCCGGGTCCGAGGTTTGCACTGGAGGCGGCGACCACGGCGGTGGCCGTCAGCCCTGGTGGCAGTGTGTGGGTCACTGGACTCCCAACCGGCTCTAGACCAGACCCAGCTTGGCAACCACGGCCACCGGATCGACGGGCACCGGGATGACGGCCGGCATGCCCTTGAGCGCGGTGTCGGGGTCTTTGAGTCCGTTTCCGGTCACCGTACACACCACCGTGGAGCCCCGCGCGACCCATCCGTCTTCGATGGATTTCAGCAGCCCGGCGATGCTGGCGGCCGACGCCGGCTCGACGAACACCCCTTCGGTGCGCGCCACCAGGTGGTAGGCCGCCAGGATCTCCTCGTCGGTGGCGGCCAGGAACCGTCCGCCGGACTCCTGCTGGGCCTCGACCGCCGAACTCCACGAGGCCGGCGAGCCGATGCGGATCGCGGTGGCGATGGTCTCGGGATCGCTGACCGGCTCACCGGTCACCAGCGGCGCCGCCCCGGCGGCCTGGGTGCCGAGCATCCGCGGCCGGCGGGTGGCCAGACCGTCGTGGTGATATTCGGTGTAACCCTTCCAGTAGGCGGTGATGTTGCCGGCGTTGCCGACGGGCAGCGCGTGCACGTCGGGTGCGTCGCCGAGCGCATCCACGATCTCGAACGCCGCGGTCTTCTGCCCCTCGATACGAAACGGGTTGACCGAGTTGACAAGTGACACCGTCGGAAAGTCGGCCGTGAGCTTGCGGGCCAATTCCAGGCAATCGTCGAAGTTGCCGTCGATCTGGATGATCTTGGCTCCGTGCATGACGGCCTGGGCCAGCTTGCCCATGGCGATCTTGCCCTGGGGCACCAGCACCGCGCAGGTGATGCCGGCGCGCGCGGCGTAGGCCGCCGCCGACGCCGAGGTGTTGCCGGTCGAGGCGCACAGCACCGCCTGCTGGCCACGCGCGACCGCCTCGGTCACGGCCATCGTCATCCCCCGGTCCTTGAACGAACCGGTCGGGTTGAGGCCCTCGACCTTCAGATGCACGGTGCATCCGGTGTAGTCGGACAGCCTGGGGGCCGGGACCAGCGGGGTGCCGCCCTCGAGCAGGGTGATCGGGGTCCAGTCGTCCTCGACGGGCAGCCGGTCGCGGTAGGCCGCGATCAGGCCCGGCCAGGGCTGGTGCACGGCGCGGGGCGCGGTGGTGCTCACTCGGTGGTCCCTTCCATCCGCAAGACGCTGTTGATGCTCTGCACGACCTCCAGATCAGACAGTGCCGCAACGGTTTCCGACAGAGCGGCATCGGTCGCCTGGTGGGTCACCACAACGATGCGCGCACCGCAGCGCTGGCCGCCCTCGTCGACCATGCCTTCCTGGCGCACCTCGGCGATGCTGACCTCGTGGCGGCTGAACTCGGCGGCCACCGTCGAGAGCACACCGGGCCGGTCGGCGACGTTCATGTTCACGTAGTACCGGGTCGGGATCACCCCGATCGGCGCGACCGGCAGCTTCGCATAGTTGGAGTCCCGGGGCCCGCGGCCGCCGTAGACGCGGTTGCGGGCCGCCATCACCAGATCACCGAGCACCGCCGAGGCCGTCGGGGAGCCGCCGGCGCCCTGGCCGTAGAACATCAGCCGCCCGGCCGCCTCGGCCTCCACGACCACCGCGTTGAACGCGCCGTTGACCGAGGCCAGCGGATGGTCCAGCGGCACCAGTGCCGGGTACACCCGCGCCGACACGCTCTGCTGCCCGTTGGAGTCGGTGAGCCGCTCGCAGATCGCGAGCAGCTTGATCGTGCAGCCCAGCGCCCGCGCCGAGGCGAAGTCGGCGGCCGAGACCATCGTCATGCCCTCGCGGTAGACGTCGTCGGCGGTGACGCGGGTGTGGAACGCGATCGAGGCCAGGATCGCGGCCTTGGCGGCGGCGTCGTAGCCCTCCACGTCGGCCGTCGGGTCGGCCTCGGCGTACCCCAGGGCGCCGGCGTCGGCCAGCGCGCCCGCGTAGTCGGCGCCGGTGCTGTCCATCTCCGAGAGGATGTAGTTGGTGGTGCCGTTGACGATGCCGGCGACCCGCAGCACGGTGTCTCCGGCCAGCGACTGGGTCAGCGGGCGGATGACCGGGATGGCCCCGGCGACCGCGGCCTCGAAGTACAGGTCGACGTTGGCGCTCTCGGCGGCCTGGGCGATCTCCCCCGCCGAGACCGCCATCAGCGCCTTGTTGGCGGTGACGACCGATTTGCCCTGTTCCAGGGCGGCCAGGATGGCCTTGCGCGCGGGTTCGACCGGACCCATCACCTCGACGACGATGTCGACGTCGTCGCGCGAGACCAGGGCCTCGATGTTGTCGGTGAGCAACTCGGCAGGGACCCCGCGGTCACCGTCGACCCGGCGCACGCCGATGCCGCGGACCACCAGGGGTGCACCGACCCGCGCGGCCAGGTCCGCCGCGCTCTCCTCGATGATCCGCACCACCTGGCTGCCGACGTTTCCCAGCCCGAGTACGGCCACACCTATGTCCTTGCCGGTGCGCTTGCCGCCCGCTTCGGTCACCGTTTCACCTCACTTCCAGACTCAAGAGATCATCGACCGTCTCCCGGCGCAGGATCAGGCGGGCCCGCCCGTCGCGCACGGCCACCACGGCGGGCCGACCGATCAGGTTGTAACGACTCGACATCGAATAGCAGTATGCGCCGGTCGCGGCGACGCCCAGCAGGTCACCCGGGGCGACGTCGTCGGGCAGCCAGGCGTCGCGGACCACGATGTCCCCGCTTTCGCAGTGCTTGCCGACGACCCGGGACAGCGTCGGGGTCGCATCGCTGTCGCGGGACAGCAACCGCACGTCGTATTCGGCCCCGTACAGCGAGGTGCGGATGTTGTCGCTCATTCCGCCGTCGACGCTGACGTAGCGCCGGTGCGCGGTCGGGCTGACGGCGACGTCCTTGGTGGTGCCCACCTCGTAGAGCGTGATGGTGCCCGGCCCGGCGATGGCACGCCCCGGTTCGACGACCAGGTCGGGAGATGGGAGCCCGACGGCGGCCGATTCGTCGCGCACGATGGCCAGCAGTTTGTCGGCCAGCTCGCGCATCGGCGGTGGGTTGTCGTACGGCAGATAGGAGATGCCCAGCCCGCCGCCGAGGTCGACGACGGACATCTGCGAGGTCTTGTCGATGCCGAACTCGGCGACCACGTCGCGCAGCAGACCGATGACGCGGTGTGCGGCCAGTTCGAAGCCCGCGACGTCGAAGATCTGCGAACCGATGTGGCTGTGCAGGCCGACCAGGCGCAGGTTGTCGGCCGCGAACACCCGGCGGACAGCCTCCATCGCGGCTCCGGTGGCCAGCGACAACCCGAACTTCTGGTCCTCGTGGGCGGTGGAGATGAACTCGTGGGTGTGCGCCTCCACGCCCACGGTGACGCGCACCAGCACGTCCTGCACGATGCCCGCCTCACCGGCGATCTGGTCGAGGCGGTCGATCTCGATCATCGAGTCGACCACGACGTGGCCGACCCGGTTGCGCACCGCCGCGGTCAGTTCGGCCAGCGATTTGTTGTTGCCGTGCAGAGCGATCCGCTCGGCCGGGAAACCCGCGTGCAGCGCGACGGCCAGCTCGCCGCCGCTGGCCACGTCGAGCGCGAGCCCCTCTTCGTCGACCCAGCGGGCGATCTCGGTGCACAGGAAGGACTTCGCGGCGTAGTGGACGTGCTCGCCTCCGCCGAACGCCTGCGCGATCTCGCGGCAGCGGTAGCGGAAGTCGTCCTCGTCGATGACGAACACCGGGGTGCCGAACTCCGCGGCGATGTCGCGGAGCGCGACACCGGCGATCGAGACGGCGCCGTCGTCGCCGCGAACCGTGTTGCGCGGCCACACGTTACGCGCCAGCGCCGAGACCTCCTGGGCGGTCCGCGGACGGTCGGGGGCACCGCCGTGGTGGACTTCCTCGGCGTGTCTGGGGCCGGCGGGGTGGGCGATCACATGCGCTCCGGAGCACTGACGCCGAGGATGGCCAGCCCGTTGGCGATGACCTGGCGGGTGGCCTGACACAGCGCGAGTCGGGCCGAGTGCAGCTCACCGGGTTGCTCGTCACCCTGCGGAAGCACCCGGCACGAGTCGTAGAACCGGTGGTAGTCGCCGGCGAGATCCTCCAGGTAGCGCGAAACCCGGTGTGGTTCACGCAGTCCGGCCGCGGTCTCGAGCACCCGGGGGAACTCCCCGATGTTGCGGATCAGGGTGCCTTCCTTGTCATGGGTCAGCAGGTCCAGGTGCGCGGTGTCGGGTACGACGCCCAGCTCGGCGGCGTTGCGGGCCAGCGCCGACAGCCGCGCGTGGGCGTACTGCACGTAGTAGACCGGGTTCTCGTTCGACGCCGAGGACCACAGCTCCAGATCGATGTCGATCGGGGTGTCCACCGAGCTGCGGATCAGCGCGTAGCGCGCCGCGTCGACGCCGATCGCCTCGACGAGGTCGTCGAGGGTGATGACGGTGCCCGCCCGCTTGCTCATCCGCACCGGCTGGCCGTCGCGCACCAGGTTGACCATCTGCCCGATCAGCACCTCGACGGTGTCGGGGTCGTCCCCCAGCGCGGCCGCGGCGGCCTTGAGCCGGGCGATGTAGCCGTGGTGGTCGGCACCGAGCATGTAGATGCACAGGTCGAATCCGCGCTGGCGCTTGTCCAGGAAGTAGGCCAGGTCGCCGGCGATGTAGGCGGGCTGCCCGTCGCTCTTGATGACCACCCGGTCCTTGTCGTCGCCGAAGTCGGTGGTGCGCAGCCAGACCGCGCCCTCGGATTCGTAGATGCTGCCGTTCTCGCGCAGCTGGGCGATGGCCTGTTCCACCCGCCCGGAGGTGTGCATCGAGTCTTCATGGGTGTAGACGTCGAAGTCGGTGCCGAAGTCGTGCAGCGAGGCCTTGATGTGGTCGAACATCAGGTTCACCCCGATGGCGCGGAAGGTCTCGCGCATCTCGTCGTCGGGCAGGCTCAGCACGTCGGGATCCTTGGCGAGCACCTGGGCGGCGATGTCGGCGATGTAGGTGCCGGCGTAGCCGTCCTCCGGGGCGGGCTCGCCCTTGGCCGCGGCGATCAGCGAATTGGTGAACCGGTCGATCTGGGCGCCGTGATCGTTGAAGTAGTACTCGCGCTCCACGTCGGCGCCCTGGGTGCTCAGCAGCCGGCCCAGCGCGTCGCCGACCGCGGCCCAGCGGGTGCCGCCGATGTGGATGGGCCCGGTGGGGTTGGCCGAGACGAACTCGAGGTTGACCTTGCGCCCGCCCATCGCCTCCGACGTGCCGTACCGGCCGGCCGCGGCGATGACGTTGCCGACGATGACGTTCTGCGCCGAGGCCTCGATGCGCAGGTTCACGAATCCGGGACCGGCGACCTCGGCAGCGGCGATACCGTCCGCGGCGGTCAGTGCTTCGGCCAGCCAGCCGGCCAGCTCGCGCGGGTTGGCGCCCACCTTCTTGCCCAGTTGCAGTGCCAGGTTGGTCGCGTAGTCCCCGTGTTCGGGGTTGCGCGGACGCTCGACGGTCACGGTCGCGGGCAGCACGGAGGAGTCGAGGCCGTGCTCGGCCAGCACCGCGGCGGCGGTCGACTTGAGCAGCTCGGCCAGATCGGCGGGGGTCACGGGGCACCATCCTATGGTCTGGGGGCTTCTGCCCCCGAATCCGTTTCCCCTTGCGCCGATGCGCTACGCTAGGCCACGCCCATCGGCGCCGTCGGTCGCGAGTCCGCACCGCACGCGCCCCCGTAGCTCAGGGGATAGAGCGTCTGCCTCCGGAGCAGAAGGCCGCAGGTTCGAATCCTGCCGGGGGCACC
>JAXHTL010000227.1:0-7173 GCA_034190095.1 Actinomycetota bacterium
GCGGGAATGCTGGCGCAGCCCACACCGGGGATGCATCCGCTGGCTCCGCCGGGCCCTGCGGTTCCGCTGGGCCCACCCGGGCCCAAGCTGCCGGTGGCACCCTCGGGGCCGGCAGCGCCGGCCGGTCCACCGGGAATCGCGCCGGACGCACCGCCGGGGCCGGCTTCACCGCCCGGACCACCGGGAATGGCACCTTCCGCGCCGCCGGGACCGGCAACGCACGGGCCGCCGTCGGGGTTGACGCACGCCGGCGGCGGCGGTGGCGGCGGAGCCGGTGGCGGCGGCTGGGCGCCGGCCAGCGGTGCGGTGGAGATCGCGGCTGCCGCTGCACCCGCGAAGAGCAGGGATCCGAGATTAAATGTCTTGTGTCGCATGACAGAGCAATAGCCAGCTCGTCCGGAATCGAAACCACCTGAGTTCTCAACTGGCATCCTGGCGGTATGGGACTGCTCATCCGCCTGGTCGAGCTGCTGGTGATCGTGCTGCCGCTGGCCGGCGTCGGCTATGCGACGTTCCGCGCGATCGTCTCGGCGAGAATGCGGGCTCAGGTCGAGCAACAGCCCGCCGAGCCGCAGATCGGTGCCGACTCCGACACGGCGCGTCGACGTGCCATCGAACGGGCCGTCGAGGAACACGACCGGACCGACACCAGATGGCTGGACTATGAGCTGGACGTGGCGACCCTGCTCGACTACCCGTTGATGACCGACATGCGTGATCCGCTCACCGAACGGTTTCACCGCGCAAAGCTCCGGGCCGACTTCCTGCGCCCCGCCGACGTCGCCGACCTGCTCGGCGACCGTGACGCCGCCCGCGAATACCGCGACGCCGTCCAGGACTATGTCACCGCCTTCGATATCGCTGAAGCAGAAGCGATCCGCCGCCGCCGAACCGGGTTCACCGATGCCGAGCAGGACCGGCTGGCCCGGGCGCAGCGCCTGCTCCGGGTGGCTTCCGACTCGGCGGCTTCGCCCCAGGAGCGGGAGCGCGCCTACCAACTGGTGCACCGCGAACTCGACGGTCTGATCGTGTTGCCGGAACGCGCCCGGGCCGCGCTGGAACGCGGAATCAGCGGGGAGCTCGGCAGCTAACGCGGCGGTGGCCCGCCGGGTGGTGGTCCACCGAAGCCGCTGTCTCCCAACGTGTTCTGTGACTTCTCGGCGACACCCACCGTCAGTGCGATGTCCAGTCCGGCCGCCGAACTGCCCTCGACCGAGGCCAGTTCGGCATCCCAGCCGTCGCCGAACACGCCGTCGTTGTCGAGGGACAGTGCAGCCAGGTGGGCGATGCTCGCCGAATATCCGGGGTCGGCGTCGTACACCTCGGAGCAGGCCTGTTCCGGCAGCGCGATCTGCGAGGTGAGTCGAGCCTGCGAACCCGCCACGGCCCGTTCGAGCGAGTCGAACACCTCAAAGTGGAAGTGCGGCCATCGGCCCGGGTAACAGGCGGGAAAGATCGTCGTGAAGCTGACCTGGCCCGAGTCGTCGGCGACCTGGACACCCCGAAGATAGTTCTGCTCGGTCGCCCCCGGACTGTAGAGCGAATAGCGACCTTCCCGGTCACAGTGCCAGAGGTAGACGGCCATGCCCGCGCCGGGTGCCCCGTCGGCCGCCAGATCCTGCAGGGTGAGCGTCAGCGTCGCAGGGACACCCTCGGCCACTCCGGAACAGCTTCCGAAGCTCGTGGTGATGTCGGAGCGGACCACACCCGACTCGATCAGCACATTGGGACCGTTGGACCCGTCTCCGGGGTAGGGGCCGGCGGTCTCCTGCGGAGCCGCCTGCGGTGCTTCCGGGTCGGTCGCCCCGGCGCATCCGGCGGCAGTCACAGCTCCGAGCCCGAGCGCCAGGAGTGCCCGGCGCCGGGTCATCACCCCGAGATCGTGGCGGAGGCCGCGGTCGTGGTCGTCGATCGTCATGCTCTCAGGGTGGCCGCCGCCGCTATGGACGTTCCCAGCGTCGGCTGTGCGCCGCCTGTGAGGCGTAGGACGGTGGTGGACGGCATGGCGGGCCACCCGCGGGTGCTACTGGAGTGAGGCCTTCTCCAGGTCGGTGAGTGCGTCGCCGGTGTAGACGGCGAGACGCTGCAGGCTGGGTAGCCGATCACGGCAGCCCACGAACCCGAGGTTCATCGTCTCGGCGTAACTCTGCAGCGTGATGTTCAGCGCCATCCCATGGATCGGAATGGACACCGGATAGGTCGCCTCGAGGCGGGAGCCCCTGAAATACAACGGCTCTGAGGGGCCGGGCACATTGGAGACACACAGGTTGAAGGTGTAGGGCCACGGCGGCGCCACTCCGGTCAGCGCGCCGGCGATCTGTCCGCCCGCGGGCGCCAGCAGCGCCGCGCTGTAGGCGATGATCGCGGCCGGCGTCATGGTCTGGAGTTGGGCCTTGGACGCACGCGTCGCGGCGCTGATCGAGACCAGACGCTGGACGGGGTCCTCGATGTCGGTGCCCATCGGGGCCAGGATCGCCCCCACCGCGTTGCCGCCACCCTCGTCGCCCTTGGGCCGGACGTTCACCGGCAGGAAGGCGATCAGCGATCGCTCGGGGAGCTCGTCCATATCGGCAAGGAACGTGCGCAGCCCGCCACCGATGATCGCCAGCGCCACGTCGTTGATCGTCACGCCGTGCTGCGAACTCAGCGCCTTGAGGCGGTCGAACTGGTACTGCTGGGTGGCGAAGCGGCGGTTGCGGCTGATCCGGGCGTTGAGAATGCTGTGCGGCGCCGACGCCGAACCGGGGATCTGCGCGTGCTCCCCGTCGCGGCGCAGTTGGGTGTTGACCAAGGCCGTGGTGAGGTCCACCGCTGATCCCACGGCTCCGGTGACCGCCGAACCCACGCCGCCGAGGGCCCGCAGCGAAGCGGTCAGCGGGTTCCCGCCCGGCTCGGGCTGGCGCGGGGGACGCGACGGCGAGGGCACGTTGAAGAACATGCGCGGGTCGTCGGCTTCAGACGACGTGGACAAACTGCGGCCGAGCATGCGCATCCCGCTGTAGCCGTCGACCAGTGCGTGATGGATCTTCAGGTACAGCGCGAAGCGGCCGCCCTCGAGACCTTCGATGACGTGCAGCTCCCACGGGGGCCGGGTCAGGTCGAGATGGTTGCTGTGCAGCCGGGACACCAGGATGCCCAGCTCCCGCTCGTCACCCGGGCTGGCCAGCGCCGACCGGCGCACGTGGTAGTCGAAGTCGAAGTCCTCGTCGATGATCCAGCTGTGCAGTGGGCTGAACTGCAGCCGCGGGTGGGCCAGCTTTCGATTCCACGGCGCCACCACGTCGAGGCTGCGCGCTTCGTCGACCGCCCGGCGCAGATAGTCACGCGGAGCGTCGGCGGGCGGGGTGAAGGGCAGCAGACCCCCCACATGCAATTTCGAACTCGAGGTCTCGCCGTAGATGAACAGCAGATCCTGCAGTCCGAGAGGGGTGCTGTCACTCACCCCTGAAACGCTACGCCCGCAGGTCAGGTTCCACAGAAAGTTCGGAAGGAGGCGGTGAACTCCTGCTGCCCCGGCTCGGCGTAGCGCTCGAGGCCGGGCCGTTGGGTGAACGGCGAGCCGACGGCGTCCATCAAGCTCTCGAAAGGCGCGAGGTCACCGTCGGTGGCCGCCGCCAGAGCCTCCTCGACCAGATGGTTGCGCGGAATGTAGACGGGGTTGACCCGGTCCATCAGCGCCGCATCCGGAACCAGCGCACGCCAGCGGCCGAGCCAGTCGTCGAAGGCGGCGAGGTCGACGAACTCGCCGCGGGCAGGCTCGGTGTCCCCGCGGGCGGCCGCGGCCAGCCGGCGGAAGAACGACGTGTAGTCGACCTTGCTCTGCTGTAGCTGGGTCAGCAGTTCCGCGGCCAGGCCGTCGACCACGTCACGCGGGACATCGGGCACCCCCAGTTTGGCTGCCATGCCCGCCGACCAGCGCGCATCGTAGTGCGCCTGGAAGGTGTTCAGTGACGCCTCGGCCATGCCGATGGCCTGCTCGGTGTCGTCGTCGAACAACGGCAGCAGCGCCTCGGCGAAGCGGGCCAGGTTCCACAACGCGATGGCCGGCTGGTTCCCATACGCGTAGCGGCCCCAGCTGTCGATGGAGCTGTAGACCGTCTCCGGATCGAAAGCCTCCATGAATGCGCACGGGCCGTAGTCGATCGTCTCACCCGAGATCGTCATGTTGTCGGTGTTCATCACCCCGTGCACGAAGCCGACCAGCATCCAGCCTGAGACGAGGTCGGCCTGCGCTTCGATCACGGCGTCGAACAGGGCCAGATAGCGGTGTTCGGCGTCGGCGACCGCCGGATGGTGACGCGCGATCGCGTGGTCGGCGAGCCGGCGCAGCAGATCGACGTCCCCGCTCGACTGGGCCAGCAGCGACGCGTATTGGAACGTGCCGACTCGCAGGTGGCTGGCGGCCACCCGGGCCAGCACGGCGCCGGGCAACACCGATTCCCGGTACACCTCGCGGCCGGTGGCGACCACCGCGAGCGCACGGGTGGTGGGAATCCCCAGCGCGTGCATCGCCTCGCTGATCAGGTATTCGCGCAGCATCGGGCCGACGGCGGCCAGCCCGTCCCCGCCGCGTGCGAACGGGGTGCGCCCCGATCCCTTCAGGTGCAGGTCGCGCACCCGCTCGTCGGTGTCGGTGAGTTCGCCGAGCAGCAGTGCGCGGCCGTCGCCGAGCCTGGGCACGAACCCGCCGAACTGATGCCCGGCATAGGCCTGCGCGGCAGGGGTGGCGCCCTCGGGAACGGCGGTGCCCAGCAGCAGCCCCAGACCGGGGCCGCGGAGCCACTCCGGGTCGAGGCCCAGCTCGCGGGCCAGCGGTACGTTGAGCGCGAGCAGCCGCGGTTCGGGCGCGGACTCCGCCTGCCACCGCACGGCCAACTCCGGAAGGTCGCGGACGAACGTGTCCGCCAGCGCGATACTCACCGTTCCCAGCCTACGGAGACGGCGCGATGACGGCGATGGCGTCGACACCCGATTTGATCGGTATCCGGCGATCGCTCTCCTCGAGCACCAGTGCACCGGCCGGTTCGGTGTACTCGCCGTCCTGGGGGAGCACCAGCGCGCGTTGCGCGGGCGCGACGTCGGCGATCTGGATCGCCGCGGCCCGCGGCTCGACCTGGGTCATCCCGTCGTCGGACAACTGCCACACCAACGGCGGGTAGGCCTCGGTGCGGTCGCATCGCCAGGTCATCAGGCTCAGCTGCGGCAGACCCTCCGTCGGCCACCAGAGTTTGGGCACCCGGGAACCGGCCTGGGCATCGGAGCTGGCGACGTCGTAGGTCTGCTGGGAGCCGTCCGCCGCGGTCAGCACCACCGCCGCGGTGCCGCACTCGTTGTCGGTGGCGCGGTACATGGCATAGGCCAGCCGGGCGCCGTCGGCGCTGAGACGGGCCACCGACACGGGGCTGTTCGCCTCGACCTGGCCGAGCGAGGTCGGCGCCCCGGGGCCGCGGACGGCATAGAGGGTGTCCGGGCCGCCGAACGGCGACGGTGGCGTCTCCGTGCGGGCGATGACGGCCGTACCGCCGCGCGCCACCACCAGCCGGGCTTCCCCGGGCCGGGTGCCCGGAACCGTCGGCAGCTCGACGATCTGGGCGATCGTCGGTTGCGAGTCGGGGTCGGCGAGGTCCAGTCGCATCAAGCGGTTGGGCTGCTCGAACCACACCACGGTGCTCTCCCCACCGGTGCCCACCGCAGGGCCTGTCGGAACCGGGCGGGTGGCCGACTTGCCGCTGGCCACCTCGAGGGTGGCCAGCTGGTCGTCGGTGGTCCGGGCGAACACGTAGCGGCCGTCCTCGGTGGTGATGAGGTCGTTGGACGGGGTGAAGGTGCCGGATGCGGTGGCGATGACGGTGGTGCCGTCGACCAGCCCGATCTCGTCGGCCGCACGGTAGGCCAGCAGCGGGCCGGTCGGTTCGGGAAGCGGCGTCGTGGTCGGGTCGAACGGCGAACTGGGCAGCGGGCTGCTGCTCGACGTGGAGCCGGGTGACGGCTCGACACCGGTGCAGGCCGCCAGCGCGGCGACGAGCACAGCGAAGAGGGCGACCACCAGGAGGCGGGCACCGCGAAACGGGGGAGTTTGAGCAATGTTCATGGGCGTCTGCGGCAATTATGTCAACGAAAAACCCGGCCGCCGATGTGATGTGCGTCGGCTCCGGCCCCTCGACACCCGGGCGCGGTCACATTTGGCGGTCTGTAACGTGGGTCAACCGGATGACCTGCCCGCCCGAGTACGTCAGATGTGGAGCAAATGCTGTGAGCTTGAACACCATCGCTCTCGAATTGGTGCCCCCGAACGTCGATCGTGGCCGTGAGCACGCCATGGAAGATGCCGAGAAAGTCCTGCGGTGCTCCAAAGAAGTGGGCCTGGAGGACCGGATCCGGCACGTGATGATCCCGGGGATGATCGAGGAGGACGACGACCGCCCCGTCGAGATGAAACCGAAGCTCGACGTCCTCGATTTCTGGTCGATGATCGAGCCCGAACTGCCCGGGATCAAAGGCCTGTGCACCCAGGTCACCGCGTTCATGGACGAGCCGACGCTGCGCGCCAGGCTCACCGAACTCACCGGCAGTGGTTTCGAGGGGATCGCCTTCGTCGGCGTACCCCGCACCCTCAACGACGGTGAGGGCTCCGGGGTGGCCCCGACCGATGCGTTGTCACTCTTCGAAGGGGTGGTGGAGCATCGGGGAGCGATCCTGATCCCCACCCGCGAGGGAGAACACGGTCGGTTCAACTTCAAGTGCGACCGCGGCGCCACCTACGGCATGACCCAGTTGCTGTACTCCGACGCGATCGTCGGGTTCCTGCGTGAGTTCGCCGCCACGACGGACCACCGTCCGGAGATCCTGCTGTCGTTCGGGTTCGTCCCGAAGGTGGAAAGCCGCGTCGGGTTGATCGACTGGCTGATCCAGGACCCCGGCAACGAAGCGGTCGCCAAGGAACAGCAGTTCGTCCGCACCTTGGCCGAGACCGACCCGGCCGGGCGGCGGGCGATGATGCTGGACCTGTACAAGCGGGTCGTCGACGGGGTGGGGGAGCTCGGCTTCCCGCTGTCGGTGCACTTCGAGGCCACCTACGGGGTGAACACCGCAGCGTTCGAGACGCTGGCCGAGATGCTGTCCTACTGGTCGCCCGACACGTAGCGGTCAGGCCAGCGGGACGTCCACACCTTC
>JAXHTL010000228.1:0-7128 GCA_034190095.1 Actinomycetota bacterium
TGCGGGCGGGCTTGGCATTCGAGTCGAGCAGCCTGCCGGCGTGGTCGAGGATGCATTCGAGCCCGAACTCGAAATTGCGGTCGTCCGAAGCGCTGAGGTGGTGCCCGGTCTGGATGATGGTCGCCAGCAGCGGCGTGCTGTCCGGGTCGACCGACTCGTCGATCTCGCCGGGGCTGTCCTCGGCGGCGAGGTTCTTCTCGCGTAGCCGCTGCAGGACCACCGAACCGCGCACGTGTGCCGACATCGCCGAGTAGGTGTCGAAGGCCTGTTCGGCCGAGAGCCCGGCCTCGACGAGGCTGTTGATCGCCTTCTCCACTTCCTGCACGCCCAGCTGCGCCGCGCGGGGGCTCAGCGCCGAGCGGATCAGGATCAGATCGCACAGGATCGGGTTGCCGTTGAACGTCTCGCGCATCGAGCGGGCATGGTTGGCCAGCGTCTCGCGCCAGTCCTTGGCCTCGACGTACGGGGTGGCGAAGGCGTACTGGCGCAGCGCACGGTCGGTCATCGCGTTGAGCAGGTCGTCCTTCTTGCGGAAGTACCAGTAGATGCTGGTGACGCCGACGCCCAGGTGCTTGCCCAGCAACGGCATGCTGAGGTTGTCGATGCCGACCTGCTCGGCGAGTTCGAACGCACCCTTGATGATGTCGTCGGGATTGATGGAACCGCGCTCACGCCGCTGGCGCTTCTGCGCGGTCACCTGCTTTGCCACTGGGGGCACCTCCGTCATTCGATTGCTGCGCGCACGACTCCCAGGGGCGGGATGGTTGTCCTGAATGAGTCAACAGCGAGTATCGTGAACTGCGCCTTTGCGTCCATGTCGCTGCGTCGCCGTGTCCGCGACCTTACCGGCAGGCATCGGATCGGGAACGGCCACCTGTGATCCACTCTTTTACTGTAAGTCCTATAGTAAGCTTTTCCAGCGATACCGGGCGATATCCTGCCCGCCCAGCGTGGTGCAGGCGAAAGGGGCACAGTGTCAGACGAGGTTCTGGTCGAGCGCCAGGGGCGAACCCTGATCATCACCATCAACAGGCCGGAGGCCCGCAACGCCTTCAATCTCGCGGTGGCCCAGGGCCTGGCCGATGCGATGGACGAACTCGACGACACACCCGACCTGTCGGTGGCGATCATCACAGGCGCGGGCGGCAACTTCTGCGCGGGCATGGACCTCAAGGCGTTCATGGCCGGTGAGGTCCCGGCGATCGAGGGGCGCGGGATCGGCTTCACCGAACGCCCGCCGCGCAAGCCGCTGATCGCAGCCGTCGAGGGCTACGCGCTGGCCGGCGGCACCGAGATCGTGCTGGCCACCGACCTGATCGTGGCGGCCAAGAACGCGAAGTTCGGCATTCCCGAGGTCAAGCGAGGTCTGGTCGCGGCCGGCGGCGGGCTGCTGCGGCTGCAGAAGCGGATCCCGTATCAGAAGGCGCTCGAACTCGCGTTGACCGGCGAGAGCTTCACCGCCGAGGAGGCGTCGGCGTGGGGCTTCGTCAACAAGCTGACCGAACCGGGTGAGGCACTGGCCGGCGCGCTGGAACTGGCCGAGCGCATCACCGCCAACGGGCCGCTCGCGGTCGCGGTGACCAAAGAGGTGATGACCAAGTCGGCGGACTGGACGGAAGCCGAGATGTGGAAGAAGCAGGGCGAACTGGTCTTCCCGGTGTTCTCGTCCAAGGATGCGATGGAGGGCGCGACGGCCTTCGCCGAGAAGCGCAAGCCCAACTGGACCGGCACCTGACCCAGGCGGGCGGACTCCGATGGACCTGGGCTTGCGCGATGCCACCGCGGTCGTCGTCGGCGGCGGACGGGGCATGGGGCTGGCCGCCGCGCGGTGCTTCGCCGACGACGGAGCGCGGGTGGCGCTGGTCGGCCGGACCAAGGACGTGGTGGACGCTGCCGCCGCGCAGCTGCGGGAGCGGGGTAGTCCCGATGCCCTCGGGGTCGTCGCCGACACCGCCGACGACGATCAGGTGCGCCGTGCCTTCGCCGGGCTCGGCGACCGGTGGGGCGGGCAGCTGAACATCCTCGTCAATGCGGTCGGGCCGAGTGTCCGGGGTGCGTTCGACGAACTGTCCGACGAGGACTGGAGCCGCGCTGTCGACGAGGGTGCGATGGGCATGGTGCGGTGTGTGCGCGCGGCCCTGCCGCTGCTGCGCGCCGCGCAGTGGGCCCGGATCGTGAACTTCTCGGCCCACTCCACCCAGCGCCAGAGTGAGATCCTGCCCGCCTACACCGCCGCCAAGGCGATGGTGACCAGCATCTCGAAGAACCTCTCGCTGCGGCTGGCCCCCGACGAGATCCTGGTCAACGTGGTCTCGCCGGGCAGCATCGCCTCCGAGGCGCTGGTGGGCTGGGCGTCCTCGGTCGGTGTCGACGGCAGCGATCCCTACGCGCTGATGGCCGCGATCGACGAGCACTTCGGCCATCCGGCCCATCTCCCGCGGGCCGGGCTGCCCGACGAGATCGGGCCCGTCGTCGCGTTCCTGGCATCGCGGCGCAATTCGTACATGACCGGCGCCAACATCAACGTCGACGGCGGTAGCGACTTCACCTGAGAATCCGGCACAGGGAGTGCGTATGGCAACAGCGGCAGAGGCCCGAGAATGGTCGCGGGAAGCATTGCGCGGCATCGGCGATTCGCTCTACACGCCGTTCTGCGGACCGGACGGCGACGACATCGACTGGGACGCCTACCGGACCCTGGTGCGATACTGCGTCGATGACCTCGGCCACCCGATGCTGTGGTGTACCAGCGGGATCTCCGAGTTCTGGGCGCTGACCCTCGGCGAGCGCAAACGCCTGTTGGAGGTGGCCATCGAACAGGGGCGACGGTCGAACCCTGAGGTGGTCGTACAGGCCTGCGCCGCGGCAACCTCGGCCAAGGACTGCCTCGAGCTGACCCGGCACGCCGAGCAGGCCGGCGCCGACATCGTCTACATCCAGACGCCGATGATGGAAACGCATGGCGGAGAAGGGGTTCTGCGCTTCTTCCGCTACATCGCCGAGCGGACCGACATCGCGCTGGGCATGTTCAACTCGCCGTCGTCCGGGTACGTGCTGACCCCGGCCGAGAGTGCCCGGATCTTTCACGAGATCCCCGCAGTCTGCGCCACCAAGGAGGGCGCCTTCCGGCCGGCGGCCAGCCGTCTGCTGCACCAACTCGCCCCCGGGCTGGTCATCTGGGAATGTGACAAGACCGTCTATCGGGCCGGCTGGCTGCGCGACGGGATCGTCTGCCCCGCGCAGCTGGGAACGGCCGGCTATCTGTTCGAAACTCCGCAACGGCCAATACTTTCCGAGTACTGGCAATTGATTCTCGACGGCCGCCTGATCGAGGCGATGGACTACGCCCGGGAGAGCGGGATGGACCAGTTCGAGCTGGACATGGGTTCGTGGTTCACCTGCTACCCGGGCCGGGCCGATTACTTCACCCACTGGGGCGGCGCGTTCAAGTTCGCGGCGTCGGTACTGGGTCTGCCGATCGGTGACCACCCGGATTCCCGGCCCCCGCAGGCGCTGCTTCCCGAGGCCGCGAAAGTCCAGATCCGCAGCGCCTACAAGAACCTCGGACTCCTCGAC
Source organism: Actinomycetota bacterium (assembly GCA_034190095.1). Classification (GTDB taxonomy): domain Bacteria; phylum Actinomycetota; class Actinomycetes; order Mycobacteriales; family Mycobacteriaceae; genus Mycobacterium. The sequence continues at coordinate 3,577 of JAXHTL010000228.1, forward strand.
GGCTGAGGCCCGCAGCGGCATTGCAGAAGCCACTACCGATAGGTGTACAGTATGAGCATCGGTCGAGCTTGGGAGGTTCATCGGGTGAGCGCTGTCGAACGCGCCGCAGAGCCTGTCGGCACCGGGGCTGACAGTGCGGTCCGCTACGAGCTGCGCGACAGCGGTGTCGCGGTGCTCACGCTCAACCGCCCCGAACGCCTGAACGCCTGGGGCGGCGGGCTGGCAGGTGCCTTCTACCGCTGCATGGATCGCGCCGAGCGTGATCCCGACGTCCGGGTGATCGTGATCACCGGCAACGGCCGGGCGTTCTGCGCCGGCGCCGACATGGGGGACCTCGACACGATCGGCGGAGCCGGTGAAACCTCGTCGGACACCGATGTGACCCAACTGGTCGGCGAACGTCATCCGCACTTCGTCACCGCGGTGAACAAACCGATCATCGCCGCCATCAACGGCGCGTGCGCCGGCATCGGGCTGACCCAGGCGCTGATGTGCGACATCCGCTTCGCCGCCGCGGGCGCGAAGTTCACCACCGCCTTCTCCCGCCGGGGGCTGATCGCCGAGTACGGGATCTCGTGGATCCTTCCCCGCCTGGTCGGCTGGGGCACCGCGCTGGACCTGCTGCTGAGCGGGCGGACCTTCTACGCCGAGGAGGCCCACGAACTCGGACTGGTCAAAGAGGTGGTCCCGGCCGGCGAACTGATGGCCCGAACCCTGGACTACGCCGAGGACATGGCCCGCAACTGCGCGCCGAGCGCGCTGGCCGTGATCAAGCGGCAGGTCTACGACGACGCGCTGCGTGACATGGTCGCCACCAGCGCCCAGGCCGAGAAGCTGATGCACGAATCGATGCAACGCCCCGATTTCATCGAAGGCATCACGGCCTTTTTCGAGAAGCGACAGCCGAGCTTCCCGCCGTTGAAGGAGGAACTGCCATGACCGAAACCCAGGTGCAACCGCTGGACTACATGGCGATCGACGTCGACAACCACTACTACGAACCGCTGGACGCCCTCACCCGGCACCTGCCCAAGGAGTTCAAGCGGCGCGGGGTGCAGATGCTCACCGAGGGCAAGCGCACCTTCGCGGTGATGGGTGGGGTGGTCAATCACTTCATCCCGAACCCGACGTTCGATCCGATCATCGAACCCGGATGTCTGGACCTGCTGTTCCGCGGCGAGATCCCGGAAGGGGTGGATCCGGCCTCGCTGATGAAGGTCGACCGGCTTTCCGAGCATCCGGAATACCAGAACCGTGACGCCCGGGTGAAGATCCTGGACAAGCAGAACCTCGAAACGGTGTTCATGCTGCCGACCTTCGCCTGCGGGGTCGAAGAGGCGCTCAAGCACGACATCGAGGCGACGATGGCCTCGGTGCACGCGTTCAACCTGTGGCTGGACGAGGACTGGGGTTTCGACCGTCCCGACCACCGCTTCCTGTCCGCGCCGATCATCTCGCTGGCCGACCCGCAGCAGGCGGTCGAGGAAGTCGACTTCGTGCTCAGCCGCGGAGCCAAGATCGTGTGCGTGCGGCCGGCCCCGGTGCCCGGGGTGGTCAAGCCGCGCTCGCTGGGCGACCCGGTGCACGACCCGGTATGGGCCCGGCTGGCCGAGGCGGGCGTGCCGGTGGTCTTCCACCTGTCCGACAGCGGCTATCTGGCGATCGCGGCGCTGTGGGGCGGCAAGGCCACCTTCGAGGGCTTCGGCAAGAAGGACCCGCTCGATCAGGTCCTGCTCGACGACCGCGCGATCCACGACGCGATGGCCTCGATGATCGTGCACCAGGTGTTCACCCGGCACCCCAAGCTGAAGGTGGCCAGCATCGAGAACGGCTCGTACTTCGTCTACCGGCTGATCAAGCGGCTGAAGAAGTCCGCCAACACCGCGCCCTACCACTACAAAGAGGATCCGGTCGAGCAGCTGCGCAACAACGTGTGGATCGCCCCGTACTACGAGGACGACGTCAAGCAGCTCGCCGAGACCATCGGCGTGGACAAGATCCTGTTCGGCTCGGACTGGCCGCACGGCGAAGGGCTCGCCGACCCGATGACGTTCACCGCCGACATCCCGCAGTTCCCCGAGTTCAGCGCCGAGGACACCCGGAAGGTGATGCGCGACAACGCGCTTACCCTGCTCGGGGTGGACGCCCTGGTCACGGCGTAACCGGCATGGGGGAGTGGACCATCGGCGATGTCGTCGACGCCATCGCCGACGTCGCCGGAGACCGGACGATGACGGTGTGCGGCGAGCACGTCACCACCTACGCCCAGATGGCTGAGCGCACCCGCCGGTTCGCGAACTTCCTGGCGGCGCAGGGTCTCGGAGCGCATTGCGACCGCGACGAACTCGACGGCTGGCAGTGCGGCCAGGACCGGGTCGCGCTGATCATGTACAACGACCGCTATCCCGAGATGGTCGTCGGTGCGCTGAAGGCACGGTGCGTGCCGGTCAACGTCAACCACCACTACACCCCGCGCGAGGTCGCCGAACTGCTCGAGTACGTCAAGCCGCGCGCCGTCGTCTATCACCGGGCTCTGGGCGCCAAGTTCGCCGATGTGCTGCCCCCGCCCGGTGCGGAGCTGATGATCGCGGTCGACGACGGCACCGACACGCCGGCGCTGCCCGGGTCGGTCGACCTCGATGACGCGGTGGCCCAGGGGGACCCGGAACAGCGGATCGCCGGTTCGCCGGACGACCTCATCATGTACTGCACCGGCGGCACCACCGGCCGGCCCAAAGGTGTGCTGTGGCGGCAGAGCGACACCTACGTGTCCTCGATGGTCGGCGCCGACCACGAATCGGCCGCCGAGATCCACGACAAGGTGCGCAACAACGAGGGCCCGCCGTGGTTCGCGGTGTCGCCGCTGATGCACGCCGCGGGGTTGTGGACGGTGTTCTCCGGCTGTCTCGCCGGACTGCCGGTGGTGCTCTACGACGACCGAGGGAAGTTCGACCCGAAGTCGGTGCTGCAGACGGCCGAGCGCGAGAAGGTCGGGCTGATGACCATGGTCGGCGATGCCTACGCGGTGCCGCTGATCGAGGAGCTCAACCGCGACAACTATGACCTGTCCTCGCTGTACGCCATCGGAACCGGCGGGGCCGCAACCAATCCCAGACATGTCAGTGCGTTGTTGGAGAAGCTTCCGCAGCTGACCATCATCAACGGGTACGGATCGTCGGAGACCGGCAACATGGGTTTCGGGCACAACCAGCGCGGGTCCAGCCGGGAGACGTTCGATCTTCGGGAGGGCGGCACCGTGGTCTCGGCCGACCTCACCAGGTTCCTCGAGCCGGGCGATCCGGAGATCGGCTGGGTGGTGCGCCAGGGCCGGATCCCGCTGGGCTACTTCGACGATGCCGACGCCACCCGCACGACCTTCCCGGTGGTGGAAGGCAAACGCGTGGTGGTCTCCGGGGACCGCGCCAGTCTGGAGGCCGACGGGACGCTGCGGCTGTACGGCCGAGACTCGCTGGTGGTCAACACCGGTGGCGAGAAGGTGTTCGTCGAGGAGGTCGAGGCGGTGCTGCGCGCCCATCCCGGGGTGGCCGACGC
>JAXHTL010000229.1:0-7111 GCA_034190095.1 Actinomycetota bacterium
ACCGTTTCGCTCACTGGATAGGCTGCGGCCTGCTGGTCTGCGTAGAGTTGCCAGTTCAACGACTTTCACTTGTTCGTGTCGCAGTTCGCCTGCTCATGCGGTGAGTGAGGGACCCTGGCACCAGTTTGCCGACCCGCCGGTCTGGCGGCCACGGTCCCGGCCGAGGAGGCTGCGATGCGCGAGGAGACCCCCCGCGGCGTCGCCGTGCCCACCGATTCCGCCTGGGGGTCGGTGCCCCATCCGGTGCTGATCGTCGATGCCGACGGAACGCTGCGCGACGTGAGCGGACCGGCCCGCGCCGTGGTGCCCGAGGCCGAGCTGGGCGCCCCGCTGAGCCGGTCAACCGCGGCCTGGTTGGCCCCGGCGCATCACGAGTTCGTGGCATCGCCGGCCGGGTCGGTGGCCCGGGAGGTGGCCGGGGAGCTCCGTGGAATGGAGTACACCGCGAGCCCCACCGCACTGACCGGCGGGCAGGTCGCCTGGTGGCTCGTCGAGCAGGCCGACGCGGTGTTGCAGCAGGCCCAGCGGGACCTGGCCCGGGAACGGGAGCGGGCCACCGTGCTCGACGAAGCGTCGGCGGTGCTGATGGCCTCGTTGAACCTCGAACGGTGCATGGCGGCGACGGTCCGGCTGGCGGCCCGCCACCTGGCCGACGCGGCGGTGCTCGTCGCCCCGGTCACCGACCACCGGCTGCCGGTGGTGTGCTGCGGACCCGACGGTTCGGTGGAGCAGCACCGGGTCGACGTGGACCCGGCCGAGGTCGTCGGTCTCAGCGAGGCGCTGCGCGGGTTCCCTCCCGTTCCGTCGCGCTGGATCGACCCGGCAGCGGTGCCCAGCTGGCTGGTGCCGGCCGGCCTGGCCGGCCCGGTGGGTTCGGTGGTGATCACCCCGCTGCCCGGGCACGGGGTGCCTGCCGGGGCGCTGGTGCTGCTGCGGCGCGGCTCCGAGACGGCGTTCAGCGAGGGAGACGAGGTGTTCGCCCGGCTGTTCGCGGCGCGCGCCGGCGCGGCGCTGTCGGCGGCCCGGCTCTACGCCGAGCAGTCCTCGATCACCCGCACACTGCTGCGCGAGTTGCTGCCGCCCCAGCTGCACCGGCTGCACGGGTTCGAGCTGGCCGGCGGATACCGGGCCTCCGAGGACCACGAACTGGTCGGTGGCGACTTCTACGACGTCCATCCCGCCGAGGCCGCGCACGGCGAGACGCTGGTCGTGCTCGGCGACGTCTGCGGCAAAGGCCTCGAGGCCGCGCTGCTGACCGGCAAGATCCGCAACACGCTGCAGGCCCTGGCGCCGCTGGCCGATCAGCACGAGGACGTCCTGAGGCTGCTCAACAGTGCCCTGCTCTCCCCCGACAACAGCCGGTTCGCCACCGTGGTGCTGGCTTCGGTCGCCCGCACCGAGGCGCAGCTGTCGCTTCGGCTGACCTGTGCCGGCCACCCCGCCCCCCTGATCGTGCGCAACGACGGAACCGTCCAGACCGCCGATACCCGCGGGGTTCTGGTCGGCGCGCTGCCCCAGTTCAAGGCCCGGTCGTTCGAGACGACGCTGGAGCCGGGTGAAACCTGCCTGCTGTTCACCGACGGGGTGACCGAGGCGCGCGGCGGCCCACTGGGGACCGAGGTCTTCGGTGACCGGCGGCTGTCCGCGGCGCTGGCGGAGTGCCTCGGGATGCCCGCCGAGGCCGTCGTCGAGCGGATCATGATGCTCACCTCGGAGTGGGTGGGTCGCCTCCCCCACGACGACATCGCCGTCGTCGCCATCACCGCACCCCGGCGCACCCATCTCACCGCCGTCGACGGACACACCGCCGGCAGGTACACGGCGTGAGCGCCCGCGACGCCGACACCGCGGGTGTCGAGGCCACCGATCATGCGACGGTGCGGGAGCGGTTGTGGGGTGCGGTCCTGGACCGGGACGAGTACGCGGCCGCGGCCACCGTGTTCGCCGCCGTCGATGCGGGCCTCTCGGCCGAGGACGTCCTGCTCGACGTGATCGCCCCGGTACAGCACCGGATCGGCCGGGAATGGGCCGCCGACCGGCTCACGGTCGCCCAGGAGCATGCCGCCACCGCGATCAACGACCGGGTGATCGCGGCGCTGGCGCACCATCCGGCCAGCCAGGCCGCCGACACCGCCGGGCGGGTCACCGTCGCCTGCGTCGACGGCGAATGGCATGCGCTCCCGGCCCGGCTGCTGGCCGAGGTGCTGCGGCTGCGGGGCTGGCGGGTCGACTTCCTGGGGGCCCAGGTGCCCACCCCGCACCTGATCGCGCACCTACATCAGCACGGCCCGGATGCCGTGGCGCTGTCGTGTTCGATACCCACCCGGCTGCCCACCGCCCACGCTGCGATCACGGCGTGCCAGGCCGCCGGGGTGTCGGTGCTGGCCGGCGGCGCCGCGTTCGGGCCGGACGGGCGCTACGCCAGGCAGCTGGGCGCCGACGCGTGGGCGCCCGACGCGCGCACCGCCGCCCGGTGTCTGCGCGAGGCGTTCCCCCGGGTGCCCGACAGCCCGGCGCATCAGCCGATCGACGACCTTCCACACCTGGCCGACCAGGAGTACACGCTGGTCAGCACCACCTCCGGGCAGCTCGTCGCGGCCACCGTCAGCCAGCTGACGCAGCGGTTTCCCGCCCTGCTGAGCTACTCCGAGCAGCAGCGCCGGCACACGATCGAGGACATCGCCCACATCGTCGAGTTCCTCGCCACCACCTTGTACCTCGACGACGACGCGCTGTTCACCGACTTCATCGGGTGGACCGCCGACATCCTCACCGCCCGTTCGGTGCCGGCGGCCTCGCTGCGGCCGGCGCTGGACATCATCGCCACCGAGCTGAAGGATTTTCCGCGCGTCCAACGCATCGTGACCGCAGCCCTGCACACCCTGGCCGGCACGGCCACCGACCCAGCACCGAACACATGACACTGAACCTGACCGTCGACACGACGACCCACTCGGCCACGGTGCGCCTGGCCGGCGATCTCGACTTCACCACGACCGGCGAGTTCGTCACCGCCATCCACCGTCTGCTCGACGAGCACCCGGGCCTGCGACGGCTGCACCTGGACTGCGCCGGGCTGTCGTTCTGCGACTCCGCGGGTCTGTCCGGGCTGCTCCTGGTCCACCGCCGGACCTGCGCCGACGGCCTCGAGCTGCACCTGGACCACCGTCCGGCGCAACTGGACCGGGTGCTGGACGTCACCGGCGTGCTCGAGCATCTGACCTGCCCCGCCGCGGATGCCGACGAGCCCCCGGTGACCGCGGCCGAGGCTCCGGACGAAACGGTCGGCTGATCAGGCTCCGCCGTCGGCGCCCGGGTGTCCGGACCTCACCAGGGCATCGTGCGGAAGCAGGAAGCCCGGCCGCTGCCGGGCGCGGACGGCGCGCAGGGTTCCCATCGGGATCACCCGCCGGAAGAACGTCGCAGCATCGAAGCACGCCCGGACGTCGCTGACATAGTCCTTGGGCAGGCCGAACCGGATCAGCCCCTGGCTGACGTCGATCAGGTCGGCCCGGCGCACCGCCTCGACCAGCGCCGCGTGCGGGCGGGTGGCGGGGTAGCGGGTCAGCCGGTGGTGCTCGGCGACCACCAGCGCCAACTCGTCGGACCAGGACCGGCGACCCGTCCGCGCCAGCCAGTCGTCCTGCGCCTCGATGGAGGGCACCAGGTAGTCCAGGGTGTCGAACACGGCGATGTCGTGGAAGGCCGCCGCGATCGCCAGCTTGTCGTCACGATCGGGGCCGTCGGCGCTCAGCGCCCGGGCGAAGTTGATCACCCGGTAGACGTGCGAGCGGTAGGCCTCCCAGCCGGCCTCGTCGCCGTGCGCCCGGTGCCGGTGCTCCTCGAGGATCTCGTCGGCCAGCGGCAGGCTGCAGACGATCTCCGGTGTGGTCACCGGCGCGCCCACCGGGCCGCCGCATCACGCAGCCGGGGCGACACCCGGATCGAGAACAGGCCGTTGAACACGTCTTCGCGCAGCCGGGTCAGCGTCGAGGTCTCGATCCGCCACTGCCCGTCGACCTTGGTGTACGTCTCGTGATAGTGGCCGAACCCGTTCAGGTTGACCCCCGGGGCCAGCCGCACCACATCGTTGAGCGCCCACACCCCGGTCGCCGCGTCCGGAGCGGTGATCTCGATTTCAGGTGCGTGCACCTGGTGCACGGTGGGCTGGGTGCCCAGGTTCTTGCGGACGAACGCGACGAACGCGTCGGCTCCGGCGATCACGGTGCCGCCGGACTGTGCGGTGTCGCTGACGAAGTCGTCGGCGAACAGCTCTCGCCAGGCATCCCACTGCTTGGTGTCGAGCAGTCGGCAGTAGCGGGCCTTGAGCTGCTTGATCGCTTCCATCTCCAGCAGAACCGTCACGTCGTCCATCCACCCTCCCAGCCGTCTCCCGTCGAGCCAGTCGAGTATCGCACCGCCCGGTTTGGCCCTGGGATGAGCGGGGAAATGTGCTCCAGAGCAGCACCGGAAGAAAGTTGAGCACGTGATTCGCGATCGGGCCCGCGCGGCGGCACAGCGCCTGCTGTCGATGTTCCCCGGCGTGAACATGGACGCCGACACCGCCCTGATGCTCGGCAAGGCGGTCGTCGCGGGCACGCTCGCGTGGCTGCTGGCGACCGAGGTGTTCCACGCCAACAACGCGACCTTCGCGGCCTACACCGCGATGCTGCTCATGCATCACACCATCGCCGAATCCGTGCAGAAGGCGCTGCACTACACCGCAGCAGTGCTCGTCGGAGTCGTGCTCGTCGGGGTGGTGACCGTGCCGTGGGGCGTGCACCTCGCCCTCTTCCCGGCCATCCTGCTGGTGAGCCTGCTGGTGGGGCGCTGGTACCGGCTGGGCAGCCAGGGCTTCAACGTGACCGTGACCGCGATCTTCGCCTACGGCGTGGTCGCGATGCCCCAGGGGGACAAGTCACCGCTGAGCCTGATCGGCGACCTGGTCGCCATGGTGCTGCTCGGCGCGGGCATCGCCGTCGCCACGAACCTGCTGATCGCCCCGCCGCTGCGCTACCGCAGCGCACAGAGCGCCGTGCAGACCTATGCCGAGTCGTTGACACACCTGATCGACGACATGGCCTCCGGGTTGTCCGAGGGGATGCCCGAAATCAGCGCAGCCCGTGACTGGCGCCGGCGCGCCAACGAACTGTCCACGCGCTCAGCGCAACCCCGCAGCACCATCGACCACGCCTATCAGACCTCGAAGTTCAACCCGCGTCGGCTGCTGGTGCGCAAGAACGTCGCGTTCGCTGCGCACCGCGTCACCGTGTACACCAGCGAACGGATCGCTCAGCAGCTGGTCTTCGTCACCGCCGGCCTGCTCCAGTTCGCCCAGGCCGAGCGCGACCCGGAACGGTCGCGCCGGACAGCACGCGATGACTTCTTCCGCGGATACGCCGAATTGCTCAGTGCCCTGCGGGATGCGATCGCCGACACCGCGACCATTCACACCCTGTCCGACCTGCACGAGAGCGGCATGCTCGGCGACAGGATCGACGCGGCGAGGTCTGCGCTGGAAGAGCTGAGCACTGCGGCCGCGACGGGCGGAGACCTCGACATCCCCAGCCAGTGGGCGTTCTTCGGGCCCCTCTACACCGATGCCCAGCGGCTGTGCGACGAGCTCGATTCAGCCCGCGACCAGTTCGAGGAACTCGCTTCGCATCACCGTCCGGATTCCGGGTATCCCCAGGACACGACGGTGTCACCCCCGCCACAGTGACTCCTGCTGGCTTTGCCATCAATTCGCCTGCACACCAGTGTTTTTCGGCTTCACGCGCCGGTTTATCGCAGGCACCCGGTGGTATCACTGCACCATGATGAAGACAACACCGAGAACACTGAAAGCCACGGTCATCGCACCGCTCTTCGCGGCCGGCGCCGTCGCCGCCTCGATCGGGATGGCGCCAGGAGTCGCAGCGCAGGCCCCCGTCCAACCGGTGCCCGCCGTTCCCCAGCAGCCGCCGGTACCACCGCCGCCCCCGCCGCCACCGCCACCACCACTGCCCTGGGGCGGTGGCGGCTGCATCGAAGGTGTCGGCTGCGGTTCGGGTAACCCGCTGGGCGGTGGCGGCTGCGTCGAAGGCGTCGGCTGCGGCGGCGGTGGGCTGCCAGGCGCGCCGGTCCCCTGAGTCAGCCTGACGTCAGCGGGGGTGCGCCGTGATCACTTGTGCGCCACGAGCAGAAAGCCCGGGAACACCAGCCGGCCCTGGTCGTCGCGCTCGACCTCCGGTCCCGGCGTCGGCCCGCCCGAGAGGGCCGCGTCGTTGGCGTAGAGCTTGGCCGGGCGCACCTCCTCGACGGTCCACCGGGTGGCGACGGTGTCCCGCAGTTCGTCTGCGGTGAAACCGTTGGGACCGGGACCGTCGCCACCATAGGCACGTTTGGCGAAGGCCAGGATGAACAGGGCCGCCCCAGGTGCAGCAGCCCGGTGAATGGCCTGCACATAGGCGTCCCGGCGCTCCACCGGCAACGCATGCAGCAGCCCGCTGTCCATCACCGTGGCGAACCGGCCGTCGTAGCCCTCGAAGTCGGTGATGTCAGCCACGGCGAAGCGGGCCGAGGCCAGACCCCGCGCGGCGGCGGCCGCGGTGGCGGCCGACACCGCGGCGGCGCTGCCGTCGAGGCCCACCACCGGGTAGCCCTGCCGGGCTAGGGCCAGAGACAGCTCGGCTTCGCCGCATCCGGCATCGAGCACCTCACCGCGGACCCTGCCCTGCTCGATCACCGCGGCAAGCTCCGGCTGCGGTTCTCCGATACTCCATGGCGGCCGAACATCCTGCTGGTAGGCGCTGTCCCAGTCCACCCGCTGGTCTGTCACCTGAGGTTCCCTCCTCGTCGTCGAGGCGGCCCACCGGGCCGCTGCGACCACTGTGCCTTTTTTAGCACCGCATGTCTACTTTTCTGGTGGGTAGCATGATCGGCCACGACAGCGAGAGAGGATCCTCTGGTGGGCTCAGCGGAGTCGGTGCCCGAACCCGGCGGCGACGGCCTGTCGCCGACCGCCGAACGCAAGGGCCAGCGGACGCGGCGACGGATTCTCGAGCGGGCCCGTGCCGTCTTCGCCGAGGTCGGCTACGAGCGGGCCACCATCCGCGGCATCGCTGCCGCC
>JAXHTL010000023.1:0-15033 GCA_034190095.1 Actinomycetota bacterium
AGCGCGTTGATCAACGCCAGGTTCAACGCCGTGAAGCCTTCGATCACCGACCCGGTGAGCTGCTGCCAGCTGCCGGGGACGACGGACGCCGAAGACTGCGGTGATGCCGAGTGTGCCGCCGACACGGTTGCGATGACCGGGTCCGGCAGATCCGCGTCCACCGAGTCGTGTGCCGGGGCGCCCCGCACCTTCGTGGCGACGGTCTGCTCGGTGTCTGAGTCGGTGTCGGCCTCCAGAACACTGTCCTCGCCGCCCTGGGGGGCGAGTTGCTCGACGTCGCCGGACTCCTCGGCCTGGACCGGAGCTGCTGCCTCGGCACTGTCGGAGGAGATGTCGAGGGTGTCGGCGTCCAGGTCGGCACCGTCCTCGGCCTCGAGGTCGGCGTCGGCCTCGGTTTCTGCGTCGACGTCCAGGTCGGCGTCCAGCTCGGCGTCCAGGTCGGCACCGTCTTCGGCCTCGGGGTCGGCCTCGGTCTCGACATCGGCCTGGGCCTCGGTGTCGCCCTCGGCCCCGGTGTCATCGGCGACGCCGGGCGAGTCCGTGCTCTCGTCGGAGGATCCGCCGTCATCGGAGGGTGCCGGCGCCGAAGACGCCGACGAGCCCGCACCGGAATCGGTGTCGGCCAGCGCGGCCGGTGCTCCCCACACCGACGGGCCCAGCAGAGCTGCCCCGACCGCAGCCGATCCCAGGCCGAGGCGCAGCCAACACCGCGCCGCCCGAGTCGAGGCATGGCGTGGATGCGGCTTCCAACCGTTCTCGAGGCTGTTGTCGCTGGTTGTGCCCATGTCAGTGATCCTCCGTCATCCTTCGGGCTAGAGGCTACGCCGGATCGCAGCTTCAATCCGGCAAATAGGGCGGAGCAGCGGGCCGCCGCGACGCCGTCACAGCATCACGGGGTGTCAGCCGGGCGTTCATGTTCTGCTTGCCTGCCGCTAGCCCGGCTCCCGTAGCTTTCCGCGCGTCCCGACCGAGTGCCCGGCCTCGGATCCGACCGTGGAAGGAACCGCACCGCCATGGCTCTTGTGCCGCTGAACCTGTTTGTCTCCCATGACGGAAAGTCCAAACGGCAGCACATCACGTGCGTCTACAAGTGCGGCGACGCATGTTCCAAGCCCGTGCCCAACCGCAGCGACAACGAGTACTTCGGCGACATCGTCAAGACGCTGTCGCGCCGCTCGATGCTGCAGGCCGGCGGGGTCGCGGTGCTGGCCGTCGGCGCCGGATCGGTGCTGGCCGCCTGCTCCAGCGATTCCCCACCAGCCGCGACGTCCACCTCGTCGTCGCCCGCCCCCGCCGAGCCACCCGCGGGAATGAACTTCGCCTCGGTGGCGCCCAACAGCGAGGACGCCGTCGTCGTCGCCGACGGGTACGAGCACGCCGTCGTCATCAGCTGGGGAGACCCGGTGCTGCCGGAGGCGCCGGCCTTCGATGTCAACAACCAGACCGGCGATGCCCAACGCGGGCAGTTCGGCTTCAACAACGACTTCGCCGGGCTGCTGCCCATCCCCGGCAGCCGGAACCGCTACCTGCTGGTCACCAACTTCGAGTACGTGACCCCGGAATTCATGTTCGCCGGCTACGACGCCGATGCCCCCACCCGGGAACAGTTCGACATCGAGGTCGCCGCGATCGGCATGGGCGTCCTCGAGGTCGAGCGCACGCCCGCGGGCCTGGTACCGGTGATGGGCGAGTACAACCGCCGCATCACCGCGGACTCGCCGATGACGTTGACCGGCCCGGCCGCCGGCAGCGACTTCGTCAAGACCGCGGCCGATCCCACCGGGCGGACCGTCGCCGGCACCTTCGCCAACTGTGCCGGCGGGGTGACCCCGTGGGGCACCGTGCTCTCCGGTGAGGAGAACTTCCAGGACTACTTCGGCGCCGCCGACGGGTCGGCGCAACCGGGCCCGGTCGAGGCCGACCGACTGGACCGCTACGGGGTTTCGGTGGAGCCCTCCGAGCTGAAGTGGGAGACCTTCGATCCGCGCTTCGATCTCGTCGCGACACCCAACGAGCCCAACCGGTTCGGCTACGTCGTCGAGCTCAACCCCTGGGATCCGACCTCCACCCCCGTCAAGCACTCCGCGATGGGGCGCCTGAAGCACGAGGGCGCCAACATCTACGTCACCGACGACGGCACCGTGATCTCCTACACCGGCGACGACGAGCGCTTCGACTACATGTACAAGTTCGTCTCGTCGAAGAAGATCCAGCCGGGCACCGACCCGAACGCCATGGCGCACAACATGACGATCCTCGACGAGGGCACCCTCTACGTCGCCCAGCTGTCCAGCGACATCCCGGCCTCCGAGATCGACGGATCCGGGGAACTGCCGCCGGGCGGCTCGTTCTCCGGCACCGGCCGGTGGCTTCCGTTGCTGCGCAGCGGAGCTGACGGGCAGGCCGAGTCACTGGTCGACGGCATCTCTGCCCAGGAGGCCGCGGTGTTCACCCGGATGGCCGCCGACAAAGCCGGCGCCACCAAGATGGACCGCCCCGAGGACTTCGAGGCCAACCCGAAGACCGGCAAGGTCTACGTCGCGCTGACCAACAACAGCGAGCGCGGCGCGCCCGGCAAGGCCGGCCCCGACGCGGCCAACCCGCGCAACGACAACAAGAGCGGACAGATCCTCGAGATCACCGACAACCACACCGGGACCGACTTCACCTGGGATCTGCTGCTGGTGTGCGGTGACCCCGAAGCCGCCGACACCTACTACGGCGGATTCGACAAGTCCAAGGTCAGCCCGATCTCGTGCCCGGACAACCTCGCCTTCGACAGCCACGGCAACCTGTGGATCTCCACCGACGGCAACGCGCTGGACTCCAACGACGGATTGTTCGCCGTCGCCCTGGACGGGCCCAACCGCGGCGAGGTCAAGCAGTTCCTCACGGTGCCGATCGGGGCCGAGACCTGCGGGCCGATCGTCACCGACGACCTGGTCACCGTCTGCGTCCAGCACCCCGGCGAGCACGACGACAACAGCATCGACGATCCGCTGTCGCGCTGGCCGGAGGGCGGCAACGGCACGGCGCGGCCATCGGTGGTGGCGGTGTGGAAGAACAACGGTCAGATAGGCGTCTGAGCGCTTGCGCGAAGACGTGACGAGCTGGTCTGAGCGCTTGCGCGAAGGCCAGGCGGTTACGTTGGAATCATGACCTCCTCGACCCGCCCCGTGCGCATCGGTGTCCAACTGCAGCCCCAACACTCGCCCCGCTACAGCCACATCCGCGATGCGGTGCGCCGCTGCGAGGACCTCGGTGTCGACGTCGCCTTCAACTGGGACCACTTCTTCCCGCTCTACGGCGATCCCGACGGCGCGCACTACGAATGCTGGACGATGCTGGGCGCGTGGGCCGAGCAGACGTCGCGCATCGAGATCGGAGCTCTGGTCAGCTGCAACTCCTATCGCAACCCCGAGTTGCTCGCCGACATGGCCCGCACCGTGGACAACATCTCCGACGGGCGATTGATCCTCGGTATCGGAGCGGGTTGGAAGCAGAAGGACTATGACGAGTACGGCTACGAGTTCGGAACCGCAGGCAGTCGGCTGGCCGACCTGGCCTCGGCGCTTCCCCGGATCGAGTCGCGGCTGACCAAGCTCAATCCTGCCCCGGCGCGCGACATCCCGATCCTGATCGGTGGTCAGGGCGAGAAGAAGACTCTGCGAATGGTGGCCGAGCACGCGCACATCTGGCACGGGTTCACCGACGCGTCGACCTACCCGGCCAAGGCCGAGGTGCTGGACCGTCACTGCGCCGAGGTGGGCCGCGACCCGGCCGCGATCGAACGCTCCTCCGGTGTTCCCGAACGCAGTCCCGAGGCCGCCGTGGCCGGCGCGGAGTCCCTTGTCGGGCTTGGCGTCACACTTCTGACGATCGGAGTCAACGGGCCCGACTACGACCTCGCCGTGGCCGAGGCCCTGTGCCAGTGGCGCGACCGGCGCCAAGCCGACTGAACCCTCCGATCGCGCCCGCCGCCGTCCGCGGCGTGAGAGACTGTCGCCGCCATGCCGAAGAAGTATGGGGTCAAAGAGAAGGACCTCGTTGTCTCGCACGTGATCAACATGGTCCTGACGGGAAAGTTGCGGTCCGGAGATCGGCTGGACCGCAACGAGATCGCGCATCATCTCGGACTGAGCCGGGTCCCGGTCCAGGAAGCCGTGGTCCAGCTCGAGCATGACGGGATCCTGACGACGCGCTATCACCGCGGCGCCTACGTGGAGCGTTTCGACGAATCCACCCTCCGCGAGCACCATGAGCTCTACGGGGTGCTGACCGGCCTGGCCTCGGCGCGCGCCGCGCAGGCCTGCGACCCCGAGATCATCGCCGAGCTCGATGCGCAGATGGCGACCATGCGCCGCGGGATCGACTCCCGGGTGTTCGACACCCATGCCCGGCTGTTCCGCCAGCTGGTCAACGCCAGCTACGCAGGCCCGCGGTTGCAGGCGCTCCTCGATTCGTCGCAGTCGATGATCCCGGAGGCGTTCTGGCAGAGCTACCACAACCACCGCGACGAACTGCTGCCCTGCTACGAGGCCGAACTGAGCGCGATCCGCGACCGCGACCCCGACGGCGCCAAGTCGGCCTGCGCGCAGCGCGCCGAGCTGATGGCCTGCATCCTGGTTGCCGAGCTGATCCGGCGCGGGGTGCTACACCCGCGACCGCAGAATTGAGCGTTTGCTGGCCGGCCGGGCCCGTCGAAAGCAATCTGACCTGGCAAAAACCACGTAAACTTGGTTCTCGAAAAGCCGCCGACACCGGTCTGCGGGGGGACTGAACAGGTTAGACTGGCTGAATTATGGTGGAAGCAGACGCACAGGTCGGCGGGCTCGCAGACGCGCAGGTCGGCGAACTCGCCGGCGAACTGCAGCGCGTGCTGTCGAAGGTGCTCTCCGTGCTGCGGCACACCGGTCGGACCTCGACGTCGGGTGATCTGACGCTGGCCCAGTTGTCGATCCTGCTCACCCTGTTCGACCAGGGCCCGATGCGGATGACCGAGCTCGCCGCGCACGAGCGGGTGCGCACCCCCACCACCACGGTGGCCATCCGCCGCCTCGAGAAGCTCGGCCTGGTCAAGCGGTCCCGCGACCCCTCCGATCTGCGGGCCGTGCTCGTCGACATCACCCCCGAAGGCCTGGCGCAGCACCGAGAAGCGTTGGCCTCCAGGCAGGCTCACTTGGCTGCCCTGCTGAGCAAGCTCAACGGGGACGAGCTCGAAGCGCTGGCCAAGGCCCTGGCGCCGCTCGAGCGGATCGCCGAGTAGCTCAGCCCAGCCAGTCCAGCACCGCGGCAGCGGTCCAGGACTGTTGCATGCTGCCCAGCGGCTCTCCGGTGAACGGCTCGTAGTACTCGGCGAAGGTGCCGTCACTGGCCTGACGCAGCCCCTCGTGGCGCAGGATCGATGCCCGTTCGGCCCAGCCTCGGCGGGCGAAGCACCACGAGAACAGCCACGTCATCACCGGCCACACCGGTCCGCGCCAGTACTCGCGCGGACGGAAGTCCCGTGAGACCGGCGATGTCGACGGAATCAGCGGGTAGGCCAGGTCCGGGTGGCCGCAGAACCGCGGCCCCTCCAGCAGCCGCAGCAGCGTGCGCTCCCGGTCGTGCGGCAGCCCGCCGCACAGCAGCGGCGCGAACTGCGCAACCGTCTCGGTGGCGATCCACTTGTCGGCGCGCACGTCGTAATCCCTTGCCGCACCGGTTCTCTGATCGGTGCTCTCGACCACACCGGTGCGGAACCGGTCAGCCCAGGAATACAGATCCTTCACATCGGCGTGTGGCCGCTTGTGGTCTTCGCCGATCTCGGCGAGCACCTGGCAGGCCACCGACAGGATCGCCGAGACGAACACGTCCTCGACCGCGAAACTCACCGACTTGGCCATCAGTTCGTCGTCGTAGCGCGCGGCTTTCATCTCCTCGAGCAACCACAGGTAGCGGTCGTACTCCAGGTCGCTCGGGCGCTGGGTGGCGTCGGTGTTGATCTTGTTGTCCTCGCGCTGGTACTCCGGCACGTCGCCGGGCTGCACGTTGGCGTAGGCGCTGTCCCACCGCGGCGAGTTGTCCATCCCGGATTCCCAGCCGTGGTACATCGTGACCCGGCCGTGGCCGTTCAGATCGCGGCACTCGGCCAGCCACCGATGCCAGCGCACCAGATCCGGCCAGCGGCGATCCAGGAACGCCTCGGCGACCGCCCGGGTCGAACGACCACGCGTGCGGGCGTGGTCGAGGATGCGCTGTACAGCGATGGCGTGCACGGGCGGCTGGGTGATGCCGGAGGTGTGCCGGGAATGCGGGGCGCATCCCGCCAGCGCCGAGCACGCCCAGCGGGCCGGTCCGGGGAAGTATCCGTCCACCCCGTTGGCGAACACGATGTGCGGGATCATCCCGTTGGTCCACTGCGCCGAGAGCAGCGTGTCGAGTTCGACGACGGCACGCTCGACCGACAGCGGCGCCAGCCCGATCGACACGAACGCGGCGTCCCAGCTCCACATATGCGGGTAGAGCAGCGGTGCGGCGGTGGTCATCACACCCAGGTCATTACCGCGCAACAGGTAGGCAGCGCGGGCCGCGAGCTGCGTGGGGGCGAAGGTCGGGTCGTAGGGCATCGCCCTTCATGATGCGACGACTTCGCTCGCCGCGCAGATCGGTAGGGTTCGAAGGGTGCCCACCGCCATGATCACCGGGGCCTCGGGCGGCCTCGGAGCCGCCATCGCCGACGCCCTGGCCCCGACCCACACGCTGCTGCTGGCGGGCCGTCCGTCCGAACGCCTGGACGCGGTGGCCGAACGCCTCGGGGCAACCACCTGGCCGATGGATCTCGCCGATCCCGACGCGCTGGCCGCCGTCGTGGAGCCGATCGTCGAACTCGATGTGCTGGTCCACAACGCCGGCGTGGCCTACCCCGGGCGGGTCGCCGAGAGCTCGGTCGACGAGTGGCGGGCCTCGATGACCGTCAACGTCATCGGCGCCGTCGCCCTGACCCTGGAGCTGCTGCCCGCGCTGCGGGCCGCCGAAGGGCACGTGGTGTTCATCAACTCCGGGTCCGGCATCAATCCCTCCCCCGGTCTGGCCTCGTATTCGGCGAGCAAGTTCGCGTTGCGCGGATTCGCGGGCTCGCTGCGGGCCGACGAGCCGTCACTGCGGGTGACCTCGGTGCACCCGGGCCGCATCGACACCGAGATGCAGCAGGACCTCATCGCCTACGAAGGCCGGGAGTACCGCCCCGAGGAATTCCTCAGCCCGCAGACAGTGGCCCGGGTGACCGCTGAGGCGATCAACGCCCCCGCCGACGCCCACATCCACGAAGTCATCGTCCGCCCCCGGTGACGTCGGCAGTCAGACGACGACGTTGACCAGGCGGCCGGGGACCACGATCACCTTCTTCGGGGTCCGCCCGTCGATGAACGCGACCACCTTCTCCTCGGCCAGCGCCGCGGCCTGCACCGCGTCGTCGTCGGCATCGGCGGCGACGGTGACCCGCCCGCGCACCTTCCCGTTGACCTGCACCGGATACTCCACGGTGTCCTCGACCAGATAGGCCTCGTCGGCGACCGGGAACGGCCCGTGCGCCAGCGACTCGCCGTGGCCGAGCCGCCGCCACAGCTCCTCGGCCAGATGCGGCGCCAGCGGCGCCACCATCAGCACCAGCGGCTCCAGCGCCGCCCGGGCGGTCACCGACTGTTTGGTGAGGTGGTTGGTGAACTCGATCAGCTTGGCCGCCGCGGTGTTGTTGCGCAGGGCCGCATAGTCGTCGGTCACCCCGGCGATCGTGCGGTGCAGCAGCCGCAGCGTCTCGTCGTCGAGGGTGTCATCGGAAACGACGCTGTCCCCGGTCTCCTCGGAGACCACCAGCCGCCACACCCGCTGCAGGAACCGGTGCGCACCCACGACGTCCTTGGTCGCCCACGGTCGCGACGCCTCCAACGGACCCATCGACATCTCGTAGACGCGCAGCGTGTCGGCGCCGTAGTTGTCGCAGATCTCGTCCGGGGACACCGAGTTCTTCAGGCTCTTGCCGATCTTGCCGAACTCCTGGCGCACCGGGATCTCCCCGTCCGGGCCGGGCCAGAAGAACTGCCCGTCGCGCTCCACGACCTCGGCCGCCGGCACATAGGCGCCGCGGGAGTCGGTGTAGGCGAACGCCTGGATGTAGCCCTGGTTCACCAACCGCCGGTACGGCTCCCGCGAGCTGACATGTCCGAGGTCGTAGAGCACCTTGTGCCAGAACCGCGAGTACAGCAGGTGCAGCACAGCATGCTCGACACCACCGACGTACAGGTCGACGCCACCCGGGTCGGCGGGCCCGTGCTCGGCCGGACGCGGGCCCATCCAGTACGCCTCGTTCTCCTTGGCGCACATCTGCTCGTCGTTGTACGGGTCGGTGTAGCGCAACTCGTACCACGAACTGCCGGCCCACTGCGGCATGACGTTGGTGTCGCGGGTGTAGCGCTTGGGTCCGTCGCCCAGGTCGAGCTCGACGTTGACCCAGTCGGTGGCCTTGGCCAGCGGAGGGGACGGCTCGCTGTCGGCGTCGTCGGGGTCGAACAACACCGGCGAGTAGTCCGGCACGTCGGGCAGCTCCACCGGCAGCAGCGACTCCGGCAGGGCGTGCGCGCGGCCCTGGTCGTCGTAGACGATCGGGAACGGCTCACCCCAGTAGCGCTGCCGGGCGAACAGCCAGTCCCGCAGCTTGTATTCCACCCGGGCCCAGCCTCGGCCGTCGCCACTCAACCTCTCGGTGATAGCCGCCTTGGCCGACGCGACATCCATCCCGTCGAGGAAACCCGAGTTGACCATCTCGCCGTCACCGGTGTAGGCCGCCTCCGAAATGTCGCCCCCCGAGACCACTTCCACGATCGGCAGCCCGAATTCGGTGGCGAACTCCCAGTCACGCTGATCACCGCTGGGCACCGCCATGATGGCGCCGGTACCGTAGCCGGCCAGCACATAGTCGGCGATGAACACCGGAACCTGTTGGCCGTTGGCGGGATTGGTCGCGTAGGCGCCCAGGAACACGCCCGTCTTGGACTTGTTCTCCTGACGTTCCAGATCGGACTTCGCGGCGATCGAGGCCCGGTAGGCGGAGACCGCCTCCCCCGGGGTCGCCGCTGCGAACGTCCAGCGGGCATCCACCCCGTCCGGCCAGGACTGCGCGACCAGCTTGTCCACCAGCTCGTGCTCGGGCGCCAGCACCATGTAGGTCGCACCGAACAACGTGTCCGGACGGGTGGTGAACACCTCGACGTCGCCGGCCTGGGTCCCGAACAGCACCGAGGCACCCGTCGAGCGGCCGATCCAGTTGCGCTGCATGGTCTTGACCTTCTCCGGCCAGTCCAGCACGTCGAGGTCTTCGAGGAGCCGGTCGGAGTAGGCGGTGATGCGCATCATCCACTGGCGCAGCCGCTTCCGGAACACCGGGAAGTTGCCGCGCTCGCTGCGCCCGTCGGCGGTGACCTCCTCGTTGGCCAGTACGGTGCCCAGCCCCGGACACCAGTTGACCACCGAGTCGGACAGATAGACCAGCCGGTATCCGTCGACGACGTCGGCGCGCTCCCCGGCGCCGAGCTTCGACCAGGACCGACCATCGTCGAGCACCCGGGTACCGGCGTCGAACTCGGCGATCAACTCCGCGATCGGGCGGGCCCTGCCGAGCTCCCGGTCGAACCAGGCGTTGTAGATCTGCAGGAAGATCCACTGGGTCCACTTGTAGTAGTCCACGTCGGTGGTCGAGAAGCTGCGCCGCGAATCGTGTCCGAGCCCCAGCCTGCCGAGCTGACGCCGGAAGTTGACGATGTTCGCCTCGGTGCGGATCCGCGGGTGGGTCCCGGTCTGGATCGCGTACTGCTCGGCGGGCAGCCCGAAAGCATCGAACCCCAAGGCGTGCAACACGTTACGCCCAGCCATCCGGTAGTACCGGGCGTAGACGTCGGTGGCGATGTAACCCAGCGGGTGACCGACGTGCAGACCCTCCCCGGACGGGTACGGGAACATGTCCTGGACGAACATCTTGTCGGCGGGCACCTCGGTGCCGTCGGCCGCCGCCAGCGACCCGACCGGATTGGCCACGTCGAAGGTCCCACCATCCAGCCAGCGCTGCTGCCAGCCGCGCTCGATCTCCCCGGCCAGTTCGGCGGTGTAGCGGTACCGGGGGGTCTGTTCGGCGGCAGGCTGCGCGGTCGGCGTTTCGGTCACCTCACCAGGGTATAAGCCGCGGTTTGCGCGCTTTGTCGGCCACGGGTTGATCTCGGTTCCGTTGCGGATGCGTCAGGGCTTGATTCCAGGTCGATTCCAGGGGTGGTGACCCCGCGAAACCGGTGGATACATTCATCGCCTGACGCAGCCGTGAACAGCCCGGATCTGCTGGAAGGGACGTCAGGAACGAGTTTGGGAGGCTTCACTCGATGAGCGCGATCACCCGCCGCTGGCGGGTTCTGGCAGGTGGGATCGGGGCGTGCGCCGCCGGCACCGCCGGCGTCCTGGGGTTGGCGGGCACCACCGCCTCCGCGCAACCGGCGGTTCCCCAACCGCCGGTGCCCGCACCCGCCACCGTCACCCAGACCGTCACCGTGGCCCCCGACGCCGCGGCGCAGGCCGCCCCCCAGCAACCCGGCGTGACACCGGCCACAGCCGGGCCCGCCGCGGTACCGGCCGGCATCAGCTCGCCCGCCGTTCCCGCCCCGCCGCCGTCGACCATCGTCCCGGCCACCTCGGGCACCATGCGGGAGTTCTTCGCCGCCAACGGGGTGACCATGGAGCCGCAGAGCAGCATCGGCTTCCGCGCGCTGAACATCGTGTTGCCGATGCCGCGCGGATGGGAGCACGTCCCCGACCCCAACGTGCCCGACGCGTTCGCCGTCATCGCCGACCGGGTCGGCGGCAACGGGCTCTACACCTCCAACGCCCAGATCGTGGTCTACAAACTGCTCGGTGAGTTCGACCCGAAGGAAGCCATCAGCCACGGCCTGGTGGAGCCCCAGCAGCTGCCGGCCTGGCGCACCACCGACGCGTCGCTGGCCGACTTCGGCGGGATGCCGTCGGCGTTGATCGAGGGCACCTACCTGGAGAACTCCATGACCCTGAACACCTCGCGACGTGACGTCATCGCCACCTCCGGCACCGACCGCTACCTGGTGTCGCTGGCCGTCAACACCAGCGTCGACCAGGTGGTCGCCGCGGCCGAGGCCACCGACGCGATCATCAACGGGTTCAAGGTCAGCGTCCCCGGGCAGGCCCCGGCCGTCCCGCCCGCTCCGGCCCCGCCGGCCGCACCCGCACCCGCCGCCCCGGCCGCGGTCAGCGCGCCCGCCGTGCCGGCGCCGCAAGCTCCCAGCGTCCCCGCTGCCGCCGCTGCGCCGCAGCTGTTGGGACTGCAGGGGTAGAGCCGTCGTCCCCCGGGCGAAGCCTGGCGTCCGGGGGACGGCACCCTGCCACGCCGTATCCTGATGGCCATGTTCGTCGCTGCCATCGTGTGTCTGTGCGCAGCCGTGGTGACCGGTGCGCTCGGCGTGTGGTCGCTGACCCGGCCGCCGTCCGCCGACTTCGTCGCGCGGGTGCTGCGCGGTGTGGCGCCCACCCAGTTGGCGGCCGCGGCCATGCTCGCCGCCGCCGCCGTCGTCGGATTGACCGCCGCGCCGCCGACGGCGGCGGTCCTGCTCACCGTGTGCGTGGTCGGCGCCGTCGGCACCGTCGCTGCCGGGTGCTGGCAGAGCGCCAAGGGGGTGGCGCTGGCCCAGGCTCGCCAGCAGGCGTCGACGGCCGGCGACGGGTGCGCGGGTGCATGCGGCTCGTGCAGCCTCTCCTGCTCCGACTGAGCCGGCCCCTCGCCGCCGCGCTGCCGCGGTGGAAGTGACAATCGTCCTCTGCACCAAGGTATTCCGCCGGGCACATCCGTTGCTCTGGACTCCTGTGCCGGCGCACCGGCGGGTGGATCATCACAGATGTCGGAAGGAAACTTCAGGCAAAGGGGGATGTGATGAACACCAATTCGCCGATGACTTCGGCCACCCAGCTCACAACACGTGCCCCGACCCGGCTACTCGCCACCGTGACCGCAGCCGCGGTCCTGGTGATCGGCATGCTGGGCCAGGGGCTGCTCGGCGCGACCACCGCCGCCGCGTTCACCCGGGACGAACAGCTCTACATCAGCCTGCTCGCCGATGAGGGGATCGGCCCCACGGCCGCGGCCTCCTACGCCGACATCGTGTTCATCGGGCATGCCATCGCCTACGACCTCAGGAACGGCGTCCATCCGGCCGATGCGGCCTACACCGTCTGGTTGCACAACCCGTTCCTGAACCGAGAGGGCGCCGCGATCGTGGTCGCCGCCGCGATGGTGGCCTTCGCTCCGGAACTGCTGCCCGTCTACAGCGACCGGCCCACCGGGCCGCCGCTGACCGGCCTGGCGGTCTAGTTGCGGCTCAGATCGATCGGGTGGGTGGCCAGCATCGACAGCGGCATCGGCTGACGGCGCAGCACCCGGGCCCACAGGTCCACCTTGGGTTCGACGAGCACGTCCGACGGCAGCGCCGAGAGCACCATCCAGTCGTCGCGCTCGATCTCGCCCTCCAGCTGACCGATCGTCCACCCGGAATAGCCGGCGAAGATCCGCACCCCTTCGACCACCGGGGCGATGGCGTCCGGATCGGCGTCCAGGTCGACCATCACCATGCGGCCCTGGACGTGGCGCAGCCCGGCCACCCCGGCCGGGTCCACCCCGACCCGCAGCGTGGCCAGGCACAGCGCCGCGTCCCGCTTGACGGGCCCGCCGATGAACATCGTCTTGGGCTTGGTGGCCAGCTTCGCCCACTGCGGCAACACGTTGTACACGGCGGTCTCGCTGGGCCGATTGAGCACCACCCCCAGCGTGCCGCCGTCGTTGTGCTCGACGACGTAGATCACGCTGCGCCGGAACGTGGGCTCGAGGAGATCGGTGTTGGCCAACAGCAGCGTGCCCGCGCGCACCCGGTGCGCCGCGGGGGCGACGAAGTCTTCGGGATCCTCGGGCTGACCCACCCGACCATCATGTCATCACCACTGGCAGATCGTGGCGAACAGGCACGGCGGGACATCAGATTTGTACTGTGGGGGCGGTCGCGGGTACCCCGGCCATGACCACGTTCCGCACCGACCGCCAACAGGATGTGACCCGTGCCCGATGCCCGCGCGCTCGTCACCCTGTGGCATTCGGTACGGGCGCTGCCGCAGTTCTGGCGGCTGCTCGAGCTGCGCGCGGTCAGTCAGTTCGGCGACGGCCTGTTCAATGCCGGACTGGCCGGCGCGCTGCTGTTCAACCCGGAGCGCGAAACCGCACCCTGGGCCATCGCCGGGGCCTTCGCGGTGCTGTTCCTGCCGTACTCGCTGCTGGGGCCGTTCGCCGGTGCGTTGCTGGACCGCTGGGACCGGCGGGTGGTGCTCATCGGTGCCAACAGCGGGCGCCTGACCCTGGTGATCGGCGTCGCGATCCTGCTGGAGGCCGGCGTCTCGGACCTGCCCATCCTGTTGGGGGCGCTGATCGTCAACGGCTTCACCCGGTTCGTGTCCTCCGGGCTGTCGGCGGCCCTGCCGCACGTGGTGCCGCGCGAGCAGGTGGTCACGATGAACTCGGTGTCGGTGGCCACCGGCGCTGCGGCCGCATTCTTCGGGGCCTTCCTGATGCTGGTGCCGCGGTCGCTGTTCGGTGCCGGCGACGCCGGCGCCGCGACGATCATCTTCCTGGTCTGTGTGCCGGTCGCCGCCGCGCTGTGGTTGTCGGTGCGCTTTCCGCCGCACCTGCTCGGCCCCGACGACAGTGCGCGGGCGGTGCACGGCTCGGTCGCCTACGCGGTGGCCACCGGCTGGGCGCACGGTGCGCGCACGGTGCTGGCGGTGCCGACCGTCGCCGCTACCCTGACCGGGCTGTCCGCACACCGGATGGTGTTCGGCCTGAACACCCTGCTGGTGCTGGTGCTGGTCCGGCACACCGACACCGCCGGGGTCGCCGGCCTGGGCACCACGGCCCTGTTCGTCGCCGCCACCGGCACCGGCTCGTTCCTCGCCACCGCGATCACCCCGGTCGCGATCAGACGGTGGGGGCGCTACGCGACGCCCAACGGCGCGCTGGCGTTCGCGGCCGCGGTCCAGCTCGGCGGGGTCGGGTTGCACCTGCCGGTGATGGTGGGGTGCGGCTTCCTGCTGGGCGCCGCCGGGCAGGTGGTCAAGCTCTCGGCGGACAGCGCCATGCAGATCGACGTGGACGACGCGCTGCGCGGACACGTGTTCACCGTGCAGGACTCGCTGTTCTGGATGTCCTTCATCGCCGCCGTCGCCGCGGCGGCCAGTGTGGTGCCGGCCGACGGCCATGCTCCCGCCCTGGCGATCGTCGGGTCCGGTGTGTATCTGGCCGGCCTGGTGGCTCACGCCGTCCTGGGTCGGCCCGCCCGGCCCGGGGCCTAAGGTGACCGGCATGGCCGCAGCTGACCCGATCGTCGCCGACCTCCGCGCCGAAAGCGACGCCCTCGACGCCCTGGTCGCCGACCTGGCTCCGCAGCGTTGGGCCACCGAGACCCCGGCCGCGGGCTGGACCGTCGCCCACCAGATCGCGCATCTGCTGTGGACCGACCGGGTTGCGCTGACCGCGATCAACGACGAAGCCGGGTTCGGCGTGATCCTCGGCGACGCCGCCCAGGATCCGTCCGGGTTCGTCGACGCAGCCGCCGAAACCCTGTCGGCCACCCCGCCCGCCGAGTTGCTCGCCGACTGGCGGGCGACCCGCACCGCGTTGCACGACGCACTGGGCAGCGTCGTCGAGGGCCGCAAGCTGCCGTGGTTCGGACCGCCGATGAGTGCGGCGTCGATGGCCACCGCGCGCCTGATGGAGACGTGGGCGCACGGGCTCGACGTGGCCGACGCGCTCGGGGTGACCCGGGCCCCGACGGCCCGGCTGCGCTCGATCGCCCACATCGGGGTGCGCACCCGCGACTTCGCGTTCGCCGTGCACGGCCTGACTCCCCCGGCTGCACCGTTCCACGTGAAACTGACCGCCCCCGAGGGAAC
>JAXHTL010000023.1:15133-42030 GCA_034190095.1 Actinomycetota bacterium
TCCCACCGGCCGTCTCCGTCGGTGTCCACCCACGCCGTGCCGGCGCCGAACGCCCGATCTGCCAGACCGTCCCCGTCGGCATCGGCCAACCGCTCGGCAACGCCGTCGGCGTCCAGATCGGCGGCCTCGTCACCCCCGTGCTCCAGGCCGTCCAGCCCGAACCACCGCAGACCCGCGCCGCGGTCGGCGCCCACCACCCACGTACCGGTGCCGTCGTCGGTGACGTGGCGCTCGGGCAGCCCGTCGTCGTCGAGGTCGAGCACCGCCGCATCGGCGATCCCGTCGCCGTCGAGATCCAGAAAGGTGTCGTCGGTCAGGCCGTCGCGGTCGACGTCGATGCCCTCGACCTGCGGACCACCGTCGACCGTCCACATCGTCGCCGATCCGTCCGGGTCACCCAGGCAGTACTCCATACCTGATCAGACGCCGGTCGAACCCCGCTCGTTCCACCACTTCACCAATTCGGCCACCGCCTCGTCGTGATCGAGCGGGCCACGGTCGAGCCGCAGCTCCTTGAGGTGATTCCAGGCCTGACCCACCTGCGGGCCGGCCGGGATGCCCAGGATCCTCATGATCTCGTTGCCGTCGAGGTCGGGCCGCACCCGGGCCAGATCCTCCTTGGCGGCCAACTCCTCGATCCGGCGCTCCAGATCGTCGTAGCTGGCCTGCAGCCGGGCCGCCCGGCGCTTGTTGCGGGTGGTGCAGTCCGCCCGCACCAGCTTGTGCAGCCGGCTCAGCAGCGGGCCGGCGTCGGTGACGTAGCGGCGCACCGCCGAATCGGTCCACCGCCCGTCGCCGTAGCCGTGGAACCGCAGATGCAGGTACACCAGCTGCGAGACGTCGTCGACCATCTGCTTGGAGTACTTCAGCGCCCGCATGCGTTTACGGGTCATCTTCGCCCCGACCACCTCGTGGTGGTGGAAGCTCACCCCGCCGTCGGGTTCGTGGCGGCGGGTGGCCGGCTTGCCGATGTCGTGCAGCAGCGCCGCCCACCGCAGCACCAGATCCGGACCGTCGGCCCCCTCCAGGTCGATCGCCTGCCGCAACACCGTCAGCGAGTGCTGGTAGACGTCCTTGTGCTGGTGGTGTTCGTCGATGGCCATCCGCATGGCCCCGATCTCGGGCAGCACCACCTCCCCCAGGCCGGTCTCGACCATCAGGTCGATGCCGGCCACCGGGTCGGCGCCCAGCAGCAGCTTGTCCAGTTCGGCGGCCACCCGTTCGACGGTGATGCGGCCCAGCTGCGGCGCCATCTGCTCGAGTGCCGCACGCACCCGCGGGGCCACCGCGAAACCCAGCTGCGCGACGAACCGCGCGGCGCGCAGCATCCGCAGCGGGTCGTCGCCGAAAGACACCTCCGGAGCCGACGGGGTGTCCAGCACGCCGGCACGCAGCGCCGCCAGCCCGCCCAGCGGATCGAGGAACTCCCCCGGACCGTCGGCGGTGATGCGCACCGCCATGGCGTTGACGGTGAAGTCCCGGCGCACCAGATCGTCGGCCAGCTCGTCGCCGAAGCGCACCTGCGGATTGCGCGACACCTGGTCGTAGCTGTCGGCCCGGAAGGTGGTCAGTTCCAGCCGATCCCCACCCTTGCCCACGCCGATGGTCCCGAACTCGATACCGGTGTCCCACAGCGCGTCGGCCCAGCCGCGCAACATCCGCTGCATCTGCTCGGGCCGGGCGTCGGTGGTGAAGTCCAGATCCGCACCGAGGCGGCCGAGCAACGCGTCGCGCACACTTCCGCCGACCAGATACAGCTCGTGGCCGTGCTCGGCGAACAACCGGCCCAGCCCGCGCAGCACGTCGGCGTGGCGGTTCAGCGACACCTGCGCAGCAGCCAGCAGCTCCACATCGGTGTCGCCGGCTGCGCTTTCTCGCCTAGGGTCCTGCACGTCCGGTGAGCCTACTGGTCACAGCCGTATCACCGACCGGCGAGTGCGGCGAGGGGCGCCGAACATGCCAGCTACTATCGCTTGGGTGTCGGACGGCGAGCAGCCAAAACCACGACGGCGCCGGGGGCGGCGTCGCGGCCGACGCGCGGCAGGTCCACCTCAGGCGGGTGACCAGGCCCCAGCCGGCGCCACCCAGCAGAACGGGGCCCGCCCCGCCGGGGAGCAATCCAGCCCGTCACCCAAACCGAAGAAGGCCCGGCCACGGCGAGCCCCGGACCGGCTGCGCACCGTGCACGAGACGTCCGCCGGCGGCCTGGTGATCGACGGTATCGACGGGCCCAAGGACCGGCAGGTCGCCGCCCTGATCGGGCGCGTCGACCGCCGCGGCCGGATGCTGTGGTCACTGCCCAAGGGTCACATCGAGATGGGCGAGACGGCCGAGCAGACCGCGATCCGCGAAGTCGCCGAGGAGACCGGAATCCAGGGCAGCGTGCTGGCCGCGCTGGGCAGCATCGACTACTGGTTCGTCACCGAGGGACGCCGGGTGCACAAGACCGTGCACCATTACCTGATGAGATTTCTCGACGGCGAGCTGTGCGACGAAGACGTCGAGGTCACCGAGGTGGCCTGGGTCCCGCTGCATGAGCTGCCGTCGAAGCTGGCCTATGCCGACGAACGCCGGCTGGCCGCGGTCGCCGACGAGCTGATCGACACCCTGCACTCCGAGGGGCCGGACGCGCTGCCGCCGTTGCCCCGCTCCGCACCGCGCCGGCGCGGACAGACCCACTCCCACACCCGCAAGCACCGGCCCGACCCCGCCGCCCAACCCCAACCCGGCCGGCGGGCGAACGGCTGCGGACAAGGACCGTGACACAGCGGGCCAGAGTCTGGCTGCGCGTGGCCGCCGCGGTCGTGGCGCTCCTGTTCGCCGTCGCACCCACCTGGGCGCTGCCCTCGCACGCCCAGCCCGGGGCCGCCCAGTTCCTGCGCCTGGACATCGCCAGCGTCACCCCCGAGGTGATGACCACCACCAGCGATCCGCTGGTGACGGTCACCGGCACGGTGCGCAACGTCGGCGACCGCCCGGTGCGCGATGTCGTGGTGCGCCTCGAGCACGCGGACGCCGTCACCTCCTCCACCGAACTGCGCACCGACCTGACCGGCGAGGTCGCCCAGTACCAGCCGGTGTCGGACTTCATCACCGTGGCACCCGAGATGGCCCGGGGGCAGGAAGTGCCGTTCCGGCTGGCCGCGCCGGTGCGCTCGGCCACCTACTCCTCGATGGCCATCGAGGAGCCCGGGGTCTATCCGGTGATGGTCAACGTCAACGGCACCCCCGACTACGGGGCACCCGCACGGCTGGACGACGCCCGTTTCCTGCTGCCCGTCATGGGTGTGCCGCCCGACGAGGGCTCGGACAGCACGGCCTCCGACACCCTGGAGTCCGCCGTTCCCCCGGACACCACCCGCCCGGTCGGGCTGACCATGTTCTGGCCGCTGGCCGACCGGCCGCGGCTGGCCGCCGGCCAGCCCGGCGGCACCGCCCCGGTCCGGCTGATCGACGACGAACTGGCCACCTCGCTGGCCCCGGGCGGCCGGCTCGACACGATGCTCTCGGCGGTGGAGTTCGCCACCAGCCTGGAAGTCGACCCCAGCGGGGAAGTCACCCGTGCGCTGTGCCTGGCGGTCGATCCCGACCTGCTCGTCACGGTCAACGCGATGACCGGCGGCTACGTCGTCAACGACGCCGCCGACGCCGGACCTCGCACCCCGACCCATCCCGGTGCGGGACAGCAGGCGGCCACCGACTGGCTCAGCCGGCTCACGACACTGGCTCAACGCATCTGCGTCGCCCCCACCGTGTACGCCCAAGCCGACCTGGATGCCCTGCGCCGGGTCGGCGACCCGGGGCTGTCGGCGATCGCGACGGACGGCGCGGTCGGCATCGTGGATCAGATCCTGGGCACCACCGCCGTCCGCGGAGCCACCCTGGTCGGTGACGGACCGATCACCGCGCCGGCGGTGCAGCTGCTCTCCGACGTGGCCGGGCAGGGACAGACCGTGGCGATCGGCGCCGCCCCGCTGGCGGGCCCCGGGGACGCGGTCGGCGATGCTCCGGCGACGGCCGACATCGCGCCGGTGCGCTACACCCCCGGTGTGGCCGCGGCGCTGTTCGACCCCGCGGTCGGGGCTGCACTGGCCGGCGCCGGGCGCAGCCCGGAGACCCCCACCTACCTGGAACCGTCGCTGGACATCCCGCTCAAACAGGATTCCGCGGTCGCCCGCCGGCAGAACGCGCTGGCCTCGGTACTGTGGCGCAGCCTCGATCCGGATCTCACCCCGCGCGAACAGATCCTGATGCCGCCGCTGATGTGGAATCTGAGCCCGCAGGACGCCCAGTCGATCCTGACCGCGGTGGCCAGCAGTATCCGCGCCGGACTCGCGGTGGCCCGCCCGCTGCCCACGGTGATCGCCGACGCCGCCGCGGTGCCCGGGCTGACGCCGCTCCCGCAGGGCCCGCAGGGCAATCCGCGGGGTCGCTTCGACGACGGGGTGGTCTCCGGCATCGCCGCGGTGACCAGCAGGCTCTGGGGCCTGACCGGGGCGCTGAGCACCGACCAGCGCACCGGGCTGACCGGCTACGGCTACACCGCCCCGCTGCGTGAGGACCTGCTGCGCGCGCTGAGCCTGTCGGTGCCCCCGGATGCCCGCAACGGGCTGGCCCAACAACGGCTCACCACCGTCGGGCGCACCGTCGAGGATCTCTTCAACGCCGTCACGATCGTCAACCCGGGCGGCTCCTACACGCTGGCCACCGAACGCAGCCCGCTGCCGCTGGCGCTGCGCAACGACCTGCCGGTGCCCATCCGGGTGCGCCTGGACATCGACGCCCCGCCCGGCATGACGGTCACCGACATGGGTGAGATCGTGCTGCCGCCCGGCTTCCTTCCGCTGAAGGTGCCGATCGAGGTGCACTTCACCCAGCGCGTCGCCGTCGACGTGGCGCTGCGCACCGCCGACGGCCTCCCCCTGGGCCAGCCGGTGCGCCTGTCGGTGCATTCCAACGCCTACGGCAAGGTGCTGTTCATCATCACGCTGTCGGGCGGTGCGGTGCTGTTCCTGCTGGTGGGCCGACGGCTGTGGCACCGGTTCCGCGGTCAACCCGACCCCGCCGACCTGGAGGCCGACCCGACCCGGCCCGACCCGATCGAGGTGGCCCTCGCCTGGGAGGACTCCGAGGACAGGGCCGGCGGCCGCGCCCGGCCCGAGGGGCCGGAACACCGGCGCGCCCCGACAGCAGCCGGCGGCCCCGGTGAGTGAGCCCACCTCCCGCACCCGCCCCGAACTGACCGACTCCGCCGTCGTCTCGCGCTCGTGGGGAATGGCGGTCGCGACCCTGGTGTCGCGGCTGACCGGCTTCGCCCGCATCGTGCTGCTGGCCGCCATCCTGGGCGCGGCGCTCTCGAGTGCCTTCACGGTGGCCAACCAGCTGCCCAACCTGATCGCCGCACTGGTGCTGGAAGCCACCTTCACCGCCATCTTCGTGCCGGTGCTCGCCCGCGCCGAACGCGACGACCCCGACGGCGGAACGGCTTTCGTGCGGCGCCTGCTCACCCTGGCCACCACCCTGCTGCTGGTGGTGACCGTGATCTCGACGCTGGCCGCCCCGCTGCTGGTGGATCTGATGCTGGGCTCCGACCCGTTGGTCAACCGTCCGCTGACCACCGCGTTCGCCTACCTGCTGCTGCCGCAGATCATCTTCTACGGGCTGTCGTCGGTGTTCATGGCGATCCTGAACACCCGCAACGTGTTCGGGCCGCCGGCCTGGGCGCCGGTGGTCAACAACGTCGTGGCGATCCTGACGCTGGTGCTCTACGTCCTCGTGCCCGGCGAACTCTCGATCGATCCGGTCGAGATGGGCAATGCGAAGCTGCTGGTCCTGGGCATCGGAACCACCCTCGGTGTGGTCGCGCAGAGCGCGGTGCTGTTCGTCGCGATCCGCCGCCAGAAGGTCAGCCTGCGCCCGCTGTGGGGCATCGACGACCGGCTCAAGCGGTTCGGGATGATGGCGCTGGCCATGGTGCTCTACGTGCTCATCAGCCAGGTCGGGCTGATCGTCGGCAACCAGATCGCCAGCGGTGCAGCCGCTTCCGGGCCGGCCATCTACAACTACACCTGGCTGGTGCTGATGCTGCCGTTCGGCATCATCGGGGTCACCGTGCTGACGGTGGTGATGCCGCGGCTGTCGCGCAACGCCGCGGCCGACGACGGGCCCGCGGTGCTCGCCGACCTGTCGCTGGCGACCCGGCTGACGATGGTCACGCTGATCCCGATCGTGGCGATCATGACCGTCGGCGGCCCGGCGATCGGCACCGCGCTGTTCGCCTACGGCAACTTCGGCTCGGTCGATGCCGGCTACCTGGGCATGGCCATCACGCTGTCGGCATTCACCCTCATCCCCTACGCGATGGTGCTGCTGCAGCTGCGGGTGTTCTACGCCCGCGAGGAGCCGTGGACGCCGATCGTGCTGATCATCGTCATCACCACCGTGAAGATCGCGGCCTCGCTGGCCGCGCCACACCTGACCGACGACCCGGATCTGGTGGCCGGCTACCTGGGCCTGGCCAACGGTCTGGGCTTCCTGGCCGGCGCCACGGTCGGCTACTTCCTGCTGCGCGCCCGGCTGGACCCGCCGGACGGCCAGTTGATCCGCCGCGACGTCATCCGCACCATCCTGGTGACCATCACCGCCTCGCTGGCCGCCGGGCTGCTGGCGCACGTGATCGACCAGCTGCTCGGGCTCGAGGAGCTGACCGAGCGCTGGGGCGGTGCGGGGTCACTGCTGAGGCTGGCCGGCCTCGGTGCGGTCATGGTCCCGGTGATCGTCGGGGTGCTGCTCGCGGCCCGGGTACCCGAGGCGCTCGCCGTTGTCGCGCTGCTGCGCCGCCGCTTCGGTTCCCGCCGAGGGAACCGCGACCCGCAGGCCATACCGTCCGTCAATGCCCAACCTCAGCGTGCACTCACGTACCCTGATCACAGGAATTCGCCGCCGCGCCGAGGTACCCCGGCCCGCTCGGCGCAGCGCGAACAGTCGGCCGAGGTCGCCGATGACTGGAGGGGGAGAGGATCCGCGGTGAGTGACAAACCCGCAAACGGTTCCCCGGCGGCCGACGACTTCCAGCCCGACGTCCCCGAGACACCGACCGAACAGGCCCCTGCCGCCGAGGCTCGCCGCCGCCCGCCCGGCGACTACGGCGGCGACCCGTCCCGTGAACCGCTGGCGTTCGAATCACCGCGCGAACCACCCATCGAGACCGCACTCGCCGCCGAGGACGTCCATCTCATCCCCGGCGCCACCATCGCCGGGGGCCGGTACCGGTTGCTGGTCTCGCACGGCGGCCCGCCGAACCTGAAGTTCTGGCAGGCACTCGACACCGCGCTGGACCGTCAGGTGGCCCTGACGTTCGTCGACCCCGACGGCAGGATGCCCGACCATCAGGTGCAGGAGATCCTGACCCGCACCCAGCGTCTCGGCCGCGTCGACATGCCCGGCGTGGCGCGGGTGCTCGACGTCGCCCGGAGCGGCTCCGGCGGGCTGGTCGTCTCGGAGTGGATCCGCGGGGGCTCACTGGCCGAGGTGGCCGACACCGCGCCGTCCCCGATCGGCGGGGCCCGGGCGGTGCAGTCCCTGGCGGCAGCGGCCGACGTCGCGCACCGCCAGGGCGTCGCCCTGTCGGTGGACCACCCCAGCCGTATCCGGGTCAGCATCGACGGTGACGTCGCGCTGGCGTTTCCCGCGACCCTGCCCGATGCCACCCCCGAGGACGACATCCGCGGCATCGGCGCTGCCCTGTATGCGCTGCTGGTCAACCGCTGGCCGCTGCGCGAGACCGGCGAGCCCAGCGGGGTGGCCCCGGCTGACCGCGACTCGGCCGGCCAGCCGGTCGAACCCAAGACGGTCGACCGCGACATCCCGTTCCAGATCTCGGCCGCCGCGGTACGCGCCGTTCAGGACGGCGGTGCCATCCGCAGCGCCGGGACACTGCTCAACCTGCTCCAACAGGCCACCGCGGTGGCCGATCGCACCGATCACATCGTTCCGGTCGAGGCGACCCCGGAGCCCGCCGACACCTCCGAGCCCGAGCCCGACCCCGACGCCCAGGCGCGCCGCCGCAAGGGCCTGATCATCGGGCTGAGCGTCGGAGCCGCGGTCGTCATCCTGGTGGTGGTGCTGTTGGGGACGGTGCTCAGCAGCATCTTCGGCGACGTCGGCGGCGGTCTCGGCGGCGACGAACTCGGCCTCAACGCTCCCACCACCTCCGCCGAGGCCGACGATTCGGCCACCACCGCCCCCGGTCAGCTCGTCGAACCGGTGTCGGCGACCGTGTTCTCCCCCGGCGGCGAGGCCGACGCACCCGACCTCGCCGAACTCGCGATCGACGGCGACACCACCACGGTGTGGCCCACCGACACCTACAGCGACCCGGTGCCGTTCCCGAACTTCAAGAACGGGCTCGGGCTGATCCTGCGGCTGCGGCAACCGACGACGATCGGCTCGGTCGGGATCGACCTCAACAGCACCGGGACCTCGGTGCAGATCCGGTCGGCGTCGAGCGCCACCCCGGCATCGCTGGAGGACACCACGGCGCTGACCGAACCGGTCCCGCTGCGGCCCGGCTCGAACACCATCGCGGTCGAGGACGCCGAGCCCACCTCCTATGTGCTGGTCTGGATCACCACGCTGGGCCAGGTCGACGGCGAGAGCCGCTCCGACATCGCCGAGATCACGCTGCGCGCCGCGTCCTGACCCGCTGTCCCCAACCGCCCGCCAGACATCCGCGCAGGTGGGGCGGACCGTCCGAAAACTGGTGTCCGCCACCCCCCGCCGCGCCGTTTACTGTTCGGCTGTGAGGAACTGCGGGGAGGGTGCCGAACGCCCGGGACAGCTGCGCACCGACGCGGAGTTGCTCGCCGCGCACATCGGCGGCGACCGCTACGCATTCGAAGAGCTCTTCCACCGCCACCACCGTCATCTCTACCGGCTGGCGCGGCTGACCAGTCGCGACCCGGACGACGCAGCCGACGCGCTGCAGGACGCCCTGCTGGCCGCCCACCGCGCCGCCCACCGGTTCCGGCACGACTCGGCGGTCAGCAGCTGGCTGCACCGCATCGTCGTCAATGCCTGCCTGACCCGGCTGCGGCGCAACCGGATTCACTCCCACCAGCAGCTCGACGAACAGCTGTGCGGCGGCACGGATCCGACCGGCCGGGTGGACACCGCGATCGTCGTCGAACGTGCGCTCATGGGTCTGCCCGTCGAGCAGCGGGCCGCCGTGGTGGCCGTCGACATGCAGGGCTACTCGGTCGCCGAAACGGCCCAGATGCTCGGCGTGCCCGAGGGCACCGTCAAGAGCCGCTGTTCGCGGGCCCGCAGCAAGCTCGCCGCCATGCTGGAGGGCCTGACCGCAGGTACCGCGGCGGACTGAATCCGGTCGGTTAGCCTCGAAGCGTCTACTGGGGACGACGACCGGCGGGGGCAGCGATGGACGACGGTGCGGGCCGCGACCCCGACCCGGAGACGCCCGAGCTCACCCCCGAGCTCCTCGCCGACCTGCAGGCCGGGCTGCTCGATGACGCGACCGCCGCCCGGGTGCGGCGGCGGGCCCGCTCCGACCCCGAAGCAGCGCGCATCCTCGCCCGCCTCGACGCGGTACGCGCTGACCTGGCCCGGCTCGGCGCCGACCCCGGCTCGGCGCCCGAGGTCCCCGCCGAGGTCACCGCCCGCGTCTCCGCCGCCCTGCGCGAGGCGCCGGCCGGCGCCAGCGGCCACGCCGGCCATGCCCTCACCCGGCCCGCCCTGACCCGCAACCAGCGGATCGCCGTCCTCGTCGGGCTGGTGGCCGCCGCCGCGGCGGTCGTGGTCGGCGCGGTGGCCCTGGCCCACGATCCCGGCCCGATGTTCCCGGCCGGCCCCACCGCATCGCAGATCACCGCGCCGGAAGCCGGACAACGCGACTTCCCGCTACCGGAGGCCGAGCTGCGCGCGCTGCTGACCGCCGACCCCGATCTCGGGCCGCTGGCCGACGCCCAGCGGCTGGCATCCTGCCTGACCGGTCTGGGTCACCCCCCGAACCAGGACGTGCTCGGTGCACGGCCGCTGGACCTGGGGGGACGGCCCGCGGTGGTGCTGGTGCTGCCCGCCGAGACGCCGCAGCGCGCCACCGCCGTCCTCGTCGAGCCGGGCTGCAGTGCCGCGCACACCGGCCTGCTCGCCCGAACCCGCCTT
This sequence comes from Actinomycetota bacterium, assembly GCA_034190095.1. Taxonomy (GTDB): domain Bacteria; phylum Actinomycetota; class Actinomycetes; order Mycobacteriales; family Mycobacteriaceae; genus Mycobacterium. The sequence goes on from JAXHTL010000023.1 coordinate 25,313, forward strand.
GACCGGGGATGAACGCACCGACACCCGCACTGGGCGGGTCTGCGGGAACAGCCGGGCATACCCTGTTGTTAGAACCCGTGCCGCAGGCAGAAAGGCTCGCATGACCTCCTCACCCACCATCCATGACGTCATCGTCATCGGTTCCGGTCCGGCCGGCTACACCGCCGCCGTGTACGCCGCGCGCGCCCAGCTCAACCCGCTGGTGTTCGAAGGCACCCAGTTCGGCGGTGCGTTGATGACCACCACCGAGGTGGAGAACTACCCCGGCTTCAAGGACGGCATCACCGGTCCCGAGCTGATGGACCAGATGCGCGAGCAGGCGCTGCGGTTCGGCGCCGACCTGCGGATGGAGGACGTCGATGCCGTCGACCTGACCGGGCCGGTGAAGACCGTCACCGTCGGCGACGAGACGCATCAGGCGCGTTCGGTGATTCTGGCCATGGGCGCGGCGGCCCGGCACCTCGGCGTCCCCGGTGAGGACACGCTGCTCGGCATGGGGGTGAGCACCTGCGCGACCTGTGACGGCTTCTTCTTCCGCGACCAGGACATCGCCGTCGTCGGCGGCGGTGACTCCGCGATGGAGGAGGCCACCTTCCTGACCCGCTTCGCGCGCAGTGTGACGCTGATCCACCGGCGCGACGAGTTCCGGGCCTCGAAGATCATGCTGGAACGCGCCAAGGCCAACGACAAGATCACCATCATGACCAACACGGCGGTGACCTCGATCGAGGGTGACTCCAAGGTCACCGGCATCCGGCTGCGCGACACGGTCTCCGGCGAGGAGTCCGAGCTCGCCGTGACCGGCGTGTTCGTCGCCATCGGTCACGACCCGCGCTCCGAGCTGGTCCGCGGACAGGTGGACCTGGACGACGAGGGTTACGTCAAGACCCGCGGCCGCACCACCTATACCTCCGTCGACGGGGTGTTCGCCGCCGGCGACCTGGTCGATCACACCTACCGGCAGGCCATCACCGCTGCCGGCACCGGCTGCTCGGCCTCCATCGACGCCGAGCGCTGGCTGGCCGATCACGAGGACACCCCCACCGCTCCCCCGACTCCCACCACCGCAGACGGCAGCGATCTGATTGGAGCACAGCAATGAGCGATTCCGACACCGAGAGTGCGACCGTTGCGGTGACCGACGATTCGTTCGCCCAGGACGTCCTGTCCGCCAGCACCCCGGTGCTGGTCGACTTCTGGGCGACCTGGTGCGGGCCCTGCAAGATGGTCGCTCCGGTGCTCGAGGAGATCGCCTCGGAGAAGACCGGTGCGCTGACCGTCGCCAAACTGGACGTGGACGAGAATCCCGCCACCGCCCGCGACTTCCAGGTGGTGTCGATTCCGACGATGATCCTGTTCAAGGATGGTCAGCCGGTGAAGCGCATCGTCGGCGCCAAAGGTAAGGCTGCCCTGCTGCGCGAGCTCGCTGATCTGGTCTGATGCCGGTCGGCGGGGGTACCCGACGACGGTGAAAACCCGCCTGGCGTTTTCGGATTGACGCGGAGTTCTGCGACAATGGCGGCTATGTCGAGTCTGCGTCGCGGTGACCGCGGGGGTGCGGTCACCGAGATCAGAGCCGCGCTGGCGGCCTTGGGCATGATCGACAATCCCGACGACGACCTCACCACCGGACGTCACGTCGCCGTCGACGTGTTCGACGGCGAGCTCGACCACGCCGTGCGCGCGTTTCAGCAGCACCGCGGCCTGCTGGTGGACGGCATCGTCGGTGAGGCCACCTACCGGGCGCTCAAGGAGGCCTCCTACCGGCTGGGGGCACGCACCCTCAACCACCAGTTCGGCGCCCCGATGTACGGCGACGACGTGGCCACTCTGCAGGCCCGGCTGCAGGATCTCGGCTTCTACACCGGACTCGTCGACGGTCATTTCGGGTTGCAGACGCACAACGCGCTGAGTTCCTACCAGCGCGAGTACGGACTCTATCCGGATGGGATCTGTGGTCCGGAAACGTTGCGCTCCTTGTACTTTCTGGGTTCCCGGGTCACCGGTGGGTCGCCGCACGCCATCCGCGAGGAAGAGTTGGTGCGCAGTTCGGGCCCGCGTCTTTCCGGCAAGCGCATCATCATCGATCCGGGCCGCGGCGGCGACGACCACGGCCTGATCATGAACGGTCCCGCCGGTCCGATCAGCGAGGCGGACATCCTGTGGGACTTGGCAAGTCGGCTCGAAGGCCGCATGACGGCGATCGGCATGGAGACGTTCCTGTCCCGCCCGGCCGCCGGGACTCCCACCGATGCCGAGCGCGCCGGCACGGCCAACACCGTGGGCGCCGATCTGATGATCAGCCTGCGCTGCGCGACCCAGGCCAGTCCGGCCGCCAACGGAGTGGCATCGTTCCACTTCGGTAACTCGCACGGTTCGGTGTCCACCATCGGCCGCAACCTGGCTGACTTCATCCAGCGGGAAGTCGTGGCGCGCACCGGTTTACGGGACTGTCGCGTGCACGGCCGCACCTGGGACCTGCTCCGGCTGACCCGGATGCCGACCGTCCAGGTCGACGTCGGCTATGTGACCAACCCCGGCGACCGGGCCACCCTGGTGTCCACCGTCTCGCGCGATTCGATCGCCGAGGGCATTCTCGCCGCGGTCAAGCGGCTGTACCTGTTGGGCAAGAACGACCGGCCCACCGGCACTTTCACGTTCGCCGAACTGCTCGCCCACGAGCTGTCGGTCGAGCAGGCCCGCCGCGGCTGACGACCACACGGTCGGCAACAGGCTAGTCGCAGGAGCCGACCCCGGAGCCGACCGTCTGGAGCTGCGCACTCTGCAACAGCCGTTCCAGCGCAGCCTCCACCCCGGCCTTCCAGCCCAGGCCCTGTTCCAGTTCGAGCCGGAGCCGCGGGAAGTAGGTGTGGTGCGAGACCACCACGAACCCGGCGTCGAGCAGCACCTCGCTGTCGAGGACGCACTGTTCCACCGAGCAGTCCCCCAGCGCTTCCACGACGGGTTGCACATCACTGGGTAGCGTGTCGCTCTCCGCCAGCGCGGCGACCTCCGCCGTGCGCCCGAATGCCTCGAGTGCCCGCACGCCGCGCCGCACCAGATCGGCGACCACCGCCGAGATCAACGAGCGCGACAGGTCCGGCACGGCCTGCCCGGCTTCGATGCCGAGCGAGGTGAGCAATACCGCGTCGGCACTGACCGGACCGGTCGGAAACCTGCCCGCCCGCGGCACGGAGCGCGGCGGCGCGTAGAACACGTAGCCCAGGCACGGTTCGTCCCCGGTGTCGACGACGAACTCATCGGAGGCCAGTTCGTCGGTGCACTCCACCGCCAACTGTCCGCACGACCCCCACTCCAGCATGACCATCGACAGCCACGCTTCCTTTTCGAACTCGGGGTCCGACAGCTGCGCTTCACCGCCCACGGTCACCGGGTCGACCTCCCAGTACACACACTGTCGTGCGTGCTTCGGCAGCTGCTCGAATGCTTCGAGCCGAAGAGGCGTGATACGAGCGGCCACAACACTCCTGGATCTCGGTCGCCGCACCGGTGTGGTCGGCTGCCTCTACAGGATAGAAGGCGGGTCCAACCTCAGCCCGCCGTGCCCTGCAATTGTCTGCCCATGTCGAATTCCTGATGAATTCTGTTGGGCCACAGCATGATTGCCGACCGACACCGCATTTGGGTGGCAATCGCGCCGTTGTGTGTCACAGTGACGTAATTCGCCCGGGTGGTCGGTCACTGGTTCGACGTGTTCATCAGCTCGACAATCCGTTGCAGATCGTCCACCGAGCCGAACTCCACGACGATCTTGCCCTTGCGCTTGCCCAGGCTCACGGTGACCCGGGTGTCGAACGCCGAGGACAGCTGCTCGGCCACATCCTGGAGTCCGGGCATCTGGATCGGCTTGCGCCGCGGAGCCGGAGGCGCTGCATTGCCCTCCCGGTTGGCGAGCGTCACCGCCTCCTCTGTCGCCCGCACCGACAGGCCCTCGGCGACGATCCGTGCCGCGAGCTCCTCCTGGACCTCCGGACCACCCTCCAGCGACAGCAGCGCTCGCGCGTGCCCCGCCGAGAGGACGCCGGCGGCCACCCGCCGCTGCACCGCGATGGGCAGCCGCAGCAGCCGGATCATGTTGGTGATCAGCGGACGCGACCGTCCGATCCGCGCGGCCAGTTCATCGTGGGTGACCTCGAACTCGTCGAGCAGCTGTTGATAGGCCGCAGCCTCTTCCAGCGGATTCAGCTGAACCCGGTGGATGTTCTCCAGCAGTGCGTCGCGCAGCATGCTGTCATCGGTGGTCTCCCGGACAATCGCCGGGATCGTCGCGATGCCGGCCTCCTGGGCGGCCCGCCAACGCCGCTCCCCCATCACCAGCTGATAGCGGGGCGCCGCGGGTGCATCGTCGGGCGCCGGGACGGCGCGGACGACGATGGGCTGCATCAGTCCGAACTCGCGGATGGAGTGGACCAGCTCGGCCAGCGCCTCTTCGTCGAAGGACTGACGCGGCTGGCGCGGGTTGGGCTCGATCTGTGCCGGGTCGATCTCGCGGTACACCGCGCCGGCGGGGTTCGTCTCCTCCGGCGCGGGGGCCGGCGCCGGAGTCGGACCACCGAGCACGACGTCGGCGGCCGCCGACCCCATCCGCGGCCCGAAGGTGGACGGGTCACTGTCGTCGGCCGGACCCGTCGGGATCAGCGAGGCCAGGCCGCGGCCGAGGCCGCTGCGCTTACGTGCCGCCGGATTGTTCATCGAATACCTCTTCTCGTCCCGCCCACCCGGGCGCCGGCTCGGGTCATCGCGCCTGTTCTCCCACCCCGCGGGTGGCCAGCTCTCGGCTGGCGTCCAGGTAGCTCATCGCGCCCCGTGACCCGGGGTCGTAGTCGATGATCGTCATTCCGTAACCCGGCGCCTCGGAGACCTTCACGCTGCGCGGGATCACGGTCTGCAGGACCTTGTCCCCGAAGTGGGCGCGCACGTCCATCGCCACCTGATCGGCGAGCTTGGTGCGGCCGTCGTACATGGTGAGCACCACCGTGGTGACGTCCAGCGCCGGGTTCAGGTGCGCCTTGACCATCTCGATGTTGCGGAGCAGCTGGCCCACGCCCTCCAGTGCGTAGTACTCGCACTGGATCGGGATCAGCACCTCCGGGGCTGCCACCAACGCGTTGATGGTGAGCAGACCCAGCGACGGCGGGCAGTCGATGAAGACGTAGTCGAAGTCGTGCTGTTCGAGTTCGGCCAGCGCGGTCCGCAACCGGCCTTCGCGGGCCACCATGCTGACCAATTCGATCTCGGCGCCGGCCAGGTCGATGGTCGCCGGGATGCAGAAGAGCCGTTCGCTGTGCGGGCTCGGCTGCAGCGCCTCCTCGACCGAGATGTCACCGATCAGCACCTCGTAGGAGGACGGGGTGCCCGGGCGGTGTTCGATGCCCAGCGCCGTGCTGGCATTGCCCTGTGGGTCCAGGTCGATGACGAGGACGCGCATTCCCTGGAGCGCGAGTGCCGACGCGATGTTCACCGCCGTGGTCGTCTTCCCGACGCCGCCCTTCTGGTTGGCGATCGTGAACACCCGCTGCCGCGCCGGCCGGGGCAGCTGCCCCTGGGCGGCGTGCATCATCCGGACCGCGCGCTCAGCCTCGGCGCCAATCGGGGTGTCCACGTCCTGACTGTCCCACGTTTCACGTGAAACATCGGAGGACACTGCTTCCGACTCTCCGGGGACCGACATCACCCGGGTCTCCTTCCCGACGTCGCCTGCTTGCTTCGCGGCATGTTCCGGAACCCTACGACCACCGTTGCGGGCGGGTCCACGTATTGCGCGCCACATCTCTCCACCTTCACCTCGGTCATGCCGAGCGCCGTGAGGGACCGTCGGTGCTCGCGCACCTCGGTATCGGCGCGCTCGCCCTTGATGGCCAGCATCCTGCCGCCCACCCGGAGCAACGGCGCGCTCCACCGGGTCAGCTTGTCCAACGAGGCCACCGCACGCGACACCACGACATCCAACTCCCCCACCTCATCGCGGACCGCTCGATCCTCGGCGCGGCCACGGATGACCGTGCACTCGATACCGAGCTCATCGATCACCTCGCGCAGGAAGTCGCTCCGGCGCAGCAGCGGCTCGATGAGCGTCATGTGGACGTCGGGCCGGGCCAGTGCCAACGGTATCCCGGGTAGGCCAGCCCCACTACCGATATCTCCGACGCGCTCCCCGCTCTGCAGCAACTCGGCGACCACAGCGCTGTTCAGCACGTGCCGATCCCACAGTCGGCCTACCTCGCGCGGGCCCAGCAGCCCCCGCTCCACACCGGCACCCGCCAGGATCTCGGCGTAGCGCACCGCCGCCGGAGCGGCAGCGCCGAACACCGAGTCGACCGCGGCTGGTGGGGGTGGCACCTCCGCATGTTTCACGTGAAACATCCTCCCGCCATGCGCGCGGACGCGGAACTACATCGATGTAACTCGGTGCTCAGTCGACAAGGACCACGACGCGGCGGGACGGCTCGACGCCCTCGCTCTCGCTGTGCACCCCCGACACGGCAGCCACCGCGTCGTGCACGATCTTGCGTTCGAACGGCGTCATCGGCGCCAGCTCCTCGCGCTCGCCTGTCTCCAGCACCCGGTGCGCGACCTTGTCCCCCAACGCCGCCAGCTCGTCACGGCGGCGGCGGCGCCACTGCGCAATGTCGAGCATCAGCCGGCTGCGCTCACCGGTCTTCTGGTGCACGGCCAACCGGGTCAGCTCCTGCAACGCGTCGAGCACCTCGCCCTTCCGGCCGACCAGCTTGCTCAGATCGGATCCACCGTCGATGCTCACCACCGCGCGGTCGCCCTCGACATCGAGATCGATGTCCCCGTCGAAGTCCAGCAGGTCCAACAGCTCCTCGAGATAGTCGCCGGCGATCTCGCCCTCGGCGACGAGCCTGTCTTCCATCTCTCCCCCGTTACCCGTCGCAGCCCCGTCCTCGATCTGGTCGCTCTCGGCGCTCTCCGTGGCAGCCTCGGCGGTGTCTGCGGTTTCGAACTTGGTCATGCGTACCTCTTTCTTGTTCGCGCTCGCCGGCGGATCAACGTTTCCGTTTCTTCGGGCGAGCGCCGGGTTTGGGAGTGCGGCTCGCCGCGCCGTTCTGGCTCGGCGACTTCGCGGCACCGTTGGCATTGGTCGGAGACGTCGGCTTCGCCGGACTCTTCGCCCCGTCGTCCGCGGCATCGGTCTCGGCACCCGTGTCCGACTCCGCTCCGTCGACATCCTGGGTCTCCGACACAGCACCGGCCTCGGCCTTCTTCTTGCGGCCGGGCTTCACCCCGGGTGCCGGTGCGTTGGCCGCACGCCGCTCGATGGCCTCCTGCTTCTTCTGCTCTTCTTCCTTTTCGATCTTGCCGAACACGTAGTGCTGCTGACCGAAGGTCCAGATGTTGTTGGCGAACCAGTACAGGATGATCGCCAGAGGCAGGAACGGGCCGCCGACCACGACACCCAACGGGAAGACGTAGAGGGCGAGCTTGTTCATGAGCGCGGTCTGCGGGTTGGCCGCGGCTTCCGGGCTCTGCCGGGCGACCGATGCCCGGCTGTTGAAGTAGGTCGCGATACCCGCGGCGATCATGATGGGCACGCCCACCCCGATCACCGCGGCCCGGCTGAATTCGGTGAACGCCTCCAGGCCCGCCGTCTGGGTCATGTACGCACCGAGCGGCGCCCCGAACAGGTTCGCGTCCAGGAAGTGCCGCACGTCTTCGGCGCTGAAGAAGTAGTTGGCCAGCTGAGCGTTTTCCTCGACGGTGAGGTTCAGGTGGCCGAACCCGATGCCGCCGGTGCGGTTGAAGGAGCGCAGCACGTGATACAGACCGAGGAAGACCGGGATCTGCGCTAGCATCGGCAGGCATCCGAGGATCGGATTGAATCCGTGTTCGCGCTGCAGCTTCTGCATCTCCAGCGCCATCCGCTGACGGTCCTTGCCGTACTTCTTCTGCAGCGCCTTGATCTGGGGCTGCAGTTCCTGCATCTGCCGGGTGGTGCGGATCTGGCGGACGAAGGGTTTGTAGAGGATCGCGCGCAGCGTGAACACCAGGAACATCACCGACAGCGCCCAGGCGAAGAAGTTGGTGGGCCCCAGTACGAAGGCGAACACCTTGTACCAGAACAGCATGATCGCCGACACCGGGTAGTAGATGATGTCCAGACTGAAGAAATTAAACACGCGGCTGACTCTTCCGTTGCTGTTCCGGGCTGGCCCGGTGGTCGGCGACGCCGCATCCGCGGTGCGCGGTCGCGTCGCTGGAACTGTCACGGTCGGCGCGATCCGGAATCGGATCCCAGCCCCCGTCATGCCATGGCCCACATTTGAGCAGCCGGACCACGGCCAGCCAACCGCCGCGGATCACGCCGTACTCGGTCAGCGCGTCCACGGCATATTGACTACAGGTGGGAGTGAACCGGCATGTCGGCAGGCGCAGCGGCGAGATCGTGTGCCGGTACAGCTCGATCACGTAGACGAGCATGCGCACCGGAATCGACCGTGTCGTCACGTGGCCGCTCCGGACCGGACCCGGATACGTGCGAGCGCAGCGCGCAGCTCCTGCTCGAGCCGGTGCGACACAGCGGTGCGACTGCCGGGCAGCGCCCGGATCACCACCCGATCCCGGTAATCCAGATCGTCGAGCACCGCGCGCGCCACGTGGCGCAGCTGCCGGGAGACGCGATGCCGCTGCACCGCATTGCCCACCGCTTTGGAGACGACCAAGCCGATCCTCGGTCCGGGGTCACCGGTTTCGTCAGAACGCAGCGTGTACACGATGAGGTCGGGCTGAGCAGCCCGCGTCCCTTGACTCACTGTGGCACCGAACTCGGCCGACCGCGTCATCCGGTACCGAGCCGGAAGCACCGCGTCAGACCTTGGATCGGATCACGCAGTCAGAGAACGACGGCCTTTGCGGCGCCGGTCCGACACGATGGCACGGCCGGCGCGGGTACGCATCCGCAGCCGGAACCCATGCACCCGCGCCCGGCGACGGTTGTTGGGCTGGAAGGTCCGCTTGCCCTTGGCCACGGCAGTCACTCCTTGTTGGATCTGGCCGCTGCGCCGGTGCCCGCATGATGGTCATGCCAGGCGTGACGCGGACGGCCGTTGGTAAGCTCGTCGTTCACTACAGTCTTGCCGGCGCGGTACCCGATACCGCCGGGTCGCAGCCGTATCGCCACGTGCGGGCGACTGTTCGAGGGTACTGACGACAATTCGCTGGGTCAAACCTGCGCAGACGACCCCGATCAGCGGCCCCCAGCCCGGCTGAACCGCCGGAATCCGCTGTCACCGCCACCACATCATCACCACCTGTCACGTTCTTCTGGAACGATTGAGCCAGTGGCGATATCGATGCCGATCCCGGTCCCCGGCAATGTTGTAGAACTGTTGGCACCCGGAGAGAAAACTGTTAGCTTCTGGCAATGCCGATTCCACGGTGGACCGGCGCACGACAACGAAGCGAGGACGCCCGCTCCGCCGCGAGCCCACTGAATGAAGCATCGTGACGCGCTCCGGCCCGCGGCGTCTTCGCCGGTAGACAACACAACGAAGACGAACGTCCTCTTTCCACAGTCTGTGGATAACTTTGTGGACAGTTCGTCCTCGTTCGTCAGGTCGACCACAGGTCGACCTCGAGGGGGTAGGTGTCTGTGAGCGCTGACCCCGATCCCCCGTTCGTCACCATTTGGAACAACGTCGTCACCGAACTCAACGGCTCCGACGGGGTCGCCGGTACCGTCCTCACCCCGCAACAGCGAGCGTGGCTCAAACTCGTCCAGCCGTTGGTCATCACCGAGGGGTTTGCCCTGCTGTCGGTGCCCACCCCATTCGTGCAGAACGAGATCGAGCGGCACCTGCGCGAACCCATCGTCGCGGCGTTGAGCCGCCAACTCGGCCAGCGGGTCGAGTTGGGTGTGCGCATCGCCGATCCGCCGAGTGACGACGGCGAGGATCACAACGGCCGATCCGGGCCCGGCCTCGACGCCCTGGAGGCCGACGGCGCACCGCTCGACGGCACCGCACTCGACGACGACGTCGACGACGACCTCGCCGCGCGCGCCAGCGCCGAAGAGAACTGGCCGTCCTACTTCGCCAACCGGGCCGCCACCTCGGTCAGTGACGACGCCACCGGCGTCACCCTCAACCGCCGCTACACCTTCGACACCTTCGTCATCGGCGCGTCCAACCGCTTCGCCCATGCCGCGTCGCTGGCCATCGCCGAAGCACCCGCGCGCGCGTACAACCCGTTGTTCATCTGGGGCGAGTCCGGACTGGGCAAGACCCACCTGCTGCACGCCGCCGGCAACTACGCGCAACGCCTGTTCCCCGGAATGCGGGTCAAGTACGTCTCCACCGAGGAATTCACCAACGACTTCATCAACTCGTTGCGCGATGACCGCCGCGCCTCGTTCAAGCGCACCTACCGCGACATCGACGTGCTCCTCGTCGACGACATCCAGTTCATCGAGGGCAAGGACGGCATCCAGGAGGAGTTCTTCCACACCTTCAACACCCTGCACAACGCCAACAAGCAGATCGTCATCTCCTCCGACCGGCCACCCAAGCAGCTGGCCACCCTCGAGGACCGATTGCGCACGCGCTTCGAGTGGGGTCTGATCACCGACGTCCAGCCTCCTGAGCTCGAGACCCGAATCGCCATCCTGCGCAAGAAGGCTCAGATGGACCGGCTCGACGTTCCCGGCGACGTGCTGGAGCTGATCGCCAGCCGGATCGAGCGCAACATCCGCGAACTCGAAGGCGCCCTCATCAGGGTCACCGCGTTCGCGTCGCTGAACAAGACGCCGATCGACAAATCTCTGGCCGAGATCGTGCTGCGCGATCTCATCTCCGATCCCACCACGATGCAGATCAGTACCGCCGCGATCATGGCCGCCACCGCGGAGTACTTCGAAACCAGCGTCGACGAACTCCGGGGCCCCGGCAAGACCCGCGCGCTCGCCCAGTCCCGCCAGATCGCGATGTACCTGTGTCGCGAACTCACCGATCTCTCGCTGCCCAAGATCGGTCAGGCCTTCGGCCGTGACCACACCACGGTGATGTATGCCGAGAAGAAGATCCGGGCCGAAATGGCCGAGCGCCGTGAGGTCTTCGATCACGTGAAAGAACTCACCACCCGCATCCGCCAGCGCGCCAAGCGCTGAGCGTTCTGCCCTGCCGGCCCGTGCCGTCGCTCGACCCGACACCCTCCCCCGTCGTGTTCTCCTGACGCTGCGGGTCCTTCCGTGCCCGCCGCCCGCGGAAAATTGCAGAAAAACTTCTGTCACCGCTGTCCCGCCAGTCACAGAATTTCCTGTGCACCGGGATGTGGACTACCTGAGGTCAATCGGCGGATCACCCGCCCCGCCGGTCCACAACCGCTCTGTCATCCCCAGGCCGTTCCCAGCCCGGGCAGGACTATCCACACCGGACTCACAGCCGCCGATGCCCGCTGGCCAGCACCGACGTGCCGTTGTCCCCAGAATGCACAACCCCTATTACTGATACTCATATCTCTCCATCAATTTCTCTTAGAAGAAGCGCGTTGGGGAAACCTCGACGTCACAGCTGCGCCGTCGTGCTCGAGCTCGGAGCTGTCGGCCCGATCGATTAGCTTTCAAGTTGGGGCGCGAAGCTCTACGGTGGTTCATCGACAGCCGTTGCGGTCGCCGCACCGCCTGCGCAGGCAGCGCAGGTGGCCAAGGCCGCGAAACCGCTGATTGAGGCTTTATCGGGGTGTGCATCGAAGGGACGCTATGAACGTGGCGACGACAACGGCTGGTCTCACGGATTTGAAGTTTCGACTGGCCCGCGAGGACTTCGCCGACGCCGTCGCCTGGGTAGCCCGCAATCTGCCGTCCCGGCCCACCGTGCCGGTACTGGCCGGGGTCCTGCTGACCGGCTCCGATGAGGGCCTGACGATCTCGGGATTCGACTACGAGGTCTCCGCCGAGGTGCAGATTTCCGCTGAAATCGCTTCTCCGGGAAGTGTTTTGGTATCCGGCCGGTTGCTGTCGGATATCGTGCGCTCGCTGCCGGCCAAACCCGTCGATGTCAGCGTCGAGGGCACCAGGGTGGCGTTGAGCTGCGGAAGTGCGCGGTTCTCGCTGCCGACGATGGCGGTGGAGGACTATCCGACCCTGCCGACCCTGCCCGACGAGACGGGCGTCGTGTCCGCCGAGTTGTTCGCCGAGGCGATCGGGCAGGTGGCGGTGGCGGCGGGCCGTGACGACACGTTGCCGATGCTGACCGGAATCCGGGTCGAGATCTCCGGCGAGAAGGTGGTTTTGGCGGCGACCGACCGGTTCCGGCTCGCGGTCCGGGAACTGACCTGGTCCACCGACGCCGCCGGGGTCGAGGCGGCGGTGTTGGTTCCGGCCAAGACGCTGGCCGAAGCCGCCAAGGCCGGGGCCGACGGCACCGAGGTGCATCTGTCGCTCGGGTCCGGGCCTTCGGTGGGCAAGGAAGGCTTGTTGGGCATCCGCAGCGACGGTAAGCGCAGCACCACCCGGCTGCTCGACGCCGAGTTCCCCAAGTTCCGCCAGCTGCTTCCGACCGAGCACACCGCCGTAGCGACCCTGGGGGTCGCCGAGCTGACCGAGGCGATCAAGCGCGTCGCGCTGGTCGCCGACCGTGGGGCGCAGGTCCGGATGGAGTTCGGCGACGACGTGCTGCGACTGTCGGCCGGCGCCGACGATGTGGGGCGTGCCGAGGAGGATCTGCCGGTCGAGTTCGCCGGGGATCCGCTGACCATCGCGTTCAACCCGACATACCTGACCGACGGCCTGGGCTCGTTGCACGCGGATCGGGTGACATTCGGATTCACCACTCCGAGTCGGCCAGCGGTGTTGCGCCCGGCGGGCGATGATGGGGACGGCGCCGCCGGCAGTGGACCTTTTCCGGCGGCGCAGACCGACTATGTCTATCTGTTGATGCCGGTTCGCCTACCCGGCTGACCGGCCTTATCGCACGAGAAGGGGCGTTCACATGCAGCTGGGTCTCGTCGGCCTGGGCAAGATGGGCTTCAACATGCGCGCGCGGTTGCGCGACGGCGGACATGAGGTGATCGGCTACGACCCCCGGCCGGAAGTCTCCGATGTCGCCTCGTTGGCCGAGCTGGCCGAGCAGCTGCCCTCACCGCGGGTCGTCTGGGTCATGGTCCCGTCGGGAACGGTGACCGACGAGACCATCGTCGCGTTGTCCGGCGTGTTGGGTAAGGGCGATCTCGTCATCGACGGCGGCAACTCCCGGTACACGGCCGACGTGCCCCACGCGCAACTGTTGGCGAACAAGGGAATCGCGTTCGTCGATGCCGGTGTCTCCGGTGGTGTGTGGGGGTTGACCGAAGGGTACGGCCTGATGGTGGGCGGTTCGGACGCCGACGTCGAGCGCGCGATGCCGATCTTCGACACGCTGCGCCCGCCCGGACCCCGCGAGGACGGTTTCGTCCACGTCGGCCCGGTCGGTGCCGGCCACTTCGCCAAGATGGTGCACAACGGTGTCGAGTACGCCCTGATGACCGCGTATGCGGAGGGCTACGAGATGCTGGCCGCCGAAGACATGGTGAAGAACCCGCAGGCGGTCTATCAAGCCTGGTCCAATGGCACCGTGGTGCGCTCCTGGCTGCAGCAGCTGCTGGCCAAGGCGCTCAAGGAGGACCCCGGCCTCGACGAAATCACCGGCTACACAGAGGATTCCGGTGAAGGCCGCTGGACTGTCGAGGAGGCGATCCGGCTGCGGGTTCCGGTACCGGGAATCGCGGCCTCGTTGTTCGCCCGGTTCCTGTCGCGTCAGGACGACTCGCCGACGATGAAGGCGGTCGCCGCGCTGCGCAACCAGTTCGGCGGTCATGCCGTCCACCGGATCAGCGAGTCCGGCTGACCGCAGCAATCGATCGAGACCGCCGGTGTATGTCCGCCACCTCGCTCTGACCGATTTCCGGTCATGGCCGCGAGTCGAGCTCGAGCTGGAGCCCGGGCGCACCGTCTTCGTCGGACCCAATGGCTTCGGTAAGACGAATCTCGTTGAAGCCCTGTGGTATTCAGCGACCCTGAACTCGCATCGGGTGGCCAGCGACGCACCGCTGATCCGCGCGGGCGCCGAGCGTGCCGTGGTGTCGAGCATCGTCGTCAACGAGGGCCGGGAACTCGCGGTGGACCTCGACATCACCTCGGGGCGGGCGAACAAGGCCAGGCTGAACCGATCCCCGGTGCGCTCGGCGCGCGAGATCCTCGGGGTGCTGCGGGCGGTGCTGTTCGCTCCGGAGGATCTGGCCTTGGTGCGGGGGGATCCGGCCGAGCGCCGACGCTATCTCGACGAGTTGGCCACCACCCGGCGCCCGCGCATCGCCGGGGTTCGCGCCGACTACGACAAGGTGGTTCGCCAGCGCACCGCGCTGCTCAAGACCGCGGCCGGAGCCCGGTATCGGGGTGACCGCAGCGTCCTGGACACCCTCGATGTATGGGACGGTCACCTGGCCGGCCACGGTGCCCAGTTGATCGCGGCCCGTGTCGATCTGCTCAACGAGCTGGCTCCGGAGGTGGAGAAGGCCTATCAGCTCCTGGCTCCGTCGTCGCGGCCCGCCTCGGTGCGCTACCGCAGCCGTGTCGAGGTCGTCGAGGCCGAGGCCGCGGTGGGTAACACCGACGTCGAGGTGTACGAAGCGGCGTTGCTCGATGCGCTGAGCCGGCGCCGCGACGCCGAACTCGACCGCGGGGTCTGTCTGGTCGGTCCGCATCGCGACGATCTCGAGTTGCGGCTCGGTGACCAGATCGCCAAAGGTTTTGCCAGCCACGGGGAGTCCTGGTCGATGGCGCTGGCGCTGCGGCTGGCGGCCTATGAGCTGTTGCGGACCGAGGGCAGTGATCCGGTGCTGTTGCTCGACGATGTGTTCGCCGAACTGGACACCGCACGCCGTAAGGCTCTGGCCCAGGTGGCGGCCTCGGCCGAGCAGGTCCTGATCACGGCCGCGGTGCATGAGGATGTGCCCGGCGACTGGGATGCCCGGCGCATCGAGATCACCATGCGGGACGACGACACCGGTCGGATATCGGAGGTGCGGTGATGCCGGAAGACCGGGAGGACCCACCCGACGACGCGGCCCCGCAGCCGCCGGCCCATCTGGCGGACCTGGCCGGGATGGACCTGGTGCGCCGGACGCTGGAGGAGGCGCGCGGTGTCGCCCGACAGCAGGGCAAGAA
Source organism: Actinomycetota bacterium (assembly GCA_034190095.1). GTDB lineage: Bacteria > Actinomycetota > Actinomycetes > Mycobacteriales > Mycobacteriaceae > Mycobacterium. The sequence goes on from JAXHTL010000023.1 coordinate 40,494, forward strand.
CGTCGGCCGGGGCCGGCACTCGCCACCACCGCGGCGGCGGGTAGCCGGCGGTGGGCGGCGCCGTTGGTCCGGGCCGGGCGCTGACGGGCGCGACCCCCAGTTGTTCGGTGCGGCCACCGACGACCTGGCGCGCAGCCGCGGCTGGTCGAACCGGGTGGCTCAGGGCGCGGTGTTCGGTCGGTGGCGCGCGGTGGTCGGCGAGCAGATCGCCGAGCACGCCTCCCCCACCTCGCTGCACGACGGCGTGCTCACCGTCTCGGCCGAGTCGACGGCGTGGGCCACCCAGTTGCGGATGGTGCAATCCCAGCTGCTCGCCAAGATCGCGGCCGCGGTCGGAGACGGTGTGGTGACCTCGCTGAAGATCACGGGTCCGGTGGGTCCGTCCTGGCAGAAGGGCCGCTACAGCGTGCGCGGCCGGGGGCCCCGAGACACCTACGGATGACCGCCGGCGCGGATTGGCTCAGAGCCACCAGGACGCTGCAGGGCAGTTTCCAAAGCGTCAAGACCTATCTCGATTCGAGAAATTCCGCGCACGGCGCGATCAGGACTGTAGAAACGCCGCCACAGAATCGGTCTTGACGGTCGGTGACGGTAGACTGTCCCGAGACCCGCGAGCGGTATCGCCCGCTCAGCAGGTACCCCCTGCGAAACACCAAGGAGACGCGTCCAACGTGGCTGCCCAGAAGAAGAATGCTCCGAGCCAGTATGGTGCCGACTCGATCAAGGTCCTCGAAGGCCTCGAGGCCGTACGCAAACGCCCGGGCATGTACATCGGCTCGACCGGGGAGCGCGGCCTGCACCACCTGATCTGGGAGGTGGTCGACAACGCGGTGGACGAGGCGATGGCCGGTTTCGCCAGCCGCGTCGACGTCCGCATTCTCGAGGACGGCGGCGTCCAGGTCACCGATGACGGGCGCGGGATTCCGGTGGGCATGCATTCGACCGGCATCCCGACCGTCGACGTGGTGATGACGGTGCTGCACGCCGGCGGCAAGTTCGAAGAGGGCGCCTACCAGGTGTCCGGTGGTCTGCACGGTGTCGGTGTGTCGGTGGTCAACGCCCTGTCCACCCGGCTCGAGGCCGACATCCTCACCGATGGCTACGAGTGGTTCCAGACCTACGACAGGTCGGTGCCCGGGACGCTCAAGCAGGGCGAGAAGACCAAGAAGACCGGTACGACGATCCGGTTCTGGGCCGATCCCGATGTCTTCGAGACCACCAACTACGACTTCGAGACGATCTCGCGCCGGCTGCAGGAGATGGCCTTCCTCAACAAGGGGCTGACCATCGAGCTGACCGATGAGCGGGTGGCCGCCGAAGAGGTCGTCGAAGAGGTCGTCAGCGGCACCGCCGAAGCGCCGAAGTCGGCCGAGGAGAAGGCCGCCGAGTCCGCCGGCCCGCAAAAGGTCAAGCACCGGGTGTTCCACTACCCCGGCGGGCTGACCGATTTCGTCAAGCACATCAACCGCACCAAGACCCCGATCCAGCCCAGCGTCATCGACTTCGACGGCAAGGGTGACGGTCACGAGGTCGAGGT
>JAXHTL010000230.1:0-7094 GCA_034190095.1 Actinomycetota bacterium
GCGCCGGAGACCAACTCCGAACGCCGATTCACCGACCTGTCCGAGACGGCGCCGACGCAGGGCCGGCGCCGCGGCCTGCGCACCGCGTTGCGGCAGCGGGCCGCCTAGCCTCGGGGGTCAGTCAGACTCCGGGGTCGCTCAGACTCCAGAGTCGATCAGACGGTGCCGGCGGGAACGATGTCGCGGGCAGCCAGGAAGCTCGGCCGCGGCCGGGCCGCGGCGAACGGCTCGACGAGCCCGTTGTCCACCGAGTTGAAGACCAGGAACACGTTCGACCGCGGGTACGGGGTGATGTTCGACCCCGAACCGTGCAGCAGGTTGGCGTCGAACCACAGCGCCGAGCCTGCCGGCCCGGTGAACTGATCGATACCGCGTTCGTCGCAGGCCTTGATCAAGGTGTTCTGATCGGGGGTCCCGATCTGCTGAGACACCAGTGACGCCGTGTGGTGGTCATCCGGGGTCGCCCCGACGCACGGATAGAACGTCTGGTGTGAGCCCGGCATCACCATCAGCGAGCCGTTGAACGGATAGTTGTCGGTCAGCGCGATCGAGCACGACACGGCGCGGATGGCCGGCATGCCGTCCTCGGCGTGCCAGGTCTCGAAGTCCGAGTGCCAGTAGAACCCGGTGCCGGTGAAGCCCGGCATCAGGTTGATCCGGGCCTGGTGGATGTAGACGTCACTGCCGAGCAGCTGACGTGCCACCGGGAGCACCGTGTCCAGGCCGACCACCTCGGCGATCAGATCGCTGAGCAGGTGCGGCTCGAACACCGAGCGGATGCTGCCGCTGGGCTCGCGGATCACCCGCGGATCGTCGTCGTCGAGTTCGGCACCGAGCCGGTTGAGCTCCATGGTCAGCGGAGGCAGCCAGTCCGGGCCGACGGTGCGGGGACGGATGAGATACCCGGAGTCGGCGAAGCCGTCCAGCGCCGTCTCGTCGAGTGGGCCCTGACTCGGAGTTCCCCACACGCCGGGTTCGATGCGCGGGATCGGCGGGATCGCGTGGTCGAGTCGGGTCGGGTAGTTGTCGTCAGTGCGTTTGCTCATATGGATACTTAGTTACTTAGGTAGTCAAGCGATTTGGGCGGGTGGCGGGTAGGCCCCTGTCTCGTCGTGGACCTCGCGGCCGGTCACCGGCGGATTGAACACACACAGCATACGCATCTGCTCGTCACACCGGATGCGATGGCGTTCATGCCCGTTCAGCAGATACATCGAGCCGGCCTTCAGCGGATGCTCCTCACCGGTCTCCAGGTTGGTCAGCGTTCCGGAGCCCTCGACGAGCCAGACGGCCTCCACGTGGTACTGGTAGTGGAACTCGTTGACCGAACCGGCCTGGATCGTCGTCTCGTGGAACGAGAATCCGACCGCGTCGTCGGCCAGCACGATCCGCTTGGACCTCCAGGTGCCGTCGGAGACGTCACGCTCGGTGCCGGTGATCTCCTCAGTGGTGCGCACGATCATGGGTTGTCACTCCTCGGTTGTCGATGTCGCTCAGCCGAGAGCGGCGGAGATGGACTCGTCGAGCACCTCGAGGCCGGAGGTCAGATCGGCCTCGCTGGTGGTCAGCGGCGGCAGCAGCTTGACGACCTCGTCGGCCGGGCCGCTGGTCTCGGCGAGCAGACCCCGCGCGAACGCCTCCTTGCAGACCGCGCCGGCCAGGTCGGCATCCTCGAATTTCAGCCCCTGCACCATACCGCGTCCCCGGGCGCTGATGCCGTCCCGATTGGCGGCCATCTTCTCCAGGTGCTCACGCACCAGCGCGCCCTTGGTCAGCGTCTCGTTCGCGAAAGCATCGTCGCGCCAGTAGGTTTGCAGCGCCTTGGTGGCGGTGACGAACGCCGGATTGTGGCCACGGAAGGTTCCGTTGTGCTCACCGGGGGTCCACACGTCGAGGTCGCGGCGGAACAGCGTCAGCGCCATCGGCAGGCCGTACCCGCTGATCGACTTCGACAGCGTGACGATGTCGGGGGTGATACCGGCCTCTTCGAAGCTGAAGAACGGTCCGGTGCGCCCGCAGCCCATCTGGACGTCGTCGACGATCAGCAGGATGTCGCGCTTTCGGCACAGCTGCTCCAGCGCCTGCAGCCACTCGACGCGGGCGACGTTGACGCCGCCCTCACCCTGCACGGTCTCCACGATCACCGCGGCCGGGCGGTTGAGCCCGCCGCCGGAGTCGTCGAGCACCCGCTCGAACCAGTGGAAGTCCTCGGTGACCCCGTCGAAGTAGTTGTCGTAGGGCATCGGGGTGGCGTGCACCAGCGGAATGCCCGCACCGGCACGCTTCATCGAGTTGCCGGTGACCGACAGCGCGCCCAGCGTCATGCCGTGGAAAGCGTTGGTGAAGTTGATGATGGACTCACGTCCGGTGACCTTGCGGGCCAGCTTGAGCGCCGACTCGACGGCGTTGGCGCCGGTCGGGCCGGGGAACTGGACCTTGTAGTCCAGCTTGCGCGGCTGCAGGATCGTCTCGGAGAACGTGTTGAGGAACTCCGACTTGGCCACGGTGGCCATGTCCAGCGAGTGCACGATCTTGTCCGAGGACAGGTACTCGATCAGCGCCTTCTTGAGGGCAGGGTTGTTGTGCCCGTAGTTCAGGGCGCCCGCGCCGGCGAAGAAGTCGAGGAACCGGCGGCCGTTGGTGTCGGTGACCCAGGAGCCCTGGGCGGTGTCCATCACCGTCGGCCAGCCGCGGCAGTAGCTGCGTACCTCCGACTCGATGGTCGTGTACTCGTCGGGCAGGGTGGATTCAGAATTGGTGGTCGACTCCGCAGTGATGGTCATGACATCCTTTCGTTCGACTTCGCGCAGTTGTTCACTAGTTGTCTTCGGTGCTCAGTGGGGCCGTGATCGGTCCGATGCGCAGGACGGGTTCGTCCTCGTGTGCGCCGTCGGGGTCGAGATCGGCGGCCAGGAAGCGTTCGTGCTCGCTCATCGGCACACCGTGCCGGCGGGCGAGCCCGCCGAACAGTGCGCGCGAAGAAGCGTTACTCGGCGCGACCGTCGCCTCCACCGTGATCGGGTGCCCGTTGCGTTCGCTTCGGACCCGGTGCACGAGGGCGTCGAGCATGGCTCCGCCCATGCCGGTGCCCTGCTCGGAGGCGGCGACCACGACCTGCCAGACGAACAGCACATCTGGTCGCTGTGGAGGGTGATACCCACCGACGAACCCACATACACGTCCGTTTCGCTCTCCGATGATCGACGTGTCGGCAAAGTCCGTCGACAGCAGAAGGTAGGCATACGTGGAGTTCAGGTCGAGAACACCGCTGTCAGCAACAAGCCGGTGCACCGCGAGGGCGTCGGCCGCCTCCGGGCGGCGCAGATGACGCTCCGTATTGTCGGGCCGCTGTTGCCCGTCCGCGGGGTTCTTACCGGAAAGATCTTTCAGCGCAGGGTTGACCGATTCCATAACTAGTTAGCTGTCACCACCGAACACGTTTCGTTTGGAGAGTTTCAAATCATCGGCCAATCGAACGTATGCGAGGTGACGCGCCGACTTCAAGTTGCGTTGCCCCCCAGCGGAGGTGGTGCGGCCCCGGCCTCGTCGTCCTCAGCTGGGCAAACGCTCAGTAATCAGCGTGAAAAACCTGTGAGCGTAATGTTTCCGAATTGTTACATCGGAGGATCAGGGCAGCGTGGCTCGGACGCACACGGTCACGTACGGAAGAGCCAGACCGTCGGTGCTGGACAGGGCGGGGCGGGTAGCCAGCAGATCGCGGACCTGGTCGAGGGTGCGGGCCCGCACGTTCTCCGGCGAGGTGATGCAGTAGCTGCGCGAGGCGACCAGGTCGATCAGCGCCTGCGGGGTCAGGTAGCTGGTCCACTCCACCTGATGGCGGGCGACCTCGGCGAACGGGCTGGGCAGGTCGACCATCTGGCTGAAGGGATCGACCTCGTGACCGATGATGCGGCCCAGCTCCTTGACCCAGCCGAGACGTTCGTCACGGTTGTTCCACACCAGCCCCAGCCGTCCCCCGGGCCGCAGGACGCGCGCCACCTCCCGCACTGCGCGCTCGGGATCGAACCAGTGCCAGGCCTGCGCCACCAGCACCGCATCGACGCTGTCGTCGGGCAGCGGAATGTCCTCGGCCGTTCCCAGCAGCGCCGGGGTGTCGGGCAGTGAGCCGCTGAGCAGCTCGAGCATCTCCGGGACCGGGTCCACGGCGACCACCGCCAGGCCCCGCTCGACCAGCCGCGTGGTCAGCTTGCCGGTGCCGGCACCCAGGTCGAGCACGTCGAGGGGAGTGCGCCGGTCGGTGCCGTCGCCGTCGGGCAGCAACCAGTCGATGGCCTCGGGCGGGTAGGACGGGCGGCCCCGCTCGTAGGCGGCGGCTTCGGCGCCGAAGGACAGTGAACGCGCCCTCGCGGTGTCGCTCACCGGCTGGCGAGGTCCAGCGTCCGGCGGATCAGCTTGCCGACCGCGTCGGTTTCCAGCAGGAAACCGTCGTGGCCGTACTTCGAGTCCACGACGTCGAGGCCGTCGCACCGGGGGAGCAGTTCGGCCAGTTCGGCCTGCAGGCGCAGCGGGTAGAGCCGGTCGGAGGTGATACCGCCGACGACCGCCGGCACCCGGCAGCCGCGTAACGCGGCTTCGATCCCGCCGCGGCCGCGGCCGACGTCGTGGCTGGACAGTGCGTCGGTCAGGGTCACATAGGTGCCCGCGTCGAACCGCGAGACCAGCTTGCGGCCCTGGTACTCCAGGTAGCTCTGCACCGAGTAGCGGCCGCCGGCGCCCGGGTCCTCGCCGTCCTGCGGGTCGTTGCCGAACCGGTCGTCGAGCTCGGATTCGCCCCGGTAGGTCAGATGGGCGAACTGCCGCGCGATCCGCATGCCCAGCTCGGGACTGCGGCCGGTGCCGTAGTAGTCGCCGCCGCACCAGTCCGGGTCGGACCTGATGGCCGCCACCTGGCTGCTCTGGGTGCCGATCTGGTCGGCCGTCGCCCGGGCCCCGACGGCGAGCACCAGGCCCGCGCGGACGTTGTCGGGATCGGCGATCATCCATTCCAGCGCGCGGGCGCCGCCCATGGAGCCGCCGATCACCGCTGCGACCTCGCTGATCCCGAGACGGTCGAGCACGGCGAGGTCTGCGGTCACCTGATCGCGGATCGACACGGCGGGGAACCGCGAGCCCCAGGGCTTCCCGTCGGGGGCCGGTGACCCCGGCCCGGTGGAGCCGCGGCAGCCGCCGAGCACGTTGGTCGAGATGGCGCACCACCGGTCGGTGTCGATCGGAGCGCCCGGTCCGGCCACGCCGTCCCACCAGCCCGGGGTCGGGTGGTCGGGCCCGGCGGGGCCGGTGATGTGCGAGTCGCCGGTCAGCGCGTGCAGCACCATCACCACGTTGTCGCGGTCCGGGGACAACTCGCCCCAGCGCTGCACCGCGATCGACACGTCGTCGATGACCTCGCCGTTCTCCAAGGCGACCGAGCCGATCTCGATGACACCGATCTCACCCTCGGGCGGCAGCGCCACGCACTCTCGAACCACGTCCACGATAGTCACGTCACCATCCTCAGAACGACGCCAGCGTCTGCGGATCGGCAGCGCCGGCGGATGTTCGGATGGCTGCGGCGGCGGCGAAGCCGTGCTCGAGGTCGGCAAGGATGTCGTCGATCCCTTCGATGCCGACCGCCAGCCGGACCAGGCCGGGTGTCACACCGGAGGCGAGCTGCTCCTCGGGCGAGAGCTGCTGATGGGTGGTGGAGGCCGGATGGATCACCAGGGAGCGCACGTCGCCGATGTTGGCGACGTGGCTGTGCAGGGTCAGTGCGTTGACGAACGCCTTGCCGGCCTCGATCCCGCCCGCCAGCTCGAACGCCAGCACCGCCCCGGTTCCCCGCGGCGCGAGCCGCTGTCCCAGCTCGTACCAGGGTGAGGTGGGCAGCCCGGCGTAGTTGACCGAGATGACGTCCGGGTGCCCGGCGAGGTACTCGGCGACCCGCTGGGCGTTGGCCACATGGCGCTCCAGGCGCAGGCTCAGTGTCTCGAGGCCCTGGGCGATCAGGAACGCGTTGAAAGGCGATGCGGCCGAACCCAAGTCGCGCAGCAGCTGGACCCGGGCTTTGAGTGCGTACGCCGGCGGGCCCAGTTCGGCGAACACGACGCCGTGGTAGCTCGGGTCGGGTGTGGTGAACCCGGGGAAGCGCCCGTTGGTCCAGTCGAAGGTGCCGCCGTCGACGATCACCCCGGCGATGGCCGTGCCGTGCCCGCCCAGATACTTCGTCGCCGAGTGCACGACGATGTCGGCGCCGTGGCTCAGCGGCTGGATCAGGTAGGGCGTCGCGATGGTGTTGTCGACGATCAGCGGTACGCCGATGTCGTGGGCCACCGCCGCGACGCGGGGGATGTCGAGGATGTCGATCTGCGGGTTGGAGATCGTTTCGCCGAAGAACGCCTTGGTGTTGGGTCCCGCCGCGGCGCGCCACGACTCCGGATCGTCGGGATCGTCCACGAACGTCACGTCGATCCCGAGCTTGGGCAGCGAGTAGTGGAACAGGTTGTAGGTGCCACCGTAGAGGCGCGGGCTGGACACGATGTGGTCACCGGCGTTGGCGATGTTGAGGATCGCGAACGTCTCCGCGGCCTGACCCGAGGCCAGGAACAGCGCCGCCACACCGCCCTCGAGCGCGGCGATGCGCTGCTCCACGACGTCGGTGGTGGGGTTCATGATCCGGGTGTAGATGTTGCCCGGTTCGGCCAGGCCGAACAGCGCCGCGGCGTGATCGGTGCTGTCGAACGCGTAGCTGGTGGTCTGGTAGATCGGCAGTGCCCGCGCGTGCGTCGCGGCGTCGGGGGTCTGCCCCGCGTGGATCTGCTTGGTTTCGAACGACCAGCGGGTGGTCGCGTCGTCGCTGGCTGGGTGTTCGCCGCTCATTGGTTTCGGTTCTCCTCCAGACGGGCCCTGATCGGTGAGGTGTGCTCGGTGCGCTGCGCTAGAGGCAACAGTGCATCGGTGACCTCGCCATCAGGTATCCCTGTCTACTCAGGGGGCCCGTTCACGGCGGACCCGCGCTTGCCGCGTAGCCGGTTGTGGCTACTCAACCTGGTTCATCACCCGGGGCACCCCACCGCGGTTGGAGGGTTGCCGGCCAG
>JAXHTL010000231.1:0-7052 GCA_034190095.1 Actinomycetota bacterium
GCCCCGGACGCCGACGCGGTGGTCTCCGACACGGCCGACTTCCGGGTCATCGACTGCCCGGCATGCGCCGGAATGCTCAAACCCGACATCGTCTACTTCGGTGAAAGTGTGCCGAAAGTTCTTGTCGAACAGGCGTATTCCTTGGTCGACGGCGCCGATGCGCTGCTGGTGGCGGGGTCGTCCCTGACGGTGTATTCGGGCTACCGCTTCGTCCGGCATGCCGCGGCGGCGGGCAAGCCGGTGGCCATCATCAACCGCGGACGCACCCGCGGAGACGACCTCGCCGACGTCAAGATCGACAACGGCTGCTCACCAATCCTGGCGTTACTGTCCGACGAACTCGCACCGCACCTCGAATTGCGCTGACCGACCCGCGGGTCGACGAGACATTTGCTCTTTCTCCAAGTGTTTTCCCGTGCGCAACGAAATCGAAAACTGAGATTTACTAATCTAATGTTGCCAGTCCGACGACGGGTGGCAGATTCCCGGCGAGTGGCGCTGTCGGGTCGGGTTTCCCCGCAGCGGCGAGGTCGCCACGATACTTCCAGTTCAGAGTCATCGCAGTGACGGAGTCGGGGCGTCTCGGAGCGGCGCCGAGCGAAATCTCAATAAATGTTGGCGGCGTTAAAAAGCCGTGCTACTTTGTTCGCGTCACCGCATTTCGAACTGGCCCTCAGTATCATCGTCTGTCATTGAGAGCTGATTGTTGATTTGCTGTGGCGCTCCTTCTCTGCTCACTTCGGCTCGCTGACGGCTATTCGCGCGTTCAGCGGTCGGGCTGTCGTTGCGTCGAAATCGGGGAATGGCCATGTCCACTCAGCGCAGGCATACAGACAACTCACCCAACCCGTGGCGCCACGGTGGTACCGGCCTGGACTACGAGTCCTATGCGCGGTGGCTGCGGGTGGGCACGGTGGTTTTCGGTCTCGGCGCGGCGATCGCCACCGGCAGCGGTGTGGCCGCCGCATCGACCGACTCCGACTCCGCATCCGGATCATCGTCGAGTCAATCGGATTCGGGGACGACGAGCGAAGGTTCCGACTCCGGTGCCGACACCGAGCAGGACATCGACACCGCTGCTTCCGAGTCCGCCGACGAGCCCGGCGACGCGGCAGGCGAGGATTCGGAGGCAGACGTCGACGACGATGACCTCGACAGCGACATCGACGACGAACTCGACGACGAACTCGACGAGGACCTGGACGAAGAGCTCGAAGGTGACCTCGACAGCGGGGATGAGGTCGAGGAGACCGGTGACGTCGACGACGTCATCGATGACGAGCCGGTCATCGAGGAGGCGGCGAGCGGATCGACCGACAACTCGGAGTACTCGGGCGACGACAGCACACAGCCCGATGCCGGCGAGTCCGACAGCGGATATTCCGCCGCCGCCGTGTCAATCGAAGAGGCAGTAGACGAGTCAGCGCTGTCCGACACGATCGAGCAGGCCGCAACTGAAGTCGCGGTCTCACCGGCTCGGAGTTCAGCATCACCGGAAGCCGTTCAGGTCGTTTCTGTTTCGGAATCGAATTCTTCGGTGGACGGCGCCCGGCAGCAGGAAGCGATCAACGCCCGCAGCATCGTCACCGACGTACTGCACTGGGTCGGGCTGGGCCCGCTGGCCGCGGACCTTCCGATCGCGCCCACCCCGGTCCCGCTGCTGGTTCAGGCACTGTGGCAGCTGGTCCGAGATTCGCAGTACACGTACAACAATCAGCGCCCGACCGTGGCGCCGACCGTCTCCGGTCCGGGACCCGACGGAACCATCACCGGAAACCTCAACGCCGTGGACTACGACGACACCAACCTGACCTACATCGTCGTCAGCGGGCCCGGACACGGCACCGTGACAGTGGGTCCCGACGGAGAGTTCACCTACACGCCCGACGCCGGCACCACCGCGACCACCGACACCTTCACCGTCACCGTGGACGACCAGGCCGGAAACCCGGCACACGTACACGGACTGCTGGAGAGCAACGGCATCGTCGGCCCCCGACAGGCCGTCGTCACCGTTTCGCTGACCGGCGAGGACCTGCCCACCGAGGGACGCCAGTCCGACGCGGTGAATCTCAACACCATCGTCACCGACGTCCTGCACTGGGTCGGGCTCGGCCGGCTGACCCCCCGGCTGTCGATCCCCGAAACCACGGTCCCCACCGCGGTCGAGTCCTTGTGGCGGCTGGTTCGCGAAGTCCAGTACCGCAACGAGAACCAGCGGCCCACCGCCGAGCCCGTCATCTTCGGGCAGGATGAGGCCGGCACCGTCACCGGCAGCATCAACGCCGTGGACTACGACGACATCACGCTGTCGTACAGCGTCGTCGGGGACCCGGACAACGGCACCGTCACCATCGACGACAACGGACGCTTCGTCTACACACCGACCACCGGGATGGCAGCCACCGGGGGCACCGACACCTTCGTCGTCGACATCGACGACAACGTCGGCACCCCGGTCAACCGGGCCGGGCTGCTGGATCGGTTGGGCCTGGCGCGCAACCGCCGTGTCGTGGTCGTCGTGCGCGTGGCACCCATCGGCCCCCAGCCGGTCGGCGGCGGGTACTCCGCGGGTGCCCCCGATCCCGACACCGGGACGGTCGAAGGCGCCATCGAGCTGGACAACGCCGGCGCCGAGCCACTGGCCTACTCTGCCGACCCGGTGAGCAGCGCAGGTGGCACCATCACCATCGACGAACAGGGCCGGTTCACCTACACGCCGACTGCGGCGGCCCGCCATGCCGCCGCCGCCGACGACGCCACCCCCGACCAGCTCAGCGACACCTTCGAGATCACCGCCACCGACGAGTTCGGCGGCGTCACAACGGTGATGGTCACCGTGGGCATCGCCCCCGCCAACGCCGACCCTGACGTGCAAGCGACGATCACCAGCCGTGACGAGGACGGCGCGATCACCGGCACCGTCGCAGGCGACGACCCCGACGGCGACCCCCTCACCTACAGCGCACCGGCCACCAGCACACTCGGCGGAACCGTCACCGTCGACGCCGAGACCGGCGAATTCAGCTACACCCCGACAGCGGAGGCCCGCCACGACGCCGCCGCCGACGACGCCACCCCCGACCAGCTCACCGACACCTTCCAGATCACCGCCACCGACGGCCACGGCGGCGTCAGCACGACCACGGTGACTGTCGCACTGGTGCCGGCCAACGGTGACTTGGGTGTTCCCGTGGTGAGTGTCAGCGCGCCCAACCCGGGCACCGGCTCGGTGCGCGGCGTGGTCTCGGTCGACGATCCAGACGGGGACACCCCGGTGTTCAGCGCACCGGCCACCACCGGCAACGGCGGGATCCTCACTGTCGACCCCGAAACCGGTGAGTTCATCTACACACCGTCCGAGCAGGTCCGCCACGAGGCGGCCGCCGACGACGCCACACCGGGCCAACTCGCCGACACCTTCACCATCACCGTCACCGACGGCCACGGCAGCACCGTGGTCGTGCCCGTCACCGTCCCGATCTCCCCCGCCAACACCGCTCCCGTCGTCGACGCCACACAGGTCAGCGAACCCAACCCCGACACCGGTGTGGTGACCGTGTCGATTGATGCCGCCGACCCCGATGGCGACCCGCTCGTCCTCAGCGCCGACCCCACCAGCGCCCTGGGCGGCACCGTCACCGCCGACCCCGAGACCATCGGCGGCTTCCGCTACACGCCCGCCGAGGACACCCGCCTCGCCGCAGCCGTCGGCGGACCCCGGCACGACACCTTCACCATGACCGTCACCGACGGCCACGGCGGCACCACCTCGCTGACGGTCACCGTCGACATCGCGCCGCTGTACACCGTCCCGACCGTCGACGACATCTCCGCAAGCAGTCCCGACCCCGATACCGGCACGGTGACCGTGTCGATCGTGGCCAGCGACCCCGACGGCGGCGAACTCACCTATGACGCCGTCAGCGCCAAGGGCGGCACCATCACCGCCGACCCGGCGGTCACCGGCGGCTTCACCTACACCCCCACCGATGCCGCCCGCCATGCCGCAGCAGCCGATGACGCCACCGCAGACCAGCTCACCGACACCCTCCAGATCACCGTCACCGACACCGACGGCAACACCACCACCGTTGCCGTCACCGTCGACATCGCGCCGGCCAACGTGGCACCCACCGCGACCTACACGGTGGACAGCTTCAACAACGGCGATTTCGAACTCGATTTCGAGGGCTGGACGATCATCGACTCGCAAGTGTGGTTGGACGGCACCCACATGATCGCCGGCTGGCCCACCCCGGTCGACCCGACGACTGCCCCGGACGGAGGTACCGAAACGGCCCCCGACCGCGCCACCTACCTCGTGTACATCGAGGACGGGCGAGTGGTGTTGCTGTCGACGCTGGGTGGTGTCCCGAACACCCCGGAAGGCAGCCGCATCGGCGGTGTGGTGCACGGCCCTGCCCTGGTTTCCGACGCCCCCGTTCGCATCAACGCCGGCGCCACCATCCAGTTCGACTGGGAAGCCAGCGGCGGCGGCGACGCCTACGATGTACTCGGCTACGTCCTCGATGTCGACACCGGCGCCACCAGCATCATCCTCGACGCCACCGGAGCGACGCCGGGCGCGACCCAGCCCGTCACGCAGGTCAACCACACGGTCACCGAGACCGGCAACTTCGTGTTCGTGTTCGTCGCCGGCAGCTGGGATGCCACCGCCGGTCACGTTGCAGGCGCGCGGCTCAGCGTCGACAACATCCGTGTTCTGAACAACAGCACGTCGGTCGACGGCGAGGTCGCCGGGCTCGTCAGCGGTCACGACGCCGACAACGACACCCTCACCTACTCCGCTCCCACCACGACCGCGCTGGGTGGAACTGTCGTCATCGACTCGGCGACGGGCGAATTCACCTATACACCGACGTCCGAGGCCCGACACGCTGCCGCCGGCGGCGGCCCGCAGGAAGACACGTTCGACGTGACCGTCGACGACGGGCACGGCGGTGTCACCACCGTGTCTGTGACCGCACCCATCGACCCCGCCAACGCCGCACCCGAGGCCGCTGTGACCGTCGGGGATCCCGACACCACCACTGGCGCCGTCACCGGAACACTCGCCGTCACCGACCCCGACGGGGACGGCGTCGCCGTGAACGTGCCGGACCCGGACGCTCGTGGCGCCGTCGTGTTCGACTACACCACCGGCGAATTCACATTCACCCCGACAGCCACCGCCCGCCACGACGCGGCCGCCGAGGACGCCACTGCCGACCAGCTGACCGACACGTTCCACTTCACCGTGACCGACGGTCACGGTGGCACGCTGACGGTGCCGATCACCGTGGACATCGTCCCGGCCAACGCCGGCCCGGCTGTCGGTGACGTGACCGCGGGCGTCCCCGACCCCGACACGGGGGTCGTCACCGTGTCGGTCGTGGCCAGTGATCCGGACAACGACAGCCTGACCTTCAGCGCCGATGCCCTCAGCGCTCTGGGCGGCACCATCACGACCGACACCTCGACGACCGGCGGCTTCGTCTACACCCCCACCGAGGCCGCACGCCAGATCGCCACCACGGACCCCACCCAGCGCAGCGACTCGTTCGATGTCACCGTCGCCGACGGTCACGGTGGCACTGTGACCGTGGCCGTGACCGTAGCCGTCGCGCCGCTGGCCCCGACCAACTCGGCCCCGACCGTCGACGGGCTCGCCGTCGGGGAATCCGACCCCGACACCGGGGTCATCTTCCTGTCGGTGCAGGCTGATGACGCCGACGGCGACCAACTCGTCTACACCGCCGCCAGCGCCAAGGGCGGCACCGTCACTGCGGATCCGGCGATCGCCGGCGGCTTCATCTACACCCCCAGCGACGAGGCCCGCCACGCCGCAGCCGCCGACGACGCCACCCCTGACGACCTCGTGGACACCGTCACCATCACCGTCTCCGACGCCCACGGCGACACCACCACCGTCGCCGTTGCCGTCGGTATCGCACCGGCCAACACCGCGCCCAGCGTGAGCTATGGACTCACCGGACTCGGTGCGGAGGTCACCGGCGTCGTCACCGCCACCGACGCCGACAGCGACGCCGTCGTGTTCACCGCGGGCGCCCCCGAGTACGGCACCGTGACCATCGACGCCGGCACCGGCGAGTTCACCTACACCGCCGGCGAAGTCACCGTTCCGACGGTCGGCGATCCGGCCGAGCCCGGCGGGTTCGACGACGGGACGCTGGACGGATGGGAGATCCGCGGCTCCCAGGTCGATGTGCTCAGCACGTCCACCATCGGCGCCTGGACGGTGTCGGCGGCAGACAACGGCAGCTTCGCCGCTGTCGCCGGCGCGGCCTCGGGATGGGGCAGCAGGATACTCTCGAACGAACTCGTCAACCTCAGGATCAACAATGCCGACCGCGCACAGCTGACCGGCCTGACGCAAGGAGGTGACAGCAGAGCCAACTCGATCAGCACGAGTGTGCACCTGGAACCCGGGATCGTCTACTCGATGAGCTGGAACCATCTGGGCGACAACGTCGGTGGGCGGGAAGGTTCACTCACCACGCTCGCGCCGGTCCAGCGCAACACCACAGCGACGGTCCGGATCAACGGCCACGAGCAGGAGTACGCGATCCTCGGCTCTGCGGACGGTATCGGCGACTACGCCCCCGCACAGCCGTCGACGCCCACGGGCTGGCAGACCGTCACCTATGAGGTGTCCGAGGCCGCCGACTACATCCTGGGCTTCGTGGTCTACGCCGAGCCGGGTATGCCCGCGCCGAACCTGTTCGTCGACAACCAACCCGGCACCACGGCGCTGGAGGGCATCGTGTTCGACTCCCCACTGCCTACCAGCGATTCCTTCCTCGTCACGGTCGACGACGGCCACGGCGGGGTATCCGAGGTCGACGTCACCGTGCCACTCACACCACCGGCGAACATGCTCTGAGATTCCCTGGCGTGCAACGCTAGATGTACTGCCCAGGCAGGTTGGTTGATGAAGTGTGACGACTCGCTGTAGCGGTCGTTGATTGGCGAAGGCCTCCCGTCGTGGAGTGGAGCTGCTACCACTTCACTTCAACGAACGGGAGACC
>JAXHTL010000232.1:0-7027 GCA_034190095.1 Actinomycetota bacterium
CTCCGACTTGGGTTCCGGTTCCGGTTCCGGTTCCGGCTCCGGTTCGGGTTCGGGCTCTGGAGCGCTCTCGGCGCCGTCCTCGCCCGGCTCGCCGATCTTGGCCAGTTCGCCGCCTACCTCGACGGTGTCGTCCTCCTCCGCCGTGATCGACAGCAATGTGCCGGCCACCGGCGACGGGATCTCGGTGTCGACCTTGTCGGTGGACACCTCGACGAGGGGTTCGTCCACCTCGACGCTGTCCCCGACCTTCTTGAGCCACCGGGTCACCGTTCCCTCGGTGACGGACTCACCCAACTCGGGCATCAGCACCGGGCTGGCCGATCCGGACGACCCCCCCGAGGACTTGGATTCCGGTTCGGGCTCCGGTTCCGGCTCCGGCTCGGGTTCGGGCTCGGGTTCTGGTTCTGGTTCTGGTTCGGGCTCCGCCGCGTCGGCCGACTCCTCGCCGCTGTCGCCGCTGTCGTCGCTGTCGTCCGCGTCGCCGATGACCGCCAGCTCACCGCCGACCTCGACGGTGTCGTCCTCCTGGGCGATGATCTTCTTCAGCACACCCCCGGCCGGTGCGGGGATCTCGGTGTCGACCTTGTCCGTCGACACCTCCAGCAGTGGCTCGTCCGCCTCGACCGTGTCACCCTCCTGCTTCAGCCAGCGGGTGACTGTCCCCTCGGTGACAGACTCACCGAGTGCGGGCATCTGAACGGAGATGGCCATATCGTTGTGGCTCCCTTGCACGGTCGGACGCGGTTTGAAGTTCTGCGCTTCCCATCCTGTCACGTCTTCGGCAACGTTTCGCCGCGGACGGGGGTACTGGACCCTCTGGCACTATCGAAGGGGGAAACGTCCAGCTCGATGGCAGGAAGCGGGAAAGGAGCACGCGCAGGTGGGACTGTTCGACAGGTTTCGCCGTCGGCGCGGGGGACGCACGGCTACCAGGGACCCGGCCGCAGACCTGCGGTATCTACAGCAATGGGTTGCCGAGCACAAGGGTGTCGAGGCATTCGTGGAGCCCAAGACCACGGTCACCGAGGTCACCGTTGTGCTCGTCGCCGCCGACGGCGAGTGGACACGCAGACGGGCGGGTGGACAGGCCGGGGCGCGCAAACTGTCCGACCGGCTGAAGATCCCGGTCTACGACGTGCAGAAGGTCGGCTATCCGCAGCGGATGCGCGATTACGACGCCCGCCAGCGCATTCTGCGCAAGCGCGCCGCCCGGGAGGAGCTCGGCGACCGGTAGTGTCCGCCCGTGAGCACGCAACGAAGCGTCCGGGCCGCCGACGGAACCCACATCGCCGGCCACGAGCAGGGACCTGACGGCGCGACGACCCTGGTTCTGGTCAGCGGTCACGACGATGACCACCGGGTTTGGGATGCGGTGGTCGCCGGTCTCGGCGACACGTACCGCATCGTCCGTTACGACCCCCGCGGCACCGGCGGCTCGGCCGCGCCGCGCAAGGCCGCCGGCTACCACATCGCCACCCTGGCCGACGATTTCGCCGCGGTGCTGGCCGCGGTGTCGCCCGACCAGAAGGTGCACGTGCTGGCCCACGGATGGGGCGCGGCGGCGGTGTGGGACTACCTGACCCGCCCCGAGGCCGGTGACCGGGTTGCCTCGTTCACCTCGGTGGCCGGGCTTGGCCTCGAACATCTGCGCCGCCACCTGAGCGACTCGCTGCGCCACCCGCAACGGCCGCGCCGCTTCCTGCGCGGGTTGGGGCAGCTTTCCCGGTTGGCGGCCGCCGCGCCCCGGTTCCTGCCGGACAAGCGCTTCCGGTCCAGCATCACCGAGGCCAGTGTGGGGGAGCTCCAGGTGGAGGTCCCGGTGCAGCTCATCGTCGGCACCGAGGACGAGTTCCTGGCGCCCCACGTCTACGACGACATCGCCGCCTGGGCGACCCGGCTGTGGCGCCGCGACATCAAGGCCGGACACGCGCTGGTGACCTCGCACCCACAGGTGGTGGCCCGGTCGGTGGTCCAGTTCGTCGACCACGTCGAGGGCGCACCCGCCGCCCGCGAGCTGAGACGGGCACAGGTGGGCCGGGCCCGGGACGTCTTCGCCGACACGCTGGTCTCGGTGACCGGCGCCGGCAGCGGCATCGGCCGGGCGACGGCGGTGGCGTTCGCGCGGGCCGGCGCCGAGGTGGTCATCAGCGACGTGGACGAGGCCGGGCTCGCCGAGACCGCCCGGCTGGTCGCCGCGGAGGGGGTCGCGGCACACAGCTACCGCCTCGACGTCGCCGACGCCGAGGCCGTCGAGGCGTTCGCCGGGCAGGTGTGTGGGCGGCACGGGGTGCCCGACGTCGTGGTCAACAACGCCGGAGTCGGGCATGCCGGCTTCTTCCTGGACACCCCGGCCGCCGAGTTCGACCGCGTGCTCGACATCAATCTCGGCGGTGTGGTCAACGGTTGCCGGGCCTTCGGAACCCGGATGGTGCAGCGCGGGACCGGCGGCCACATCGTCAACGTCGCCTCGATGGCGTCCTACTCACCGTTGAGCGTGATGAACGCGTACTGCACGTCCAAGGCGGCGGTGTTCATGTTCTCGGATTGTCTGCGCGCCGAACTCGACGCCGCGGGCGTCGGCCTGACCACTGTCTGTCCCGGGGTGATCAGCACCAACATCGTCGGGTCCACCCGCTTCTCGTTGCCCGAGCTGCGCCGGGCGGACGCCGAGGCGGTACGCAGTCGCGCCCAGCGCGGGTTCGCCGTGCGGCGCTACGGCCCGGAGAAGGTCGCCGCCGCCATCCTCGACGCGGTGGTGAAGAACAAGGCGGTGCGGCCGGTGACCCCCGAGGCGTACCTCGTCTACGGGGCGGCGCACGCGCTTCCGCAGGTCATGCGCAGTACCGCGCGGGGCGGCAGCCTGATGTAACCGGCGCGAACGTCGAATCCCGGCGACCGGTCAGCCGTTTTCGGCGATGTCCTCCAGCACCGCGAACATCGTCCGCGTCGGCACCCCGGTGCCCCCCTTGGGGGTGTATCCCCACGGTCCGCCCGAGTTGTACGCGGGCGCCGCGATGTCGATGTGCGCCCACTGCACACCGTCGGCGACGAACTCGCGCAGATAGGTCCCCGCCACCAGCATCCCGGCAAACCGGGATCCGCTGACGTTGGCCAGGTCGGCCACCGTGGACTTCAGGTCGTCCTTCAACTCCTCGGGCAGGGGCATCGCCCAGGCGTTCTCGCCGACGGCCTGCGAGATCTCGGCCACCCGGTCACGGAACTCGTCACTGCCCATCACCCCGGGCGTCCGCGCGCCCAGCGCGACGGTCTGGGCGCCGGTCAGGGTGGACGTCTCGATCAGGTAGTCGGGCTCGTCCTCACAGGCCCGCACGATCGCATCCGCGAGGATCAGCCGTCCCTCGGCGTCGGTGTTGAGCACCTCCACGGTGATGCCGCCGTACTGGGTCAGCACGTCGCCCGGGCGTTGCGCGGTCGAGGACGGCATGTTCTCGGCCATCGGGACGGTCGCCACCACATCGATGGGCAGTTTCAGCTGTGCGGCGAGCACCACCGTCGCGATCACCGCGGCGGCCCCACCCATGTCCGAGGTCATGTGATGCATGTTGGCGGCGGGCTTGATCGAGATGCCCCCGGTGTCGAACGTGATGCCCTTGCCGACCAGCGCCACCGATTTGCTGTTCTTGTTCTTGGCGCCGCGGTGGGCCAACCGGACCAGCCGCGGCGGGCGGGAGGAGCCCTTGCCGACCCCGACGATGCCGCCGTAGCCCTCCTTGGCCAGCGTTTTGTCGTCGAGCACCTCGACGTCGAGCCCCGCCGCCTCGCCCAGAGCCTTGGCTCGCTTGGCGAATTCGGCAGGGAACAGGTGACTCGGCGGCGTGTTCACGAAGTCCCGGGCGGTCGCGACCGCTGCGGCGATCGCCGCAGCACGGCTGGCGATCTCCTTGGTGGCCGCCCTGGTGTCCGGGGTGAGCGCGCTGATCTTGCGCACCCCCGCGTCCTTGGGTGCGGTCTTGTCGCTGCGGAACGCGCTGAACCGGTAGGAACCCAGGATCAGCCCCTCGATCGAGGCCTCCAGGTCGATGTCCGACAGCGTGGTGATGACGGTCTCGACCCCGGACAGTGAGCGGGCCGCAACCCCGGCCGCCCGCCGGATGGTCTCGGTTGGCCACTGGTCGCGCTCGCGACCGAGCCCCACCGCCAGCACGCTGTCCACCGGCAGTGACGGCACCACCACCCGGGTCACCTGCTCGGCGCCTCCCTTGGCGCCCAGCGCGGCGAGCGCCACCTCGATCTCGCCGACGGCCTCGGCGTCCAGGTAGGGGTTGCCCACCACGGTGGCCGGCGCGTCGTCGTCACCGCTGAGGACCGCAACGATCAGGACCGACGAGTCGACCTTGCGTTTGGGCAGCGTGCTGGCCACGGCGACGGTGGGGGACGGATGACCGGATGAGGTGCTGACGGGGCTCACGGGGATTCACCCTAGCCACTGGGCTACTAGTCTGGTTCGGCGTGAGTGACAACCTGTTGGCCGGACCCCTGGAGACCCGACACCGCGAGCTGGGCGCGAGCTTCGCCGAATTCGGCGGCTGGCTGATGCCGGTGTCCTATGCCGGCACCGTCGCCGAGCACACCGCCACCCGCACCTCGGTGGGCCTGTTCGACGTCAGCCACCTGGGAAAGGCGCTCGTCAAAGGCCCTGGAGCGGCCGAGTACGTCAATTCCACGCTGACCAACGACCTGCGCAAGATCGGCCCCGGCAAGGCCCAGTACACGCTGTGCTGCACCGAGGCGGGCGGCGTCATGGACGATCTGATCGCCTACTACGTCTCCGACGACGAGATCTTCCTGGTGCCCAACGCCGCCAACACCAGCGGCGTGGTCGGCGCGTTGCAGGACAACGCCCCGGCCGGCGTGACGGTCACCGACCAGCACCGGTCCCGCGCCGTGCTGGCGGTACAGGGCCCCCGCTCGCTCGACGTGGTCGCCGGCCTGGGCCTGCCGACCGACATGGACTACATGGGCTATGCGGACGCGACCTATCAGGGCGTCGACGTCCGGGTGTGCCGCACCGGCTACACCGGTGAACACGGATACGAGTTGCTGCCGGGCTGGGACCAGGCGGCGGTGGTGTTCGACGCCCTGGTCGACGCGGTCGGCGCGGCCGGCGGTCAGCTGGCCGGGCTGGGGGCCCGCGACACGCTGCGCACCGAGATGGGCTACCCGTTGCACGGCCACGAGCTGTCGCTGGACATCTCGCCGCTGCAGGCGCGCTGCGGCTGGGCAGTCGGCTGGAAGAAGGACACCTTCTGGGGGCGCGAGGCGCTGCTGGCCGAAAAGGAAGCCGGCCCGCGCCGCACCCTGCGCGGGCTCAAGGCCCTCGGGCGCGGTGTGCTGCGCGGTGACCTCACGGTGCTCGCCGAGGCCCGGGACGGCGCCGCCCCGATCGGCGTGACGACGTCGGGAACCTTTTCTCCGACTTTGAAAGTGGGGATCGCGCTGGCGTTGATCGACACCGACGCCGGGGTCGCCGACGGCGCCCACGTGGCGGTCGATGTGCGCGGCCGGCTCATCGAATGCGAAGTGGTCAAGCCGCCGTTCGTCGACACCCGGACCCGCTGAACCGGCCCGGACCGGGCAGCTAAATCGCTAGCAGGCCGGTTATACAATCGCGTTCATGACTGAAGGCCTCGGGTTCACCGTCGAGCGCAATGCGACCCCGGCGACCGACGAGGCACGCGCCGGCGTCCTGGCCAACCCCGGTTTCGGCAAGTTCCACACCGACCACATGGTCTCGATCGACTACACCGCCGGACGTGGCTGGCACGACCCGCGTGTGCTGCCCTACGGCCCCATCGAGCTCGACCCGTCGGCGATCGTGCTGCACTACGCGCAGGAGGTCTTCGAGGGGCTCAAGGCCTACCGCTGGGCCGACGGTTCGATCGTGTCGTTCCGGCCGGAGGCCAACGCGGCCCGGCTGCGTACGTCCGCACGCCGGCTGGCCATCCCGGAGCTTCCCGAGGAGCTGTTCATCGAGTCGCTGCGGCAGCTGATCGCCGTCGACGAGCGCTGGGTGCCGCCGGCCGGCGGCGAGGAATCGCTGTACCTGCGCCCGTTCATCTTCGCCACCGAACCCGGCCTCGGGGTCCGCCCGGCCGACGAGTACCGCTACCTGGTGATCGGCTCTCCTGCCGGCGCCTACTTCCCGCGCGGCATCAAACCGGTCAGCGTCTTCCTGTCCCACGAGTACGTGCGCGCCTCACCCGGCGGCACCGGCGCCGCCAAATTCGGCGGCAACTACGCCGCATCGCTGCTGGCCCAGGCCGAAGCCGCGGCCCACGGTTGCGACCAGGTGGTGTGGCTGGACGCCATCGAGCGTCGCTACGTCGAGGAAATGGGCGGGATGAACCTGTTCTTCGTCTTCGGCAGCGGCGGGACCGCCCGCCTGGTCACTCCCGAGCTGTCCGGCTCGTTGCTCCCCGGGATCACCCGGGATTCGCTGCTGCAGTTGGCCACCGACGCGGGTTTCGCGGTCGAGGAACGCAAGATCGACGTCGACGAGTGGCAGAAGAAGGCCGCCGCGGGGGAGATCACCGAGGTGTTCGCCTGCGGAACCGCCGCCGTCATCACCCCGGTGTCGCACGTCAAGCACGCCGAGGGCGAGTTCACCATCGCCGACGGCGAGCCCGGTGAGATCACGATGGCGCTGCGCGACACGCTCACCGGAATCCAGCGCGGCACCTTCGCCGACACCCACGGCTGGATGGCCCGGCTCAGCTGAGGCCGACCGCCATCCCGAGCGCGGCCGCGGTCGTGGTCACCTCCACCGCGGCGCCCAGCACGTCCCCGGTGATGCCGCCGAACCGCCGGACGCAGTGTGCGACCAGGGCAGCGCTGCAGGCGAGTGCCACCAGCACCGCCACCGGCCCCTGCCACGGCCGGTCACCGGCGAGCACGGCGAGCCCGCCGATCGCCGCGACCCAGCCGGCCACCACCCAGCGCGGCACCGTGCCCGCCACCAGTGCGCCCAGGGTGCTGCCCGCGGCGGCCGGCACAGCCGGGCGGCACG
>JAXHTL010000233.1:0-6991 GCA_034190095.1 Actinomycetota bacterium
GCTCCGCCGGGCCCAGCGCCTGCAGTGGCTCGCCGTTGCACAACACCGGCGCACCGACCATCGCGGTGTAGCGCTGCCCGAGGAAGGGCAGCCAGGTCAAACCCAGCACCGGCTCGCCGTCCACCAGCAGACCCAGCAGCATGGCCGCGATCGGTGAGCCCGCCGCATAGTTGAGGGTCCCGTCGATCGGGTCCACCACCCACACCCGTTCGGCATCGAGCGGTTCACCACCGAACTCTTCACCGTGCACACCGATTCCGGTCAGTCGGGTCAGCTCGGCCACCACGCGGCGCTCGATGGCGAGGTCGACGTCGGTGGCGAAGTCGTTGCCCCGCTTAGCGACCGCCGAGTCCGCCCCGATACCGGCGATGAACTGTGCCGAGGCGGCGTCGAGCACCCCGGCGGCGGTGGCCAGCAGCTCGGCGAGCTCTGCGGGGTCCGCCGTCACGAGCGGACCGCGCCGAGCGCTTCGGGCAGCGTGAACCGGCCTGCGTAGAGAGCCTTGCCGACGATGGCACCCTCGA
This sequence comes from Actinomycetota bacterium, assembly GCA_034190095.1. Taxonomy (GTDB): domain Bacteria; phylum Actinomycetota; class Actinomycetes; order Mycobacteriales; family Mycobacteriaceae; genus Mycobacterium. The sequence continues at coordinate 525 of JAXHTL010000233.1, forward strand.
CGCCGAGATCGGTCAGCGTCGCGATCGCGCGCAGGTCGTCGAGGCTGGACACCCCACCGGAAGCGATCACCGGCGCCTCGGTGCGCGCGCACACCGAGCGCAGCAGGTCCAGGTTCGGCCCGTTGAGGGTTCCGTCCTTGGTGACATCGGTGACCACGAACCGCGAACAGCCCTCGGAGTCAAGGCGTTCCAGCACCGGCCACAGATCACCGCCGTCGGTCTCCCAGCCCCGGCCACGCAGACGGTACTCGCCGTCGGAGATCTTGACGTCGAGACCTACAGCAACCTTGTCCCCATGTTCGGCGACGACCTTGGCGCACCACTGCGGGTTCTCCAGCGCGGCGGTGCCCAGGTTCACCCGCGCACAGCCGGTGGCCAGCGCGGCGGCCAGCGAATCGTCGTCGCGGATACCGCCGGAGAGCTCGACCGCGACGTCGAGCTTGCCGACCACCTCGGCGAGCAACTCGCGGTTGGAGCCGCGGCCGAACGCCGCGTCGAGGTCCACCAGGTGGATCCACTCGGCGCCGTCGCGCTGCCAGGTCAGCGCCGCGTCGAGCGCCGAGCCGTACTCGGTCTCGCTACCGGCCTGGCCCTGCACCAGCCGTACCGCGCGGCCTTCGACCACGTCGACGGCGGGCAGCAGGATGAGCTTGGGTGCGGTCGCATTCACGGGGCTCAACTTAGCGCCCCGATCCAGTTCGACAGCAATTCGGCGCCGGCGTCACCGCTCTTCTCGGGGTGGAACTGGGTGGCCGACAGCGCCCCGTCCTCCACTGCGGCCAGGAAGGGGACGTGGTGGGTCGCCCAGGTCAGCCGCGCGTCGGCGTTGCCCTCCCACTGCTGAGCGGCATAGGAGTGCACGAAGTAGAACCGGGTGTCGGCGTCCATGCCACGGAACAGCACGCTGTCGGCGGGTGCGTCGACCACGTTCCAGCCCATGTGCGGGATCACCGGGGCGTCCAACCGGATCACCGCGCCGGGCCACTGGCCGCAGCCGGTGGTCTCGACGCCGAACTCCACCCCCCGCGCGAACAGGATCTGCATGCCCACGCACACACCCAGTACCGGCCGCCCGGCCGCGAGCCGGTCGGCGATGATCTTCTCGCCGCCGATCTTGCGCAGCCCGGTCATGCACGCCTCGAACGCACCCACCCCGGGCACCACGAGTCCGTCGGCGCCCATCGCGGCCTGCGGGTCGGCGGTGACCTCCACCTCGGCCCCGACGCGTTCGAGGGCGCGCTGGGCCGAGCGCAGGTTGCCCGAGCCGTAGTCGAGGACGACGAGTTTGGGGGTCACAGGGTGCCTTTGGTGGACGGGACCCCGGTCACGCGCGGGTCGTACTCCACCGCCTGGCGCAACGCCCGCGCCACCGCTTTGTACTGCGCCTCGGTGATGTGGTGCGGGTCGCGCCCGTAGAGGGTGCGCACGTGCAGCGCGATACGCGCGTTGAACGCCATCGACTCGAACACGTGCCGGTTGACCACCGTGTGATAGGGGGCCTTCGAGCCGGCGATGGTGAACTCGACCAGATAGTCCGGCTCGCCGGTGTGCACGAAGTAGGGCCGCCCGGACACGTCGACCGCGGCGTGCGCGAGCGTCTCGTCCATCGGGATGAACGCATCACCGAAACGGCGGATGCCCTTCTTCTCGCCCAGCGCCTGGCCCAGGGCCTGGCCCAGCACGATCGCGGTGTCCTCGATCGTGTGGTGGCCTTCGATCTCGATGTCGCCGGTCGCCGTGACCGTCAGGTCGAAGCTGGCGTGGCTGCCCAGCGAGGTCAGCATGTGGTCGAAGAACGGGACACCGGTGTCGACGCTGACCTGTCCGGTGCCGTCGAGGTCGAGCTCGACGACGATGTCGGACTCCTTGGTCTTGCGCTCGATCTTCGCGCGGCGTACGGGGCGTACCGGCTCGTTCACGATGCTCCTATCCGGGCGCTGGCGGCCAGCAGCGCGTCGTTCTCCTCGGCCAGGCCGATGGTGGTGCGCAGGAAGCCGGGAATCCCGACGTCACGGATCAACACCCCGGCATCCAGGTAACGCTGCCAGGCGCGCGGCGCATCGGCGAACTCGCCGAACAGCACGAAGTTGGCGTCACTGGGAATGACATGAAAACCCATCCCGGTCAGCGCCTCGGAAACCCGGTCCCGCTCGGCGGCCAGGGTGGCGACGCTGCCCAGGGTGTCGTCGGCGTGGCGCAGCGCAGCCCGGGCCGCGGCCTGGGTCACCGAGGACAGGTGATACGGCAGCCGGACCAGCAGCATCGCCTCGACGACCGCCGGGGCGGCGATCAGGTAGCCCAGCCGCCCTCCGGCGAAGGCGAACGCCTTGCTCATCGTGCGGGTGACGACCAGCTTGGTCGGATGGTCGTCGATCAGGCCGATGGCCGAGGGCTGTGCGGAGAATTCCCCGTAGGCCTCGTCGACGATCATCAGTCCACCGGTCATGGCGTCCAGCAGCTGGCGCAGATCCTCACGCGAAACACTTTGTCCCGAAGGGTTGTTGGGGCTGGCCACGAAAACGATGTCCGGGTTGTGCTCCTTGATGGCGCGGGCGGCCGCGCCCGGATCGAGGCTGAAGTCCTCGGCGCGGTTGGCCACCAGCCACCGGGTCTGGGTGCCGTCGGAGATGATCGGGTGCATCGAGTAGGACGGCACGAAACCGATCGCGCTGCGCCCGGGACCGCCGAACGCCTGCAGCAGCTGCTGCAGGATCTCGTTGGAACCGTTGGCGGCCCAGACGTTCTCGACACCGACCGTGACACCGGTCTGGGCACTCAGGTAGGCCGCCAGGTCGGTGCGCAGCGCCACCGCGTCCCGGTCGGGATAGCGGTGCAGCTCGCCGGCGACCGCCCGCACCGAATCGGCGACGTCGTCGATCAGCGCCTGGGTCGGCGGGTGCGGGTTCTCGTTGGTGTTCAGCCGCACCGGAACCGCCAGCTGCGGTGCCCCGTACGGGGATTTGCCGCGCAGGTCCTCGCGCAGCGGGAGGTCATCCAGCGTCACCGCCACCCCGGGGGCGCCGCTGGGAACGGATGTGCTCACCGCTCGAACCTTCGCCGCACGGCCTCGCCGTGGCTGGGCAGGTTCTCGGCCTGCGCGAGCGTGATGACGTGCCCGGAGACATCTTTGAGGGCAGCCTCGGTGTAGTCGACGACGTGGATGCCGCGCAGGAACGTCTGCACCGACAGTCCGCTGGAGTGCCGGGCACATCCGGCGGTGGGCAGCACGTGGTTGGAGCCCGCGCAGTAGTCGCCGAGGCTGACCGGCGAGTAGGGGCCCACGAAGATGGCGCCGGCCGAACGGATGCGGCCCGCCACCGCGGCGGCCTCGGCGGTCTGGATCTCCAGGTGTTCGGCGGCGTAGGCGTTGACGGTGCGGACGCCGGCGTCGATGTCGTCGACGAGCACGGTCGCCGACTGCTGGCCGCTCAGCGCGGTGCTGACGCGCTGGCGGTGCACGGTGGTCTCCAGCTGTCGGGCCAGTTCCTCGTCGGTGGCGTCGGCCAGCGCCGTGCTGGCGGTGACCAGCACGCTGGCCGCCATCTCGTCGTGCTCGGCCTGACTGATCAGATCCGCCGCGAGATGGCCCGGGTCGGCGGTGTGATCAGCCAGGATCGCGATCTCGGTGGGCCCGGCTTCGGCGTCGATGCCGACCTGCGAGCGGCAGATCCGTTTGGCGGCGGTGACGTAGATGTTGCCCGGCCCGGTGATCATGTCGACCGGCGCCAACTCGGCTCCGTCGGTGTCGGTGCCGCCGTAGGCCAGCAGCGCCACCGCCTGCGCGCCGCCGACCGCCCACACCTCGGTGACCCCGAGCAGTGCGGCAGCGGCCAGGATGGTGGGGTGCGGCAGGCCCTGGAACGGTTCGGGGTTGGCGGCCTGCGGTGGGCTGGCGATCACCAGGGAGTCCACCCCGGCGGTCTGGGCGGGCACCACGTTCATCACGACGCTCGACGGGTAGACGGCGTTGCCGCCGGGCACGTAGAGCCCGACCCGCTCGACCGGCACCCACCGTTCGGTGACGGTGGCCCCGGGAGCCAGCGTGGTGGTGGTATCGGTGCGGCGCTGGTCGGCGTGCACCGCGCGGGCGCGTTCGATGGCGACCTCGAGGGCGGTGCGCACGTCGGGGTCGAGCGCATCGAGCGCTGCCTGCAGCGTCTGGGCGGGCACCCGGACCCGGTCCGGCCGGACGCCGTCGAACGAGGCCCCGTATTCCAGGGCGGCATCGGCGCCACGCTCGGCTACCGCCTCGACGATGGGCTTGACCTTGGGTACGACGGCCTCGACGTCCACGCCGCCGCGAGGCAGGGCCGCACGCAGCCCGGCCGCAGACAGCGCGGTGCCACGCAGATCGATGCGTCGCAGCGGCCCTGGCGATACAGTCACGCTGCCTATTGTCCCAGAGCAGGCCAAATCGATTTGGAGGCGTCATGTCGGACTTGCCGCGGATGTTCCCGGAGTGGCTCGACCGGATCCAGATCAAGTACTTCAACCCGGTGATCAAGCCGCTGGGCGGCAAGGTGCCGGGTCTGTCGCTGATCAAACACCGAGGTCGGACGTCGGGACGCAGCTACGAGACCGTGGTGACGGCCTACCGCAGGGGCGACCAGCTCGCCGTCGTGCTGGGCCACGGCCAGACGGACTGGGCCAAGAACATCCTGGCCGCCGGGGAGGCCGACGTCCGGCTGTTTCGTGACGAAGTCCACATCGTCAATCCGCGGATCGTGCCGAACGGCGACGATGTGGCCGCGCTGCCCGCCATCGCCCGCCGCCAGGCGAAGAATATTGCGGTGTTCGTCGCCGACGTCGTCTGACACACTCCTGCCATGACGTGGCAGATGTGGCTGGCGTTCTTCGGTGCGGCCATCGTGATCGCCGTGTCGCCCGGTGCCGGGGCCGTGCAGTCGATGGCGACCGGGGCGACGCACGGCATCAAGCGCGGCTACTGGAGCATCGTCGGTCTCGAGGTGGGCCTGATGCTGCAGTTGGCTCTCGTCGCGATCGGCCTCGGGGCCGCGGTGGCGAACTCGGTGCTGGCGTTCACGATCATCAAATGGCTGGGTGTGGCGTATCTGCTCTATCTGGCGGTTCGGCAATGGCGCGCCGTCACCGTGGACCTCGGCACCCAGGTGGACCGGGCGGTGACCGGCGCCCGGACCTCGTTGCTGATGCGCGGCTTCCTGGTCAATGCGACCAACCCGAAAGCGCTCGTCTTCTTCCTGGCGGTGATGCCGCAGTTCGTCGCTCCGACAGCACCGCTGCTGCCGCAGTACGCGGCCATCGGCGTGACCATGGTCGCGGTGGATCTGGTGGTCATGGGCGTCTACACCGGGCTGGCGGTGCGGCTGCTGACCTGGCTGCGCACCCCGCGCCAGCAGACCGTCCTCAACCGGGTGTTCTCCGGCCTGTTCGGCACCGCGGCGGTGGTGCTGGCGCTGGTGCGGCGCGGTCCCGCCCCCGCGTGAGGATCAGCCGCACAGACTGCTGATCGACGCCGCGGTGTCCTGGGCCGCGTCGAGTCGCGCGGCCTGCACCGGATCGGAGTTGGGCACGCCCGCGGTCGCCGCCGCCCCGATGTCCATCAGTTCACCGGCGAACCGGCGGACCTGGGCGGCGAGCTCCTCCGGCGTGGCGGGGTCCAGCCTGGCCAGCAGGTACTGACCGCCGTCGAACAGCGCCATCCTCGCGTTGGCCGACGCGGCGAGTGCCCCGGCGATGTCATCGGGGCCACCGGGCGGCTCGCGGTTGGTGTTGGTCGCCACCCCGGTACGGACGGTGGCGAACGCCGAGCACAGCGTCGCGCCGGCGGCGTCACGCTGCTCCTGGGTGTAGTCGGGGGCAGTGTCGCGCCCCATGATGAGCGTGAATACCGACACCGCGAGAGCTGCCAGCGCGACCGCGAGCGCGGCAACCGGCAGCACCGGACGCCCCGAGGACCTGTCCACGGTCTACAGATCCAACCCCAGATCGAGCACCTGCACCGAATGCGTGAGCGCTCCGACGGCGAGATAGTCCACCCCGGTGCCCGCATAGTCGGCGGCGTTGGGCAGCGTCAGCCCGCCCGAGGACTCCAACTCGGTGTACGGCGACCGGGCGTCACGCCGCTGCACCGCGATCTGGGTCTGCCACACCGGGAAGTTGTCCAGCAGCACCAGCTCGGCGCCCTCGGCCAGCACCTCGTCGAGCTGTTCGAGCGAGTCCACCTCGACCTCACACGGCAGATCCGGGGCTTCGGCCCGCACAGCGCGCAGTGCGGCGACGACCGATCCGGCTGCCGCGACGTGGTTGTCCTTGATCAGCGCCGCATCACCGAGACCCATGCGGTGGTTCACCCCGCCCCCGACCCGGACCGCGTACTTCTGCAGGGTCCGCAGCCCCGGCAGGGTCTTACGGGTGTCCCGGATCTTCGCGTGCGACCCGGACACCGCCTCGACCCAGGCGGCGGTCGCCGTCGCGATCCCGGACAG
>JAXHTL010000234.1:0-6990 GCA_034190095.1 Actinomycetota bacterium
GCCCGACTACCTGCTGCAGATCCTGGCCCGGTTCGCCCGCGCGCTGCGCGAGTCCACCTCGATCGACCAGCGCTCCGGCGTGTCGGCGAGGTTCGCGATCGCGGCCGCCGAGACGGTCGCCGCGTCCGCGCGCCACCGCGGCGCGCTGCTCGGCGAGGACGATCCGGTGGCCCGCGTGGTCGACCTCGGCACCGTCATCGACGTGCTGCGGGGCAAGCTGGAGTTCGAATCCGGTGAGGAGGGCCGCGAGCAGGCCGTCCTGGAGCACCTGCTGCGGCGGGCGACGGCGGAGACCGCGCAGCGCCTGCTCGGCGGGATCGACGTGGCCGCCATCGTGACGGCCGTGGAGGGCGGTTCCCCGGTGACCACCGGGGAACGGGTCTCGGCGCGCGAGGTGCTCGACGCGCTGCCCGAGGTGCCCGCCGTCGCCGAGATCCAGCGTCGCCTCGACGCCCAGAGCGAGGGCCAGCGGGCCGCGGCCGTGGAGCTGGCGCTGGAAGCGCTGTACCTGGCCAAGCGGATCGACAAGGTGTCCGGTGAGGGCGAGACGGTCTATGGCTAAACACGTTCGCACTTCCCGGTATTCGCGATACACCGGCGGACCGGATCCGCTGGCCCCGCCCATCGACCTGCGCGAGGCCCTCGAGGCGATCGGTCAGGACGTCATGGAGGGCACCTCGCCGCGGCGGGCGCTGTCCGAACTGCTGCGCCGCGGCTCGAAGAACATGCCCGGCGCCGACAAGCTCGCCGCCGAGGCCAACCGGCGCCGGCGGGAACTGTTGCAGAACAACAACCTCGACGGCACCCTGGCCGAGATCAAGCAGCTGCTCGACGATGCGGTGCTGGCCGAACGCAAAGAGCTGGCGCGCGCCCTCGACGACGATGCCCGGTTCGGGGAGCTGCAGCTGGAGTCGCTGTCGCCGTCGCCGGCCAAGGCCGTCCAGGAGCTCTCCGAATACGACTGGCGCTCATCGGAGGCGCGGGAGAAGTACGAGCAGATCAAAGACCTGCTCGGCCGCGAGATGCTCGACCAGCGTTTCGCCGGCATGAAGGAGGCGCTGGAGAACGCCACCGACGAGGACCGTCAGCGCGTCAACGACATGCTCGACGACCTGAACTCGCTGCTGGACAAGCACGCCAAAGGCGAGGACTCCCAGCAGGACTTCCAGGACTTCATGGACAAGCACGGCGAGTTCTTCCCGGAGAACCCGCGCAACATCGACGAGCTGCTCGATTCGCTGGCCCAGCGCGCCGCCGCCGCGCAGCGCTTCCGCAACAGCCTGTCCGAGCAGCAGCGCGCCGAGCTGGATCAGTTGGCGCAGCAGGCGTTCGGCTCGCCGTCGTTGATGAACGCTCTCGACCGGCTCGACTCGCACCTGCAGGCCGCGCGGCCCGGCGAGGACTGGAGCGGTTCGCAACGGTTCTCCGGGGACGACCCGATGGGCATGGGGGAGGGCGCCCAGGCGATGGCCGACATCGCCGAACTCGAACAGCTCGCCGAGCAGCTGTCGCAGAGCTACGCCGGGGCCAGCATGGACGACGTCGACCTCGACATGCTGGCGCGCCAGCTCGGTGAGGACGCCGCCGTCGACGCCCGCACCCTCTCGGAGCTGGAGCGGGCCCTGATGAACCAGGGCTTCCTGGACCGGGGCTCCGACGGACAGTGGCGGCTGTCGCCCAAGGCGATGCGCCAGCTCGGCCAGGCGGCGCTGCGCGATGTGGCGCAACAGCTGTCGGGGCGCCACGGTGAGCGCGACACCCGCCGCGCCGGCGCGGCCGGCGAGCTGACCGGTGCGACCAGACCCTGGCAGTTCGGCGACACCGAACCGTGGAACGTCACCCGCACTGTGACCAATGCAGTGCTCCGGGAGGCCGGGACCGGGGAGCGCCCGGTTCCGGTGCGCATCACCGTCGACGACGTCGAGATCTCCGAGACCGAGACCCGCACCCAGGCCGCAGTGGCCCTGCTGGTCGACACCTCGTTCTCGATGGTGATGGAGAACCGGTGGCTGCCGATGAAACGCACGGCGCTGGCGCTGAACCATCTGGTCAGCACCCGGTTCCGGTCGGATGCGCTGCAGATCGTCGCGTTCGGCCGCTACGCCCGCACCGTCACCGCCGCCGAGCTGACCGGGCTGGAGGGTGTCTACGAACAGGGCACCAACCTGCACCACGCGCTGGCGTTGGCCACCCGGCACCTGCGCCGGCACCCCAACGCCCAACCGGTGGTGCTCGTCGTCACCGACGGTGAGCCGACGGCGCACCTGGAGGACTTCGGCGGCGACGGACGTTCGTCGGTGTTCTTCGACTATCCGCCGCACCCGCGCACCATCGGCCACACGGTGCGGGGTTTCGACGAGGTCGCCCGGCTCGGGGCCCAGGTGACCATCTTCCGGCTCGGCAGCGATCCCGGTCTGGCCCGGTTCATCGACCAGGTGGCCCGCCGGGTCGGGGGCCGGGTGGTCGTGCCGGATCTGGACGGACTCGGCGCCGCCGTGGTGGGCGACTATCTGAGCGCGAAGCGGCGCCGCTGAGAACCGCTAGCCGGACTTGCGTTTCTTGCGCTTGACGCCGACGCTGCCCCACAGCGAGAAGCCGCGGATCGTGATGCAGGGTGCGCCCGGTGCGCCGCCGCCGTCGATGTCATGGTCGAAGCTGCCCATCACGGCGACGCCGTGCGCATCGACGTTGACCTCGGGCGGGACCAGGATGGTCTGTCCGCCCATGATCGAATACGACCGGATCTCGACGTCGTGGCTGGTGAAGTCCGCGTAGCGCATGTCGACGACCCCACCGCCCCAGAACGCGAAGGTGGTGAGCCGCTTCGGGACGTTCCAGCGGCCGCGGCGCTCGTAGCCGCTGAGGATCGCCAGCAGCAGCGTCGAGGGTGCGGGCCGACAGGGGCCGCGCCGTCCCCGGGTGACCGCGCCGGGCAGATCGGCCGACAGCCGGTCGAGTTCGTCGTAGGTGGTCGCGGCGTAGGCCTGGTTGAGCCGATTCTCGTACTCGCTGAGCCCGAGCTTTCCCGAGGCGGCGGCATCGGTGAGCAGCTGCGCCACTTCGATCCGATCGGTGTCCGCAGCGCGCGCCGACCCGTTCCGCGAGGCGGGCGTACTCATCGGTTCCTTCTGTGGTTCGCGCGAGCGCACATCGTCACCGAGCCTACGACGAACGTCGGCACATGCAAGCCGCTTCACCAAACTGTAAGGACTGACCCGCCGCTAGCCGACCCAGCTCGGCGGGCGCCGCTGCAGGAAGGCCGTCATCCCCTCCCTCGCCTCCTCGGAGACGAACAGCGCGGCGGTCTGGCGGGTCAGTTCCTCGGCGCGCCGATCGAAACCGTCCAGGATCGGCGCGGTGGTCAGCGCCTTGGAAGCGGCCAGGCCCTGCGGCGAACCCTGCGCGACGGCCGCCGCGAGCTCGGTGACCGTCGCCGGCACGTCGTCGGCGGCGGCGGTGATCAACCCGATGTCGGCGGCCACATCGGCGCCGAACTTCTCGCCGGTGACGAAGTAGCGCCCGGCGGCGCGGGCGGTCATCTTCGGCAGCAGCGTCAGCGAGATGATCGACGGCGCCACCCCCAGCCGTGCCTCGGTGAGGGCGAAGGTGCTGGTGCGGCCGGCCACCGCGATGTCGCAGGCGCCGAGCAGGCCCAGACCGCCCGCGCGGACGTGGCCGTCGACCGCCGCGATCACCGGCAGTGGCAGTTCCAGGATCCGGCGCAGCAGCCGGGTCATCTCCCGGGCCCGGGCCGCGGCCGCCTCGGCGGGGTCGGCGGGGTCAGCGGGGGCAGCGGGGGCAATGCCCGGTGCTGAGGCTTCGCTCAGGTCTGCCCCGGCGCAGAAGGTGCCCCCGGTGTGCCCGAGCACCACCGCCCGCACTCCCGGCGCGGCGGCCGCCCTGGTGAGGCCGTCGTGCAGCTGCTCTACCAGCGCTGCGGACAGCGCATTGCGGTTGTGCGGCGAATCGAGGGTCAGCTGCGCGACGGAGCCGCCAGGGCCGTCGAGGGCATACCGGACAAGGGTGTCCATCAGTACGACCGGGGCAGGCCCAGCGAGGTCTGGGCCACGAAGTTGAGGATCATCTCGCGGCTGACCGGGGCGATGCGGGCCAGCCGGGACGCCGCCAGCATGGATGCGACGCCGTACTCCTTGGTCAGCCCGTTGCCGCCCATCGACTGCACGGCCTGATCGACCGCGCGCACCGCCGCCTCGCCGGCGGCGTATTTGGCCATGTTCGCGGCCTCCGCGGCACCGGCGTCGTCACCCGCGTCGCACAGGGCGGCCGCCTTCTGCATCATCAGCTTGGCCAGTTCGAGCTCGATGTGATTCTGGGCCAGCGGATGCGACAGGCCCTGGTGCGCCCCGATCGGGGTCTTCCACACCTGACGGGTCTTGACGTAGTCGGTCGCCTTGCTGAGCGCGAAGCGGCCGTTGCCGACCGCGTTGGCCGCGCCCATGATCCGTTCCGGGTTCAGCCCGGCGAACAGCTGGGCGATGGCTGCGTCCTCGCTGCCGACCAGAGCGTCGGCGGGCAGCCGCACCTCGTCGAGGAACACCTGGAACTGGAACTCGGGGCTGATGATCTCCATCGGGATCTTGGTGTAGCTCAGTCCCGGGCTGTCGGTGGGCACCACGAACAGCGCCGGTTTCAGGTTGCCGGTCTTGTGATCCTCGGTGCGGCCGACGACGAGCACCGCCTGGGCCTGGTCGACACCGGAGATGTAGACCTTCTGCCCCGACAGGATCCAGTCGCTGCCGTCCCGGCGGGCGGTGGTGGTGATCTTGTGCGAATTCGATCCGGCGTCGGGTTCGGTGATGGCGAAGGCCATGGTCAGCGTGCCGTCGGCGATCCCGGGCAGCCAGCGCTTCTTCTGCGCCTCGGTACCGAACTTGGCGATGATCGTGCCGTTGATCGCCGGCGAGACCACCATCATCAGCAGCGCGCACCCCTCGGCGGCCATCTCCTCCATGACGAGGCTGAGCTCGTACATGCCGGCGCCGCCGCCGCCGTACTCCTCGGGCAGGTTGACCCCGATGAAGCCGAGTTTGCCTGCCTCGGACCACAGTTCGCCGGTGTGTTCGCCGGCGCGGGCCTTCTCCAGGTAGTACTCCTGGCCGTAGTTGGCGGCCATCGCCGCCACCGCCTTGCGCAGAGCCTGCTGTTCCTCGGTTTCGATGAAGCCGCTCATGGGGTTTCTCCTTCGGGGTTGTCCACTCGGGCCAGTACGGCCCCGACCTCCACCTGGCGGCCGGGTTCGACGTGGAGTTCGACGAGCACGCCGTTGCCGGGTGCGGCGATGGTGTGCTCCATTTTCATCGCCTCGAGCCAGATCAGTGGCTGTCCCGCGGTCACGCGGTCGCCGACGGCCGCGCCGACGCGCAGCACCGACCCCGGCATCGGCGCCAGCAGCGAACCGTGGGCCAGCGCGTCGGCCGGATCGGGGTAGCGGGGCAGCGCTGTCAGGCGCACGCTGCCGGCGGGTGAGTCGACGAACACGGTGTCGTGGTAGCGGGCGACCGTGAACGGGTGCTCGACCGCGCCGTCGGCGAGCACCACCCGCTGCGGTGTGGCCGAGACCAGCGTGACCTCGGAGATGTTGTGGCTGCCCTCGAGGTGCACTCCGTCGCGGTCGAAGCGGTACCGGATGTCGTGGGTCCGGCCGGCGTCGTCGTCGTATCGCTTGCTCTGCAGACCCGAGGCGAGGTTGCGCCACCCGCTGGGGATTCCGGGGAAGACGGATGCGGTGTCGCGGTTGTGTGCGGCGTCGGCCAGCGCGGCGGCGACGGCCGCCAGTTCGGTGGTGTGCTCGTCGGCGACCGGGCCGGCCAGTTCGGCCAGCCCGTGGGTGTCGAAGAACGCCGTATCGGTCGCGCCGTCGAGGAAGGCCTGCCGGCGCAGCACGTTGACCAGCAGGTCGCGGTTGGTGCGTACCCCGTGGATGCGGGTCCGCAGCAGCGCGTCGGCCAGCAGCGACGCGGCCTGCCCGCGAGTCGGCGCGTAGGAGATGACCTTGGCGATCATCGGGTCGTAGAACACCGAGATCACCGAGTCGTCGACGATGCCCGAATCGACGCGCACCCCGAGGCGCTCGATCGGCCCGAACTCGGTCACCGCGGTCGGCACGCTGAACCGGTGGACCGTGCCCGCCTGCGGCTGCCAGTTCTTGGCCGGGTCCTCGGCGTAGAGCCGGGCCTCGATCGCGGCGCCGCGTGCGGGTGGGGGTTGCGGGTCCAGCGCCGCACCGTCGGCGATGTCCAGCTGCAGCTCCACCAGATCCAGCCCGGTGGTCAGTTCGGTGACCGGGTGCTCGACCTGCAGCCGGGTGTTCATCTCGAGGAAGAAGAAATCGCCGTCTGCCTCAGCGTGGCCGCCGGCCATGAACTCGACGGTGCCCGCGCCGGTGTAGCCGATCGCCGAGGCGGCCAGCCGGGCGGCTTCGAAGAGCTTGTCGCGCATGCCCGCAACGCGTTCCACCAGCGGGGACGGTGCCTCCTCGATGATCTTCTGATGGCGGCGCTGGATCGAGCATTCGCGTTCCCCGACGGCCCACACCGTGCCGTGGGCGTCGGCCATGACCTGGACCTCGATGTGGTGGCCGGCGGCCAGATACCGCTCGCAGAAGACCTCTGGGTCGCCGAACGCCGACTGGGCCTCCCGCCGGGCGGCGTCGACCTGGGCCGGCAGGTCGGCGAGCTCGCGCACCACCCGCATGCCGCGCCCGCCGCCGCCGGCCGAGGCTTTGATCAGGACCGGCAGCATGTCGGCGGTGACGGATTCGGGGTCGAGCTCGTCGAGCACCGGGACCCCCGCGGCGGCCATGATCTTCTTGGCCTCGATCTTGGAGCCCATCGCGGCCACCGCCGATGCCGGCGGCCCGATCCAGGTCAGTCCGGCTGCCTGCACGGCGGTGGCGAAGTCGGCGTTCTCCGAGAGGAATCCGTAGCCGGGGTGGACCGCGTCGGCGCCGGCCGCGGGTGGGGCCCCGCA
>JAXHTL010000235.1:0-6843 GCA_034190095.1 Actinomycetota bacterium
ACTGATGGGTGTCACCACCCATCAGTACTATCCCGACCTCGTCTCCGACAACCACCAGGTCGATCCGCCCAAGACGCCGGAGGAGGGCTACCACCTCACCGAGGATCTCACCGACCGTGCGATCAGCTTCATCGCAGACCTCAAGCAGGTGGCCCCGGAGAAGCCGTTCTTCCTCTACTACGCCACCGGGGCCAACCACGCCCCGCATCAGGCGCCCCCGGAGTGGGCCGAGAAGTACCGCGGCAAGTTCGACGACGGATGGGACGCCTACCGCGACAGGGTGTTCGCCCGGCAGAAGGAACTCGGCATCGTGGCCCCGGATGCCCGATTGTCCGACCACGACCCGGATGTGCAGCGCTGGGAGGAGCTCTCCGACGACGAGCGCCGGCTCTACGCCCGGATGATGGAGGTCTTCGCGGGGTTCTTCGAGCACACCGATCACCAGATCGGCCGGCTGCTGGACTATCTGGAGAACTCCGGGCAGCTCGACAACACGGTCATCATGGTGATCTCCGACAACGGCGCCAGCGCCGAGGGCGGCCCGCACGGCTCGGTCAACGAGAACAAGTTCTTCAACAACGTGCCCGATGATCTGGACCAGAATCTGGCGGCCATCGACGAGTTGGGCGGGCCCGAGCACTTCAACCACTACCCGTGGGGGTGGACGTTCGCCGGCAACACCCCGTTCCGCCGGTGGAAGCGCGAGACCTACCGCGGCGGTGTGGCCGACGGATTCATCGTGCACTGGCCGGCCGGCATCGCCGCCAAGGGCGAGGTGCGCCATCAGTACGGTCACGTCATCGACATGGTTCCCACGGTGCTCGAGGCGTTGGGTATCGAGCCGCCGGCAGCGGTGCGCGGAGTGACGCAGTCCCCGATCCAGGGGGTCAGCCTCGCGCACACCTTCGACGACGCCTCGGCACCGTCCAAGCACCACACGCAGTACTTCGAGATGTTCGCCCACCGCTCGCTCTACCACGACGGATGGCGGGCGGTATGTCCCTTCCCGGGAACGTCTTTCGCTGAAGCCGGCGCCGGTTTCGGCATGCTCGAACTGACCGAGGACCGGCTGCGCGAGCTCGACGCCACCGGCTGGGAGCTCTACCACGTCGACGTCGACCCCGCCGAGACCAACGACCTCGCCGAGCAGGAGCGGCCGCGGCTGCTGGAGATGATCGCCCTGTGGTACACCGAAGCCGGTAAGTACAACGTGCTGCCGCTGGACAGCCGCGGCACGATGCGCTTCGCCGATCCCCGCCCGCAGATCAGCCCGCCACGCGACACCTACGTGTATCACCCCGGCACACAGGTGGTTCCGGAGAATGTGGCGGCCAAGGTGCTCAACCGGGCCCACACCATCACCGCCGAGGTGGAGCTGGCCGACGGTGACGAGGGCGTCGTCGTGTGCCACGGCAGCAATGTCGGCGGCTACACCGTGTTCATCCAGGACGGCCTGCTGCACTACGTGCACAACTACGTCGGCGTCGAGGAGTTCCACGTCGCGTCGGGTCAGCCCGTCACGGCCGGGAAGCGCACGCTGCGTTACGAATTCGAGCCGACCGGACAGCCCGACTTCCTGACCGGCAAGGGGGTTCCCGGGCACGCCCGGCTACTGGTCGACGGCGAGGTGGTCGGTGAGGCGGACTTCCCGGTGACGGTGCCGTTGGCGGTGGGGATCGGCGGCGGGCTGGTGGTCGGGCGCAATGCCGGGTCACCGGTGACGAAGCGGTACGGTTCGCCGTTCACGTTCACCGGCACGATCGACAAGGTCACCATCAGCACTGCCGACCCCGAGCACCACGACCCGGACGAGCAGCAGCGGGCGGACGCCCGGATCGCGATGGCCCGCCAGTAATCGCAAGCTATCGGGGGGTCATCGAGTAGGACTGCAGCACCACGGTGTCGTGCTGGTCATCGAGGAACACCCGGGTGCTCTGCCCCGCCCCGCCGAAGACGATGTTCAGGTCGACACCGGTGAGGAACGGCCCGGGCGGCAGTTCCGGCTCGAGCACCCGCTGCACGGCGGGATGCTGGTCGCGGTCCTCGGTGACGTTGTCGGCGACCAGACCGTCCATCGTCTCCGGGCTCACCTCGACGACGGCGTCGATCCACGTCACGTCCACCCGGGAACCTTCGGCGACCTCGCTGTTGTCCCACATGATCCATGACGCCGACACGGGATCACCGAGCGGCGGGAACATCTCGACCAAGGGCTCGGTGTCGTGGCGCACCTCCAGCCCCAGGGCGCTGGTGGGTTCGGAATCATCCTGCGGCGCTTGCTGGCACGCGACCACTGCGAGCGCGGCCCCCAGCACCGCCGCGGTGCGCCACGCGAATCGGGCGCGCCGACCGACCGCTGAGGTCGTCGTGCGCGCCCGATTCACCGCAGCCATGTCAGTAGCGGTAGTGCTCCGGCTTGTACGGGCCCTCGACGTCGACACCGATGTACTCGGCCTGATCCTTGCTCAGCTTGGTCAGCGTGCCGCCGAGTGCCTCGACGTGGATGCGCGCCACCTTCTCATCGAGGTGCTTGGCCAGCCGGTAGACCGAGTTGTCGTATTCGTCGTTCTTGGTCCACAACTCGATCTGGGCGATCACCTGGTTGGAGAAGCTGTTGCTCATCACGAACGACGGGTGCCCGGTGGCGTTGCCCAGGTTGAGCAGCCGGCCCTCGGAGAGCACGATGATCGACTTGCCGTCGTCGAAGATCCACTGGTCGACCTGCGGCTTGATGTTGATCCGCTTGGCGCCCGAGCGCTCGAGGCCGGCCATGTCGATCTCGTTGTCGAAGTGGCCGATGTTGCCCAGGATCGCCTGTTCCTTCATCGCCCGCATGTGCTCGAGGGTGATGATGTCCTTGTTGCCGGTCGAGGTGATGACGATGTCGGAGGTCCCGATCGCCTCCTCGACGGTGCGCACGTCGAACCCGTCCATCATCGCCTGCAGCGCGTTGATCGGGTCGATCTCGGTGATCGTCACCCGCGCGCCCTGGCCGGCCAGCGACTCCGCGCAGCCCTTGCCGACGTCGCCGTAGCCGCAGATCAGCACCTTCTTGCCGCCGATGAGCACGTCGGTGCCGCGGTTGATGCCGTCGATCAGCGAGTGGCGGGTGCCGTACTTGTTGTCGAACTTGGACTTGGTGACCGAGTCGTTGACGTTGATCGCCGGGAACGGCAGCTCGCCCTGCGCCTCGAACTGGTACAGGCGCAGCACGCCGGTGGTGGTCTCCTCGGTGACGCCCTTGACCGACTCGGCGATCGTGGACCACTTGGTGTTGTCCTGCTCGAAGCGCTCGCGCAGCACGCCGAGGAAGACCTTCCACTCGGCCGGATCGTCTTCTTCGGCGGGCGGCACGACGCCGGCCTTCTCGTACTGCGCGCCGCGCAGCACCATCATGGTGGCGTCGCCACCGTCGTCGAGGATCATGTTGGCGGGCTCACCCGGCCAGGTGAGCATCTGCTCGGCGGCCCACCAGTACTCCTCGAGGCTTTCGCCCTTCCACGCGAACACCGGCGTTCCCTTGGGCTCGTCCGGGGTTCCGTGCGGGCCGACGACGACGGCCGCGGCGGCCTCGTCCTGGGTGGAGAAGATGTTGCAGGACGCCCAGCGCACCTCGGCGCCGAGAGCGGTCAGCGTCTCGATCAGCACGGCGGTCTGGACGGTCATGTGCAGCGAACCGGAGATGCGCGCGCCCTTGAGCGGCTGCACGTCGGCGTACTCGTAGCGCAGCGCCATCAGTCCGGGCATCTCGTGCTCGGCCAGGCCGATCTCCTTGCGGCCGTACTCGGCCAGGGACAGGTCGGCGACCTTGTAGTCGATGCCGTTGCGGACGTCGGCGGTCATCTTTGTTGCAGTCATATATAGAGCCCCTTTAGTCGCTCGTCATTGCCGGTGTCGCAGCTCATCGGCGACACCCATGCGGACACGGACACCCATAGCCTGCGGGCTCGCGGGACAGGCGCTGCGGCGCTCTGCCGGCTAAGGGGTATCTATGACACCGTACCGTTCGGCAAAAGGTGACATGAGCCGGGCCAGATCCCGTGCGACGTCATGGTCGGCTTCGGGGGGCATCGAGACGTAGCTCATCGCCAGCCGGACGATGGCGCGGGCCAGCACGCCGGCGTCCTCCTGGCTGCAGCGCACCCAGCTGGCCATGAACGACTCGGTCAGCCGCGCCGAGCAGTGGTTGATGATCGGCGCGCTGTCGGTGGTGATGATCTGCAGCAGGTCGGGCTTGGAGGTTCCGGTCAGCAGCGAGATGACCAGCGGGTCGGCCGCCGATTCGGTGAAGAAGTCGCGAAACCCCTGCAAGAAGGCCGCGTAGACGTCGCCCACGTTGTCGTTGATGGCGTCGTGGATCTGGTCGACGAGCCGGTCGGCCAGCCGCAGCGCGTAGCCCTGGGCCAGGCCCTGCCGGGAGCCGAACTCGTTGTAGATGGTCTGGCGGCTGATGCCGGCGGCGTTGGCGACGTCGGTCAGGGTGATCGCCGACCAGTCCCGGGTGAGCAGCAGCTCGCGCATGCCGTCGAGGATCGAGTCGCGCAGCAGCACCCGCGACGCCTCGGCGTAGCTGACCCGCTGCGCGGGCCGCCGGTTGGGGGTGCTGCTCACACGCGCGACACTATCGCTTCTGGGCATCACTGCGAGCGATCCGCGCCCGGTGACGATGCCGGCCCAGGCGGTCACGACCGGGACACCTCCACCATCTCGAAGTCCGACTTCGCCGCGCCGCAGTCCGGGCAGCTCCAGTCCTCGGGGATGTCGTCCCAGCGGGTGCCCGGGGCGATGCCGTCCTCGGGCCAGCCCTTGGCTTCGTCGTACTCGAAGCCGCACTGCACGCAGACGAACAGTTTGTAGTCGGCGTCGCTCATGTTCTTTCCTCTCGGGTCGTTGCGTTGAGACTGCGCCCAGGGCGGTCGCCACTCGCACTTCGGCGCCGTGGCCGCAGTCTCAACGGGGGTCAGGCGGGTTGGAAGTCGACCTTCTCCAGCACCGCGCAGTCCGGGCAGCACCAGTCGTCGGGCACGTCACCCCAGGGCGTTCCGGCCGGGAATCCCTCGCGCGGCTCGCCTTTGGCTTCGTCGTAGACGTAGTCGCAGCCCGGGCAGCGGTAGGTGCTCATCAGACCGTGCTTCCGTAGCGGGCCAGCACCTTGTCGCGCACCCGCGGGTGGATGTTCACCCGGGTGATGTCGCCGTCGTAGTGCTCGATCACCCGGTGGTCCATCACCTTGCGCCACAGCGGCGGGAAGTAGGTCAGCGCGATCATCGACGCGTATCCGCTGGGCAGGTTCGGCGCACCGTCCATGCTGCGCAGCGTCTGGTAGCGCCGGGTCGGGTTGGCGTGGTGGTCGCTGTGGCGCTGCAGGTGGTACAGGAACAGGTTGGTCACGATGTGATCGGAGTTCCAGCTGTGCACCGGGGCGCAGCGCTCGTAGCGGCCGGACTCGGTCTTCTGCCGCAGCAGGCCGTAGTGCTCGAGGTAGTTCACCGTCTCGAGCAGGGTGAAACCGAACACCGCCGAGATCACGATGTAGGGCACCAGCGCCCAGCCGAAGACCGCGATCAGCACGCCGTAGAGCAGCACCGACATCGCCCACGCGTTGAGCACGTCGTTGGACGGGTGCCAGGTGCTCTTGCCGGCCCGCTCCAGGCGCTTGGCTTCCAGTTCCCACGCCGAGCGCAGGCTGCCGATGACGCTGCGCGGCAGGAACTCCCAGAAGGTCTCGCCGAAACGTGCCGAGGCGGGGTCCTCCGGGGTCGCGACGCGCACGTGGTGGCCGCGGTTGTGCTCGATGTAGAAGTGGCCGTAGCAGGTCTGGGCGAGGGTGATCTTGGACAGCCAGCGCTCCAGCGAGTCCTTCTTGTGGCCCATCTCGTGGGCGGTGTTGATGCCCACGCCGCCGAGCACACCCACCGACAGCGCCAGACCGATCTTGGCCGGCCAGCCCAGCCCGCCGTCGAAGCCGAGCCAGCTCAGGTCCGACGCGGTGAACAGGTAGGCGCCGAAGATGACGCTGGCGTACTGGAACGGGATGTAGAGGTAGGTGCAGTAGCGGTAGTACTTGTCGTTCTCCAACCGCTCCATCAGCTCGTCGGGCGGGTTCTGCCCGTCGGGGCCGAAGCGCAGGTCCAGTGCGGGCAGCAGCAGGTAGACCAGGATCGGGCCGATCCAGAACGGCACCTGGGCCGCGGCGTGCCAGCCGCCCTGGTTGAGCGCCCACACCAGCGGCAGCATCACGAACAGCGCCGTCGGCGGGATCAGCCCCATCAGCCACAGGTAGCGCTTCTTGTCGCGCCAGTTCTCGACATCGATCTCCGACATGCCGGACATCTCGTGGGTCGTCACCTCATTGCCTCCTTGCGGTGAGTACGAACACTCGCTGCGGTTGACTATAGAAGGCTTTTTGTCGCCTGTCTATACATCAGAGCTCTTTTGTAAAGCTGGCTCGTGCGAATCGGGCGCGAAACGCGTCAAGAAGGGTGCGTCAGCGCGCCGAAATCGCTGCGTGGATCGAGGCGACAACCCGCTGCGGGTATGCCGTGAGGTCCAGCCAGGTGAACCGGAGCACCTGCCAGCCCAGCAAGACGATGTCGTTCTGCCGACGGCGGTCGACCTCGAATGCCTCAGGACCGCTGTGGAAAGCGAATCCGTCAACCTCGATCGCGACTCTCGGTTCGGGAAATCCCACGTCGACGCGGTACCCGCCGACGCGATAGTTGGCTTTCCACCCGCCGATCCCGGCGTCGCGCAGCAGTCGGTGCAGGATGCGTTCCGCCGCTGAGCGGGCACCTCCGGCTGCGGCCTGCAGCAACAGGCGTGACCGCGGCGCCCCGGTTCGGC
>JAXHTL010000236.1:0-6804 GCA_034190095.1 Actinomycetota bacterium
GCGGCCCGATACCCTGCTGTGCATGCCGACCGGATCTGCAGGACGGTGGACGGTGGTCCGCAAGCTGCTCGCCGCCGTGGCCATCGTCGGGATGCTCGCCTCGGTAATCGGCGTCGCGTCGTTCGTGATCTTCAACAATCCCGACGAGCAGGCGGCCGCACCGGTGCGGACTCCGCCGCCGCCCCCGTCACCGTCGGTGCCGACCGCCGACGAATTCCTCGTCGGCGTGGTGGTCACCGCGCAGAACTGTGACCCGGCGGGGGCGTGCGTATACACCTACACCATCGATCCCGAGTACATGGGATTCCATCCGTTCCCCGACACGCCCTTCACGGTGGAGTACGAGGTCGTGGGCGGTCACCAACCCCAGCCCGGCAGCTTCACCGTGGAGGGCGACACGGCCCAGATCCTCAAGGACGTCACCGTCGAGGGCCCACCCGGGGCTCAGCTGCAGGCCAACGTGCTGCGGGTCTTCGAAGGCGGCCCACCGGAGGGCATGCCACCGCCGCCGGTCCCGCCGGAGGGGGCCCCTCCGGCAGGCACTCCTCCGGCGTAGGTCAGGACGGGACGACGCCGCGCGGCATCGGGAGCGGCAGGTCGTTGTAGGTGGCTATGCCGGGAGCGGCGGCGACCACCGCCGGGATGGCATGGATCGGCGGCAGCGCGGTCATGATGTGGCCGAGCACGAAGAAGTCCTCGATCGTCTTGGCGTTCTCGATCATGTCCTGCGGCGGCAGGAAGCCGACCGACATGTTGACCGTGGGCCGCCCGTCGATGGTGATCTTCCAGCCGTCGCCGTCGAGCTTCCAGTCCGGATCCAGGGTCTGGCCCTTCTTCCACCGGACGTTGATGTCGATGACGGTCTTGCCGTTGACGATGCCTTGCCAGCTCGCGAACACCCCGGCGACGTGACCGGCGGGAATCGTCCAGGAGGCCATCGGGAGGTCCTCGGTGGTCTGGGCGTATTCGGAGACGCAGGTGATCTCGTCGAGCTCGATGCCGAGCGCGTCGGCGACGAGCTGCACCGCCTCGGCGAACACCGCGGTGCCCTTGGCGGCCATCGGCTCCAGGTCCGGATCGTCGATCGCGGTGCCGAAACCGACGGGGCGCTCGGTGTCGGGGGAGTCGTAGAGCGTGGTGTCGGCGGATTCGGCGATGGTGACCTTGTCGATGCGGTCGCAGGCGGTACCGGCCACGATGGCGAGCAGTTCGGCGAAGCCCGGGCTGACCCCGGACCCGAACAGGGTCGAACCGCCGCGCCGGCACGCCTCGACGAGCTTCTCCCGCTCGGCGCCCAGATTGCGCCCGGTGATGAACGACGCCGAGGCCACCACGTTCACCCCGGCCTCGAGGATGCGCACCAACTCGTCGACGTCGATCCACATCGGGTTGTAGACCACCGCGTCCGGTTTGAGCGCCAGCAGCGCGTCGACGTCGTTGGTGGCCTTGACCCCGACGGGTTCGATGCCGGCCAGTTCGCCGGCATCACGACCGACTTTGCTGTCCGACCAGGCATAACAGCCGATCAGTTCGAGGTTGGGGTGCTCGGCGATCGCCGCGACCGAGCTCTTTCCGACATTTCCGGTCGTCCATTGGACGACTCGATATGGGGCAGTGTTGGGCACTCGCTCAGCATAGGGTTTCCGGGCCCGCCCGCCGGGAGTTTTCGGGTGAAACTACGGGGTCAGCACGGCCTTGCCGTTGCGGTTCACCCCGGTGCTGTCGATCCACGTCACGTCCAGGACGTCACCGGGATAGTGCCGGTCGAGCACGCTGGTCAGCGTGTTCGTCGAGTCGAGCGCGACCCCGTCCAGGCTCAGCAGGATGTCGCCGGCGCGCAGTCCGGCGGTGTCGGCGGGCCCGCCGACCATCACGTCCTGGATCAGCACCCCGGGTGCGTTCCGCGGGGTGGTGCGCACCCCGACCCCGAGCAGCACCGGCGGACCGATGTGCACCGAGTCGGAGGCGATGCCGGCCTGGATCTGGCCGGCGATGCCGATCGCCTCGTTGATCGGGATCGCGAAGCCCTTGCCTCCCGGACCCATCCGGAAGTTGACCGATGCCGCCGTCGTGATGCCGACGACCTGCCCGGCCCCGTTGACGACCGGGCCCCCCGAGTCCCCGGCGCGCACCGGGGCGGCGAACTCGATGAGGCCGGTCAGCTCGTCGGAGATACCGGTCAGGGTGTCCTCGGCCTCGACAGTGCGGCCGAACCCGGTCACCGTGCCGACCTCGCGGGTCAGCGGTGCGCCGCTGCCCATGGCGTTGCCCAGTGCGACCACCGGCTCACCGGGCACCAGTGCGTTCGAGTCGCCGATGACCGCGGTGGGCAGGCCGCCGGCGCCGATCAGCTGGATGACGGCGATATCGCGATCCCGGTTGTAGCCGACCAGGTGGGCCGGGTAGTTGCGGCCGCCCACGGTGCCGGTGATGCGGTCGGCACCCTGCACCACGTGGAAGTTGGTCAGCACCTGCCCGTTGGGGTCGAGCACGATCCCGGCGCCCGCGCCGATGACGCCCTGGTAGTCGACGGCCGTGTCGAGGCGCACCACCGAGGGTTCGGCAGCGTCGCCGGCTGCGATCGGGTCGCCCGGCGCCGCCGTGGCCGGGGCCACCGGGGCGGTCAGGGCGAGGACCGCTGCCAGTGCGATCGGCAGCAGTCGAAGCGGTCTCAACGGGCCCATACCCATCAATAGTGGCTGCGCGTTCGGCCGCTGTCGATGTGGCCTGCCCGGCTCAGTCCTCGAGCGCAACGCCGCCGCGCGACTTCTTGCGCCGCCCGAGCAGCGTCGTCTTGCCCGTCGGGCGACGATTCTGCAGCGTGTCGCCGGACGCGCCGGGGGTGGTGGTGTCATCAGCATCCCGCTCAGTGTCGGGGTCGTCAGAGGCTTGCTCATCGGCTTTGCTCTCGGATGTCACGATCGGTTCATCCGCTGGGGTGTCATCAGCCGGGGTATCGGCCTCGTCGGCCTCGTCGTTACGGGTCGTGCGCTTGGTGACCTTGAGCGGTTTCGGCGGCGGCGGCGGAAGCTCGGCGACGAAAGCCAGGTAGAAGGCGAACATCCCGAGCACGCCGGTCGCCGCGGCGGCGCCGTAGATCCCGAACAGCCACTGGCCCGCGGTGTTGAGCGACAGCCAGATCTCGCTGATCGCGGCGCCGATGATCAACACCCCGGACAGCACCTGAAGCACGATCGACGAGGTCCGCAGATTCAGGGCCATCGCGGGAGTGCCCAGCTCCGGCTTGCGGGTGCGTAGCAGCGTGAACACCACGGGCAGCGCGGCCAGCCCGATCAGAGCGCCGGTCACGATGCGCAGGACCGTGCCCAGGGTCGGTGAGGTCTGCCCCAACAGTTCGGGGGTGCGGGGCAGGACGAAGAAGAAATAGAGGACACCGGCGGCCAGGGAGAACGACGCGTGCCAGATCACCGCGACGGTGCGGCCCATAAGCCTCCTCGATCGTGTTGCCCGGGGTGCGGCGGGGCCGCACCCCGGGCGAGTGCGGAGGATGCGGGATTTGAACCCGCGAGGGCTGTTAACCCAACCCGCGTTCCAGGCGAGCGCCATAGGCCACTAGGCGAATCCTCCGCGGGCCATGGTAGCCGACCATGGCGCCCACCCACCAAAACCGCCCACGACGATCCTCGCCGACAGCGGGTTATAGACTCGGTGCCGGACCCCGCGCGGCGTCCATCCTGTGAACTCCCCCAGGGCCGGAAGGCAGCAAGGGTCAACGGGCTCTGGCGGGTGCGCGGGGTCCCCTACCTTCCCGAGTCCGCACGGTGAAAGGCGCGCAGTGTCGTTTGAGTCCTTGGGCCGTGACGAACTGCTCGCCCAGCATGAACTGCAGCAACGCAACTATGCCGAATTGCAGGCGAGAGGGCTGGCGCTGGACCTGACCCGCGGCAAGCCGTCCCCCGCGCAGCTCGACCTGTCCAACGGGCTGCTGGCGCTGCCGGGCGACACCGCGGATTCCTACCGCGACGGGGACGGCACCGATACCCGCAACTACGGCGGGCTGCACGGTCTGCCCGAGCTGCGGGCGATCTTCGGCGAACTGCTCGGCATCCCGGTGCCCAACCTGATCGCCGGGAACAACGCCAGCCTCGAGCTGATGCACGATGTCGTGGTGTTCTCGCTGCTCCACGGCGGCGTCGACTCTCCGCGGCCCTGGATCGACGAGCTCCGCGACGGGCCCGGGGTGAAGTTCCTGTGCCCGGCACCCGGGTATGACCGGCACTTCGCGATCAGCGAGAGCCTGGGCATCGAGATGATCCCGGTCGGCATGCGCGAGGACGGGCCCGACGTCGACACGATCGAGGAACTGGTCGCCGTCGACCCCGCGATCAAGGGCATGTGGTGTGTTCCGGTCTACTCGAACCCGACGGGGACCACCTACTCCTGGGAGGTGGTCCGTCGCCTCGTTCAAATGGAAACCGCGGCAAGTGATTTCCGGCTGATATGGGACAACGCCTACGCGGTGCACACCCTGACCCACGACTTCCCCAGGCAGGTCGACGTGCTGGGTCTGGCCGCCGCGGCCAACCACGCCAACCGCCCGCTGGTGTTCGCCTCGACATCGAAGATCACCTTCGCCGGCGGCGGGGTGAGCTTCCTGGGCGGGTCGCTGGGCAACATCGCCTGGTACCTGCAGCACGCCGGCAAGAAGTCCATCGGCCCCGACAAGGTCAACCAGCTGCGGCATCTGCGCTTCTTCGGCGACGCCGACGGGGTGCGCCTGCACATGCGGCGGCATCAGGAACTGCTGGCACCCAAGTTCGAGCTGGTGCTGGAGATCCTCGCCGACCGGCTGGGGGATTCCAAGATCGCCTCCTGGACCGAGCCCAGGGGCGGATACTTCGTCAGTCTGGACGTGTTGCCCGGTACGGCGAAGCGCACGGTGGCGCTGGCCAAGGACGCCGGCATCGCGGTGACCGAGGCCGGCGCATCCTTCCCGTATCGAAAAGACCCGGAAGACAAGAACATCCGCATCGCTCCGACTTTCCCGAACGCCTCCGACCTTCGCGTGGCCATCGACGGGCTGGCGACGTGCGCGTTGCTGTCGGCGACCGAGGCGCTGCTGCCGGGCGCGGCCGAGAAGTAGTCGGACCGGGTGGGTAGCCTGCTTCCGTGGCTCTCTACCGCAAGTACCGCCCGGCGACTTTCGCAGAAGTCATCGGCCAGGAACACGTCACCGAGCCGCTGTCGACCGCGCTCGACTCCGGCCGCATCAACCACGCCTACCTGTTCTCGGGCCCGCGGGGCTGCGGCAAGACCTCCTCGGCGCGGATCCTGGCCCGGTCGCTGAACTGTGTGCAGGGCCCGACGGCCAGCCCGTGTGGTGTCTGTGACTCCTGCGTCGCGCTGGCCCCCAACGGCCCCGGCAACGTCGACGTCGTCGAACTGGACGCGGCCAGCCACGGTGGTGTCGACGACACCCGCGAACTGCGCGACCGCGCCTTCTACGCCCCCGCCCAGTCGCGCTACCGCATCTTCATCGTCGACGAGGCCCACATGGTCACCACCGCGGGCTTCAACGCACTGCTCAAGATCGTCGAGGAGCCGCCCGAGCACCTGATCTTCGTGTTCGCCACCACCGAGCCGGAGAAGGTGCTGCCCACCATCAGGTCGCGCACCCACCACTACCCGTTCCGGTTGCTGGCCCCGCGCACGATGCGCACCCTGATCGAGAAGATCGTCGCCTCCGAGCACGTCGAGATCGACGACGCGGTGTACCCGCTGGTGATCCGCGCCGGCGGCGGCTCGCCCCGCGACACGCTCAGCGTGCTCGATCAGCTGCTGGCCGGGGCCGAGGGGAACCGGGTCGCCTACCAGCGCGCGCTGGCCCTGCTCGGTGCCACCGACATCGCGTTGATCGACGACGCGATCGACGCGCTGGCCGCCGGCGATGCCGCGGCACTGTTCGGGGCGGTCGAGGGTGTGGTGGACGCCGGCCACGATCCGCGCCGCTTCGCCACCGATCTGCTCGAACGGTTCCGCGACCTGATCGTGCTGCAGGCGGTTCCCGATGCGGTGTCGCGCGGAGTGGTCGACGGCCCCGAGGACGTCCTGGACCGGATGCGCGAGCAGGCCGCGCAGGTGGGCACCGCGACCCTGACCCGCTACGCCGAGGTGGTGCACGAGGGTCTGGGAGAGATGCGCGGAGCCACCGCGCCGCGACTGCTGCTCGAGGTCGTGTGCGCGCGGCTGCTGCTGCCGTCGGCCAGCGACACCGAGGCGGCGCTGCTGCAGCGGGTGGAACGCATCGAGAAGCGCCTCGAGATGTCCATCCCGGCCAGCGACGAGGTGCCCGCCGCGGTCGCCCCGCCCAAGCAGTATGTGCGCAAGACCGTCCGCGAAGCCGCCCCCGACACCGGAACCCCCGCTGAGCCGCCACCGCCGCCACCACCGCCGCGGCCGAAAGCTGTTGAACCCGAGCCGGTCACACCGCCACCGCCACCGCCACCGGCTCCCGAACCGGCGCAACCGGCACCTGAACCACCGCCCGCCTCCCCGGCGACGCCGGCCGCTGCAGCGCCGGCCGCGGGGCAACCCAACGCTGCGGCCGTGCGCAGCATGTGGTCGACGGTGCGGGAGAAGGTCCGGGAGCGCAGCCGCACCACCGAGGTGATGCTCGCGGGTGCGATCGTGCGGGCCGTCGAGGATGACACCCTGATCCTGAGCCACGAGTCCGCACCGCTGGCCAAACGACTCTCCGAGCAGCGCAACGCCGACGTCATCGCCGAGGCGTTGCGGGATGCGCTCGGCGTGAATTGGCGGATCCGCTGCGAGACGGGTGCCGCG
>JAXHTL010000237.1:0-6729 GCA_034190095.1 Actinomycetota bacterium
GCCAAGGGCGCACCGGCACGCGAGCCCCGCCGCGCCGCCGACCGCAGGGCTGCCTACGACCGCGCCGAGCGGCCCGACCGCGAACGGGCCCCGCGCCCGCAGCAGCGCCGACCCCGGTACGAGGGCTTCGAGGGCTACCAGACCTTCGGCGGCTACGACGGCATCGGCGGCATGGGTGGTTACGAGGGCTACGAACCACCCCGCGAGCCCCGCCGGGAACGCGGCAACGGCACCCACCACCCGGTTTCGCGGGTGCGCTACCGCGGCGGCGAGGACGGCGACGACCGCGCCGAGTACCGGACCCGGCGGCGCGACCCCCGCGACTCGGCCGCCGACCGGTGGGAGTACGACATCTAGCCCAGGGCCCGCAGGAACCGCCCTGCGGCCTCGACGGCCGGCCCCGAGCTGCCGGCGTCGTCGACGAACACCGCCAGTGCGAGATCGCCGTCGATACCGACGAACCAGCCGTGCGCCCGCTGGTCGCCATCCTGCACATCGAGGTACTCGGCGGTGCCCGTCTTGCCGAGCAACCCGTCGATGTCCCGCAGTTCGGTGGCGGTGCCGGCGGTGATCGTCTCCCGCATCATCGACCTGACCTGGTCGTCGACCGACTCCGGCAACGGCTCCGGGGTGCGGTCGGGCACCGCGGGCTCCCCCTCCACGATGCTCGGAGCGGGCAGCGAGCCGCTCGCCAGCGCCGCGGCGACCAGCGCCATGCCGAACGGGGAGGCCGTCACCTCGCCCTGCCCGATGCCCTCTTCCACCCGCAGTGCGGAGCTCTCGGCGACGGGCACGCTGCCGGTGACGGTGGTCATGCCCGGGGCGGTGAAGTCGATGCCCAGTCCCAGCTGCGCGGCCGCGGCGGTCAGCGCGTCGGGTGACATGTTCACCGCCAGCCGGCCCATGGTGGTGTTGCACGACTGGGCGAAGGCGGTGTGCAGCGGCACCTCGCCCAGATCGAAGTTGTCGTCGTTGGGGATCTGCCGGCCCGCGATGTTCGCGGTCCCGGGGCAGTCGACGATGCTGTCGGGGGTGACCTGCCCGGCCTGCAGGGCCGCCGAGACCGTGACCGTCTTGAACGTCGATCCCGGTGGGTACAGCCCGGTCAGCGCGATCGGGCCCTGCGCGTCGGCGGGGGCGTTCTGGGCGACGACGAGCAGGTCGCCGGTGGAGGGCTGGATCGCCACGATCGCGGCCGGGGTACGCAGCGGCGCCAGCGCCTCCTCGGCGGCACGCTGCATGCCGATGTCGAGGGTGCTGGCGATGTCACCGACGGCCGCGGCGTCCTCGCCGCCGACCCGCTCCGCACCGGCGGAGGTCTGCGCGGTGATCGCCCATCCGCGGGCTTCGTCGGTGCGCTGCTGCCACAGCTCCGACAGCCCGGAGAACGTGGGTGAGGCGAGTGCGCGGTCGGTGGCCAGCAGCCGGTGCTGAGGTCGCAGCGTCACCCCGGGAAGCGCTGCCAGCTGCTCTTCGATCGGGGCCAGTTCGTCTTGGCGCAGCGTGACGGCGGTGATCGGGGCGCCTGCCGCGGCGGCCAGGTCGGCGGCCAGGGACTCCGGGGTGACGGTCGAGGCGATCGGACCGATCAGCGCGGCCACCGCGGTCACGTCCGCGTTGGGCTCGAGGTCGACCAGCGTCACGATGTGCTGGGTGAGCAGTTCGGCGCCGTTGCGGTCGAGGACCCGGGCAGCGGGCTCCGGCACGAGTGTCGAGTAGGCCAGCGGCCCGTCGTCCAGACCCGGGGCCACGATCTCCGGATACCACTGGATCCGCCAGTCGTCGCCGTCGGCGGCCGCCTCCCCGTGGGTGGTGTAGGTCCACTCGTGGCTGTCGTCGGGACCGAGCGTCCACGTGGCGTCGAGCGCGAACCCGCCCTCGTCGCCCACGGCACGCACCCGGTCGGCACGGAAGGTGACGTCATTGCCCAGGCTGGCGAACAGTTCGGTCAGCGTTGCCGATGCGGCGGCCTGGTCGGAGGTCAGCGCGGCCGCCGCGTCGACGTCGCCGCGGCTCAGCGCTGCGGCGAACGCCTGCACGGTGGAATCCAGACGGTCCTCGGCATCGCTGCAGCCGGCCAGGACCATGGTGACGGCGAGCAGCACCGACATCGGCCAGCGCGCGGCCGCTGTGATCTTTCGGGTGGTGCGCCGCAGTGTTCTTCGGACGGGGTTCACGCCCGACGAACGTACCCGCGTTTCCTGACTATCCGCGGGAAGGGCGAATCTCCCGAGGTAGCGCGAACACCAGGGTCTCGTTGGCGGTGGTGACCGGCTGCACGACGTCGTAGCCGTGGTCGGCGAGGCGCTCGAGCACGCCGCGCACCAGCACCTCGGGTACCGACGCGCCGGAGGTGACGCCCACGGTGGTGACCCCGTCGAGCCAGGCCGGGTCGATGTCGCCGGCGTAGTCGACCAGGTGGGCGGCGTCGGAGCCGGCGCCCAGGGCCACCTCCACCAGCCGCACCGAGTTCGACGAGTTGCGCGAGCCGACAACGATGACCAGCTCGCATTCGGGTGCCATCGCCTTGACCGCGACCTGCCGGTTCTGGGTGGCGTAGCAGATGTCGTCGCTGGGCGGGTCCTGCAGCGTCGGGAACTTCTCCCGCAGCCGGCGCACCGTCTCCATGGTCTCGTCGACGCTCAGCGTGGTCTGCGACAGCCAGATCACCTTGTTCACGTCGCGCACGGAGACGTTGTCGACGGCGTCGGGATTGTCGACCACCTGCACGTGGTCGGGCGCCTCACCGGCGGTACCGACCACTTCCTCGTGGCCCTCGTGGCCGATGAGCAGGATGTCGTAGTCGTCCCGGGCGAACCGTTTGGCCTCGTTGTGCACCTTGGTGACCAGCGGGCAGGTCGCGTCGATGACCTGCAGCTCGCGGGCTTTGGCGGTCTCGTGCACCGTGGGTGCGACGCCGTGGGCGGAGAACACCACGATGGCGCCCTCGGGCACCTCGTCGGTCTCGTCGACGAAGACCGCACCCGCCTCGGCCAGCGTCTCGACGACGTGGCGGTTGTGCACGATCTCGTGGCGGACGTACACCGGCGCGCCGTGCTTCTCCAGCGCCCGCTCGACGGTTTCCACGGCCCGGTCGACACCGGCGCAGTATCCGCGAGGTTCGGCCAGCAGCACCCGCTTGCCCGTGACGCCACCGGCGACCGAGCTCAGCGCGGTCTGGCTGGAGCCGGGGATCCCCATGTTGACTGTCGGTGGCATGGCTCCAGGGTACTTACCACCCACCCGTGCCGACCAGCCGTAGGCTGGGGCCATGGCAACTGCACCGTACGGGGTCCGGCTGCTCGTGGGGGCGGCGGCGACCGCCATCGAGGAAACCCGCAAGCTGCCCCAGACCATCCTGATGTACCCGATGACCTTCGCCAGCCACGTCGCGTCGTTGGTGATGAAGGTGCAGCAGGACGTGGCGGTCCTGGTGATCAAGGGCGACGAGACGTTGGAGACGATCTTCCCGCCCAAGGACGAGCAGCCCGAGTGGGCGACGTTCGACGACGATCTGCCCGACGGTGACGGCGCACCCGGCCTCGCCGAGGCCGGTGACGTGGTGGACCTGCCGGTGCGCGACGGCGGGGCGCGGATGACCGAGGGCCGCTACGCGCTGTTCAGCAGCGAGCCCGAGACCCCCGAGGACGGGGCGGCCGACCTGCCCTCCGCCACCGACGCACCCGCGATCGTGGCCGAGCTCGAGTACGAGGCCCTGACCCTGGCCCAGCTGCGCGCCCGGCTCACCTCGTTGCGGGTGGCCGACCTGGAGGCGTTGCTGTCCTACGAGGAGGCCACCAAGGCCCGCGCGCCGTTCCAGACGCTGCTCGCCAACAGGATCACCCGCGCCAGCGCCAAGTGAGCAGCCGAGCGGGCGCGGCGACATGACCGCGCCGGGGCAGTCGGCCGACAACCCGTTCCCGGTACGTGGTGTGGCCATCCGGGTGGCCGGCTGGATCGACAAGCTGGGCGCGGTCTGGGTCGAGGGACAGATCGCCCAGCTGACGTTGCGGCCGAACTCCAACACCGCGTTCATCACGCTGCGCGATCCCGCGGCCGACATGTCGCTGTCGCTGACCTGCCCTCGCGACCTGGTCGTCAACGCCCCGGTGAAGATGACCGACGGTACCCAGGTCATCGTGTTCGGGAAGCCCAACTTCTACACCGGCCGGGGTACCTTCTCGCTGCGGGTCAGCGAGATCCGCGCGGTCGGCATCGGCGAACTGCTGGCCCGCATCGAGCGGCTGCGCCGGCTGCTGGAGGCCGAGGGGCTGTTCGACCCGCGGCTCAAGCGCCCGCTGCCGTTCCTGCCCGACACCATCGGGCTGATCACCGGGCGGGCCTCGGCGGCCGAACACGACATCACCGCGGTGGCCACCGCGCGCTGGCCGGCGGTGCGGTTCGCGGTGCGTAACACGGTGGTGCAGGGCCCGAATGCGGTGCCCCAGATCGTCGAGGCGCTGCGCGCGCTGGACACCGACCCGGCCGTGGACGTCATCGTGCTGGCCCGCGGGGGCGGGGGTGTGGAGGATCTGCTGCCGTTCTCCGACGAGACGCTGTGCCGCGAGATCGCCCGGTGCGTGACGCCGGTGGTCAGCGCGATCGGGCACGAGCCGGACAACCCGCTGTGCGATCTGGTCGCCGATGTGCGGGCCGCCACTCCGACCGATGCCGCCAAGCGCATCGTTCCGGACACCGCGGCCGAGCAGGCGCTGGTCGACGATCTGCGCGCCCGCAGTGCCCGCGCGCTGCGCAACTGGGTCAACCGGGAACAACACGCGGTGACCCAGTTGCGCAGCAGACCGGTGCTGGCCCGCCCGCTGGAGATGCTCGCGGCGCGGGCCGAGGAGGTCGACCGGGCGCGCGCCGCCGCCCGCCGCGACGTCACCCGGCTGGTGTCCGCCGAAGCCGACCGGGTCGACCACCTGGCGGCCCGGCTGGCCACCCTGGGACCGGCCGCCACCCTGGCCCGCGGTTACGCCGTGGTGCAGGGGTTGCCGGCCGGCGGGCCGGCACACGTGCTGCACTCGGTGGCCGGCGCACCGGCAGGCACCCGGCTGCGGATCCGGGTGTCCGACGGCGCGATCACCGCGGTCAGCGAGGGCGCAGACGACGATTCTGGAGGCCGATGATGAAGCCCATTAGTGAACTCGGATACGAAGAAGCCCGCGATGAGCTGATCGAGGTCGTGCAGCGCCTGGAGCACGGCGGGCTGGATCTCGACGCGTCGCTGACACTCTGGGAAAGGGGCGAAGCGCTGGCCAAACGGTGCGAAGAGCACCTCGCCGGAGCCCGCAAGCGGGTCGAGGACGCATTGGCCGCCAGCGACGACGAAAGTTGACGCAGCAAGCATCTGAGGCGCACTCACTGGAGAACTGAAACACGTTTCAGTTACGCTGACCGGCATGGGTGATGCATCGCTGCAGACTGAGCTCGGCCGGGTTCTGGTCACCGGTGGGTCGGGTTTCGTCGGCGCCAACCTGGTGCGCGAGCTGCTCGACCGCGGTGCCGAGGTCCGCTCGTTCGACCGGGTGGCCTGCCCGTTGCCCGACCACCCCCGGCTGGACGTGGTCGTCGGCGACATCACCGACATCGACGATGTCGCCCGCGCCGTCGAGGGCGTCGACACGGTGTTCCACACCGCCGCCATCATCGACCTGATGGGCGGCGCCTCCGCCAGCGAGGAGTACCGGCGCCGCAGCTTCGCGGTCAATGTCACCGGCACCGAGAACCTGCTGCGCGCCGCGCAGCAGGCCGGCGCGAACCGCTTCGTCTACACCGCGTCGAACAGCGTGGTGATGGGCGGGCAGCGGATCTCCGGTGGCGACGAGACGTTGCCCTACACCGATCGCTTCGCCGATCTCTACACCGAGACCAAGGTGGCGGCCGAGAAGTTCGTGCTGTCCCGCAACGGCGAGCAGGGCGTGCTGACCTGTTCGATCCGGCCCAGCGGGATCTGGGGCCGTGGCGATCAGACCATGTTCCGCAAGGTGTTCGAAAGCGTGCTGGCCGGGCACGTCAAGGTGCTCGTCGGCGGCAAGGACGTCAAACTCGACAACTCCTACGTCCACAACCTGGTGCACGGGTTCATCTTGGCCGCACAGCATCTGGTGCCCGGCGGTACCGCACCCGGTCAGGCCTACTTCATCAACGACGGCGAACCGATCAACATGTTCGAGTTCTCCCGGCCGGTGGTCGAGGCGTGCGGTGAGCGGCTGCCCACCTTCCGGGTGCCGGGGCGGCTGGTGTGGCTGGCCATGCGGGGGTGGCAGTTCCTGCACTTCAAGTTCGGCCTACCCAAGCCGCTGCTGGAACCGCTTGCGGTGGAACGGATCTACCTGGACAACTACTTCTCGATCGGCAAGGCGCAGCACGATCTGGGCTATCAGCCGATCTACACCACCGAGCAGGCGCTGGAACACTGCCTGCCCTACTACGTGGAACTGTTCGAGCGGATGAAGGCCGAGGCCGACGGACCAATGGTGCAGGCCGCGGCCCCCGTCCCGCCGAAGGGCTGACCCGGCGCCTCGCCCGTCGACACCTGCGGGTCAGTCACGCGCGAGCGCCGCGGCCGCCT
The DNA here is from genome assembly GCA_034190095.1 of Actinomycetota bacterium. Taxonomy (GTDB): domain Bacteria; phylum Actinomycetota; class Actinomycetes; order Mycobacteriales; family Mycobacteriaceae; genus Mycobacterium. The sequence goes on from JAXHTL010000237.1 coordinate 6,578, forward strand.
CCTTCTCGAGGTCGACGTAGGACTCCTCGCTGACGTCGATGCCGACGCCGAGAATGGTTCCGCCGGTGAAGGTTCCCGGTGCCTGATAGAGGCTCGAGACGTTGTCGCCGCTGTCGTAGCCCACGCACAGGCCGTCACCGGACAGGGTGAAC
>JAXHTL010000238.1:0-6706 GCA_034190095.1 Actinomycetota bacterium
ACCATGCCCCTGATTGCTATTTTCCTGCTGACCTTTCTTGGGCAAACGATTTTCTATGTTACCCCGGTCCAGCTTCCGTTCTACCTGAATCGCATCAACATTCAATCTGCGAGAGTGATCGATGATGCTGCCGCCGTGGTCGACCAGGTGCGGCAGCGCAGCAGCGCAGGTATTCCAGGTGCCGATCAGGTTCACATCGACGACGGTGCGCCATTGCTCGGCGGTGGTCGTGTCCCAGGTTCCGGCCGTCAGCACCCCGGCGTTGGCGACCGAGGCATCCAAACCGCCGAGCTCGCCGACGCCGGCATCGACGGCTGCGGACAACGCCTCGGCGTCGCGGACGTCGACGACCGCCGTCACCGCACGCCGTCCGAGTTGCTCGACCAGGCGCGCGGTTTCATCGAGTTCCTCGGGGCCGCCGAGGGGATACTCGACCTCGGACAGCGACGTGCAGATGTCGACAAGGATCAGATCGGCGCCCTCTTCGGCGAGGCGCAGTGCGTGGCTGCGGCCCATACCCCGGGCGGCGCCGGTGATCAGGACTCTCTTGCCTGCAGCGCGGCCGGTCATAGCTTGTTGCAGAAGCCGGCGTCGACCGGGAAGGTGACCCCGGTGACGTACTGGGCGGCGTCGGAAACCAGATAGGCGATGGCGTCGCTGATGTCCGTGGGTTCGAGCATCTGCACCGGCATCGGGTTCTGCAGATGCGGGGCGCCGTCGGGATAGTTCTCCAGGAACTCGGTCATCGCGGGGTTGACCGCCATCATGGTGTTCACTGCGGTGGGATGCACGGTGTTGACCCGGATGCTGTACGGCGCCAGGGCATTGGCGAGCGTGCGCATCAGCCCGACAATGCCGTGCTTGGAGGCCGCGTAACCCAATCCGCCGCCCTGCATGCCGCCGAATCCACGCAGGCCCGCGGTCGAACTGGTGAAGACCATCGCTCCGCCCCGCTGCCCGGCGATCAGATGCGGGATCGTGGCCTTGGCGGTATGGAAGGAGCCGGCCAGGTTGACGTCGACCACATCGGTCCACATCTGCAGGTCCTCCTCGATGGAGACCTCCCGGAAGGCCATGAGCGCGATTCCGGCGTTCGCGCAGACGATGTCGAGCCGGCCGAAATGATCGACACCGGAGTCGACGGCGGCCTTGACCGCATGGAAGTCGCGGACATCGGCCACCGAGCCGAGCATCTTGCCCCCGGCTGCCTCGACGAGGGCCACCGTCTCGTCCAGCTCGGCGCGGGTTGCCATCGGGTACCCGTCGGGTGACACGTCTGCGCAGATGTCGATCCCGATGATGTCGGCACCTTCGCCGGCCAGCCGGACGGCGTGGCTGCGGCCCTGGCCGCGGGCGACACCGGTGATGAAGGCGACTCTGCCCTCCAATGATCCCATCGTTTCCCCACTTCGTCGCTACGCCGAGGGTGCCCGGCACACCGGAGTAACGCGGTTACTCCGGGCCATACGGTAACCTTGTTACTCGCATGTGGCAAGGCTTCGAACGGATCGGATGCTCGAAGGGAGGCAACAGCGGATGGCCGTGCAGGACGACAAGATCCTTGCCGCCGTGGTGGAGATTCTGGACGCCGACGGTTATGAGGCGGTCCAGCTTCGTGAAGTGGCCCGCCGCGCGCACTCGTCCCTGGCGACGATCTACAAGCGCTATTCCAACCGCGACGAACTCATCCGCGCCGCCCTGCAGGAATGGATGGACGAGAACCGTTTCGCAGGTGTGGCGGGGCTGACGAAGCAGCCCGGTGAATCGCTCTACGACGGGCTGATTCGGATGTTCCGTATGCTGTTCGAGCCCTGGGAGCAGCACCCAGGCATGCTCGCGGCGTTCTTCCGTGTGCGTTCCTCGCCCCAGGGACACGAACTGCTCCACCGCGGACTCGACATGGTGGTTCCGGCCGGTCTCGAGATCCTCGCCGATGCCGACGAGCGTTTCATCTCCGACATCGACGCCGTTGTCTCCAGCCTCGTCTATGGATTGTTGGGTCGCTTTGCCGCCGGCGAGATCTCGATCACCGACATCCTGCCGACACTGGAACGAACCCTGTTCTGGATGACCGCGGGGTATGAGGCATCGACACCGGCCCGCAGGAGCCGGACCGCTGCGCGCTGAGCGCGCCTATCCGTGTCGCGGCGCGCGCAACCCCAGAGTGCGACGGCCGGCGGAGATCAGCTGAGCCTGGAGCTGGCCCTCGCTCAGACCGTCGTAGTCCACGCCGACGGCTGCCGCGATGCCCGACATCACGAGCGCGGCTCTGACCTGGCCGCCGGCCCCCGGCTCGGCTGCGGCGAGCAGGTCGGTCTGGCGCCCGACGACGGCTCCCCACTCCGGCCGCGTCCGTAGCAGTTCGGCCACGCTGGGATCTCCGGTGAGGACCGGCAGGAGGCTGCGGTGTGCGACGGCGAGTTCGGCGTAGCCGGTGAGCATGGCGTCGGCCCGTGCCCGGGCACCCCGATGGGACTCGGCGGACTCGACGAGACCGGCCAGCTGACCGATGACGGGTTCGATGATCGCCTCGAGCAGCTCGTCACGGGTGCGGAAGTGGTGGTAGATGGCCGATTTCGTGAAGCCCAACTCGTCGGAGATCATCTGCAGCGAGGTTCCCGCGACGCTGTGCCGGCCGAACAGCTCGACGGCGGCCTCGAGCAGCCGCTGCCGCGTCGTGCCGGGCGTCCCCGACGGCTCGGAAGCGGGGACGGTCACACCTCTGCCATTAATGTAGCTCTCCTAACAATTCTCTCCGGGTGGGGCCTGCCATCAGCATACGGCTGTACGGTTGGTCAGGAGACAGCTTTACGATTGGTCAGTAGCAGCCGACCAATGACACCCTGCGAGTCGAGGAGAACGCGTGCCGTCCGACCACCCGCCACACGCGCCCACAGCGACCGCCGTCCTGGACGCGGTCGACTTCTTTCACGACCCGGCTCTGGTCGCCGATCCCTATCCGGTGCTGGAACGGATGCGGTCGGCCAGCCCGGTGCTGCGCGAACCCCGGCGCGACGTCTGGATCGTCACCGGCTACGAGGAAGCGCAGGCCGTGCTCGGCGACCCCGAGTCGTTCTCGTCCTGCAACAGCGTCACCGGCCCGACGCCGGGATTCCCGGTTCCACTGCAGGGGCTCGCCGAGCCGCAGGTGCGCCAGCTGGTCGAAGCCCACCGCGCCGACCTGCCGTTCAGCGACCAACTCCCGTCCTTCGACCCGCCGACACACACCGCGCACCGATCCCTGCTGGCCCGGCTGATCACGCCCAAACGGCTCAAGGAGAACGAAGAGTTCATGTGGCGCCTGGTCGACCAGGTGCTGGCGCCCTACCTCGCTGACGGCGGCGGCGAGTTCATCGGGCAGGTCGCCAACCCGGTGGCGTTGATGGTCATCGCCGATCTGCTCGGGGTCCCCGAGGAGGACCGGGCCGAACTGACCGCGCAGCTGACCGGGGACCTCTCGCTGGGCAGCACCGGCGACGACGTGATGTCGCACACCCCGCTGGAATACCTCTACGCCCGCTTCACCGACTACATCTCCGACCGCCGCCGCACCCCCCGTGGCGACGTCATGACCGAGATGGCGCACGCCACCTTCCCCGACGGGTCCACCCCCGAGGTCATCGACGTCGTCCGGGTGGCCTCGAACCTGTTCTCCGCCGGCCAGGAAACCACCGTCCGGCTGCTTTCGTCGGCACTGAAGATCCTCGGCGAGAAGGCCGAGCTGCAGGACGAACTTCGGCGGCATCCCGAGCGAATCCCCAACTTCGCCGAGGAGGCACTGCGGTACGAAAGCCCGATCAGAGGTGACTTCCGGCTCGCCCGGGCCGACACCACAGTCGGCGGGGTGGAGATCCCGGCCGGCGCTGTCGTGATGGTCCACTACGGCGCGGCCAACCGTGACCCCCGACAGTTCGACGAGCCCGACGTGTTCGACCCCGACCGCGCGAATGCCCGGCGCCACATCGCGTTCGGACGCGGAATCCACAGCTGCATCGGAGCGCCGCTGGCGCGTGCCGAGGCCAAGGTGCTGATCCGGCGCCTGCTCGAGCGCACCGAGGCCATTCGCATCGACGAAACCGTGCACGGGCCGGCCGGCGCCCGGCGCTACGACTACGTCCCCACCTACATCCTGCGAGGGTTGACCGACCTGCACCTTCGGGTCACCGCCGAGGTGCCCGCGTGAGGGTCACCGTCGACGACGATGCGTGCCGGGGGCACGGCGTCTGTGTGGGCCTGTGCCCGCAGGTGTTCACCCTGACCGACAGCGGCTATGCAGCTGCCACCGCCGCCGAGATTCCCGGACCGCTCGAGGCCGCGGTCGCCGACGCGGTATCCGGCTGTCCCGAGCGCGCCATCCACGTCCACTGAACCCCATACCAGAAACGGAAGAACCAGAGTGTCCACAGATTTCGATCGCCCCGGGCGAGCCGCATTCGACTTGTCCGGCAAGGTGGTGGTCATCGTCGGAGCCGGACAGCTGCCCGGCGCGAAGGTGGGCAACGGCCGGGCCACCGCCATCCTGGCGGCACGGCACGGCGCCGAGGTCGTCGCCGTCGACCGCAACCTGCCGTCGGCACAGGAGACGGTGGACATCATCACCGGGGAGGGCGGCAACGCGTATGCCGTGCACGCCGACGTCGGCGAGAAAGACGACTGCCGGCGCATCTTCGACACGGTCAGGCAGCGCAGCGGCCGCGTCGACGGGATGGTCTACAGCGTGGCGACCAACCCGCCGTTCGACCGGGACACCAACTCGATGACCACCGAGAACTTCAACCAGGGCATCAACGTGAACATGCTGGGGTGCTACTACTGCAACCTCTTCGCCGCCCAGTGCATGGAGACCAACGACGGGGACAGCACCGGCAGCATCGTCAACGTCTCGTCGATCGCCAGCATCAAGAACGAGGTCGGGCTCAACATCGGCATCATGCCGTACGCCCTGGGCAAGTGCGGCCTGAACTACATCACCGAACTGACCGCGGCCCAGTACGCCGGCGCCGGGGTGCGCGCCAACACCCTGATGCTGGGTCCGATCGACACGCCGTTGGGCAACAAGGATTCCCAATCGCTGTTCGGACTGGAGCCCGACCAGGTCGAGGATGCCTACACCGATGTCCTGAAGCTGAAGATGGGTCGTGCCACCGCCTGGGAGACCGCATACGCGGCGGTGTATCTGCTGGCCGACGAATCCCGATTCATGACCGGTCAGCAGCTGCGCCTCGACGGGGGCGCGACCCTGGTGCGCTGACCGGCCGGCAGAGCCGCCGGCGGCGACGTAGGTTCTCCGGTGATGGCTTCCGGCACCGGCGCACAGCTGCAGAAGACTCTGGGTCTGCGCGCAGCGGTGCTGTTCGGACTGGCCTACATGACCCCGATCATCGTGCTCGGGATCTTCGGCGTCATCGCCGAACGGTCCCGGGGCGCCAGCGCGGGCGCCTATCTGCTGGCGACCGTGGCCATGCTGTTCACCGCGCTGAGCTACGGCGTCATGGCCCGGCACTTCCCGGTCGCCGGCTCGGCCTACACGTATGTGCGCAAGGCGGTGGATGCCCGGTTGGGTTTCCTGGTCGGGTGGGCGATCCTGCTCGACTACCTGTTCCTCCCGTTGGTGATCTGGCTCATCGGCGGCGCCTACCTGCAGGAGGAATTCCCGGGTGTGCCGCACTGGGTGTGGATCGTCGCCTTCGCCGTCGCGACGACGACTCTCAACGTCGTCGGCCTCAAGGTGGCCGACCGGGCGAACTTCGTGCTGATGAGTTTTCAGCTGTTGATCGTGGGGCTGTTCGTGGCGCTGACGGTGGCCCATCTGGTCGGCCGGCCGGGCGCGGGCCTGCCGGCGTTGTTGTCGGCGCAACCGTTCCTCGGTGCGGGCGGCTTCTCGGCGATCGCCGCGGGTGCGGCGGTGGCCGCCTACTCGTTTCTCGGTTTCGACGCGATCAGCACCCTCACCGAAGAGATCCACGACGCGGCACGCACCGTGCCCAGGGCGATCGTGCTGGTCGCCCTCATCGGCGGCGGCATCTTCGTGGTGGTCGCCTACACGGTCAGCCTGGTCGCGCCGGGATCCGACTTCGCCGACCCGAACTCGCTGGCCGAGCACGTCGCCTACACCGTCGGCGGGTCGCTGTTCGGTGCGGTGTTCCTGGCGGCGCTGGTGGTCGGACAGTTCGCCTCCGGGCTGGCCGCCCAGGCGGCGGTGTCGAGGCTGCTGTTCGCGATGGGGCGCGACGGCGTGCTGCCGCGACAGGTGTTCGGGAGGATCTCCGCACGCTTCCGGACCCCGGTGTTCAACATCGTGCTCACCGGCGCGATCGGACTGGCGGCGCTGTTCCTGACCGTCTCGTCGTCGACGTCGTTCATCAACTTCGGCGCGTTCACCGCCTTCACGTTGGTCAATCTGGCTGTGGTGGCCTATTTCCTGCGGCACCGCGGGCAGCGCCTGCCGGTGTGGCGATACGTGGTGTTGCCGCTGGTCGGTGCTGCCGTGGACATCTACCTCCTGACCCACCTCGACGTGGACGCGCTCGTCGTCGGCGGATCCTGGGCACTGATCGGCGCGGTCTACCTGGCCTGGTTGACCCGGGGGTTGCGAACTGTTCGGCGATATGTGAGCAAACGTGATCGAATGTGTGTTTCACTGAGTGTGTGAAGCTGGCCGAGTGGGCGCGCGCGAATGGTGTGCATCCGCAGACGGCGTATCGGT
>JAXHTL010000239.1:0-6682 GCA_034190095.1 Actinomycetota bacterium
CCTCATCACACTGATGGTGCACACCACCAAGATCAACCCGGCGGGCCACGCCACCGGTCACATCGGCAAGATCAACGACGGTTGACCACCTCGTGCTCGTCATCCCGAGAGACGGTCAACAATCCGTCGGCTTACGCCTACAGAGGTTCGAATCCTCTACCTGCCACGCCAACGATCAGGCCCCCTCTCGAGGGGGCCTGATTGCGTTGCGTGAGGGTTGTGCACCCTGGCGATGCAGCGGGCGTCCGGGACCGGCTAGATCGGTGTTCGTAGGGTCATTTGGCGGCGTCGGTGCTCTGCTCGAGGGCGGTACGCAGGCCCTCGGCCAGCACCGACGGTGTGGCAGCGCCCGCTCCGGCGGCCAGCTCGCGGGGCTCTCGAACCAGGTGCCCGGCCCCCAGACGCGTGTTGATCCGGTGCATCGTGGTGGCCATCTGCTGGTCTGCTGCCGACGCGGCGGCCTGGAGTCGGGCGCCGAGGGTCACGGCGTCGGACAGTTCCCGGTTGATGCGGAACAGCGAATTCTCGACGAACTCCAGAGTGGTATCGACGATGACCCCTACAGCAAATTTGTCGGGGAGTGGCTTCACCAGTGCGCGCAGCTGGTTGAGCGCGGCGATCTCGAAGCGTTCGAGGGGCCGGGACAGGTCGACGATCACCGAGTAGCGGCTGCGGTGGGGCTGTTTGGAGTACCGCTGCGACGCCCAGCTCAACACCGGGAGTCGCACCTGGACGACCTCAAGGTTCATGCGGGAATGGGTCACTGGGCTGTCCTGCTTCTGCTCCGCGGGAATGGTGGGAGACCGCTTGGGGACTGCACTGTCGCGTGCGTCAATAGTAAGCGCCGGCCGCCCGCGCCGCACCCCGAAGAAGGTTGCGTATTCAACGAGCAACTGAACAAGTAGCAAACTATTGCGGAGTCGGCCGTCGACTCGGGGGGCCGTGGGCAACAACCGGGCAGTCGGGTCCCCGGCGTGCCTCAGCGGGACCGTCGGCGCCCCGGCAGCGGCCGCACCGCCTGGCGGGCCATCGAGTGCTCCCACTCCGGGTGGGCCTGCTGGTAGGGACGCAGCGCGCGCCAGGACCGCCACACGGCCGCCGGTGACGGGAGGGTCGGCAGCCGGGCGAGCTCCCACTGGATGCCGTTGATCGGATCGTCGAAGAACACCGCGTAGTACCCGGGCGCGTACTGCGGATACGCCGCCGGTGCATACACGACGGGAACCTGATTGGGCACCAGGAACTCGTCGTGGAAGCGGTCGATCTCGCGGCGGCTGCGCGCCCACAGCGCAATGTGGTTGAGCCCGACCGCCTGCTCGGAGTGGCGCAGCTTCTGACCGCAGGCGGCGGGCTGGACCCCGATGTAGCTGTGCGGCGCCGGGAAGCGAGCCATGTAATAGGTCGAACGGTATTCGATGTCCAGCGTCCAGAAGCTGTGGTAGCCCAGCCATCCCAACATGGCGTCGTAGAACTCGATCGAGTTGTCGTAGTCGAGCACGTTGATCTCGATGTGGTGCACTCCGCGCCAGCGCATGACCCCACGGTATCGCCGCGCCCGGCCCCGGCGCGCTGTCCGAAAAGCGAACCGTCACCATCGAAGCGATGGACATTCCTCGGTGGCACACGCTGCGCCGGCGCCGCCGCAGCGTCGTGGTCAGCCGGTTCGACGCGGCGGCCGGCCGCTGGGTCGGTGCCTCTCCGGCCGGGGACGCCGCACGAGGCGCGCTCACACTGACCACGTTCAACGTGTGGAACAAGCCGTTGCATGCCGAGCAGCGCTATCAGGCGATCGCGGATCTGCTGGCCCGTGACATGCCCGACGTGGCGGTGTTCCAGGAGGTCACCCCCACCGCGCAGGCCGTCCTGCTGGACCAGCCATGGGTCCGGGAACGGTGTCTGCATGTCGGTGTCACCGGTGCCCGGGTGGGTGGCTACGGCATCCTGATGCTGTCCCGGCTGCCGATCGCCGCCGCCACCTTCACCCGGCTGCCGAGCCGGCGGGCCCGCGGATTCCTGCAGGCCGACGTCGCGGTCAACGGCGCGACGCTGCGCATCTGCTCGGTGCACCTGGAAAGCGGCAAGGACGGCGCCTGGCTGCGGGCGTGGCAGCTGCGCCGGGTGTTCCGCGCGGTGACCGCCCAGGATGCGGTGATCCTGGGCGACTTCAACATGCGCGACGGTGAGGACAGGTGGCTCCCCGCGCACTACCGCGACCTCTGGCCGGCCCTGCGCCCGCACGAACCCGGGTTCACCGAGGACACCTCGACCAATCCGATGCTGCGGGACAACAAGAAGAAGCCGCGGCAGCAGCGGTTCGACCGGGTTCTGCTCACGGGTCGCCGCTGGACGCCGGAGGGCATCGAGGTGATCGGCACCGAGCCTGTTTCGCCGGCCCTGCCGAGGGTGCTGCCGTCGGACCACTTCGGGTTGCGGTGCCGGCTGGGCGCCCAACGGCAGCAGTGAACACGACCGCCGCATAACCGATCCCGCGCCCGGCGTAGTTGCCGGATCCGTGGACAGGGTGCGGCAACCTTGAAAGTATCGGTTAATGCCGGGAGCCGCGGGTCGGGCCGCCGAGTCGCGCAGTGTCGCCAGATTTCTCGATCGGGCGCGCACACAGCCCTCGGCGCTGTTCATCGACGGCGAGGCCGGGATCGGGAAGACGACCCTGTGGCTGGCGGCGCTGCAGCGAGCGCGCGAGAGCGGGTTCACCGTGCTCTCGGCGCAGGGGGCACCGACGGAGTCGGTGCTGGCCCACGGGGCGCTGGCCGATCTGATCGGCGAGGTGGACGCCGAGGTGTGGTCGAGCTTGCCTGCGCCGCAGCGGGCCGCGTTGCAGGGCGTGGCGGGCCACCGTGAGATCGGCGGTGGCGGGGAGGACGCCCGCGCGGTCTCGGCGGGGTTTCTCAGCCTCGTGCATGCGCTGGCGGCGCGCTCGCCGGTGCTCGTCGCCGTCGACGACATCCCGTGGGTCGACCGCTCCACCCGCGACGTGCTCGCCTTCGCGGTCCGCCGCGTCACCGGGCCGGTGGGCGTGCTGGTCACCGAGCGGACCCGCCCCGACACAGCCTCGGCGAGTTCCTGGTTGCGGTTGCTGCGCCCGGAGTCGGTGCAGACCCTCACGATGGGACCGCTGAGCCTGGGCAGCCTGCACTCGGTGCTGTCCGGCCGCCTCGGCCGGTCGTTCCCCCGGCCCACGATGTCGCGCATCGCCGAGGTGTCGGGCGGAAACCCTTTCTATGCACTGGAATTGGGCCGCGCCCTGGGCAACGATCCGCAGGGGCCGGCGCTGCCGGGCACCTTGGCCGAGCTGGTGTCGGCCCGGATCGGGAGCCTGCCCGCGCAGGTGCTGGAGTGTCTGCTGGCGGTGGCCTGTCTGGGAGCTCCGTCGACGACGACGGTCGCGCGTGCCGTCGGTGCCGACGTCGGCGACACCGTCGCCCTGTTGGGCCGGGCCGAGGACGACGGGATCGTCGGTTTCGACGGGCACCGGGTCCGGTTCTCCCATCCCCTGCTGGCCCAGGGGGTCTACGCCGGAGCGACACCGACCGCGCGCCGGGCCATGCACCGCCGGTTGGCGGGCATCCTCGACGATCCCGAGTTGAAGGCCCGCCACCTGGCCCTGTCGGCCAACGTCGCCGACGACGAGACCCTGCGGATGCTCGACGAAGCCGCTGCCACCGTCAGCGCCCGGGGCGCTCCGGCGGCGGCCGCCGAACTGCTCGACATCGCCATCCGCCTCGACCCCGACGACGCTCCCGCGCGCCGGGTCCGTGCCGCCCGCCACCACCTCGTCGCCGGCGATGCAGGCAGGGCGCGAACGCTTCTGGAGAACGTGCTCGAGACGTTGCCGGCCGGGCGGTCGCGGTCCAAGGCGCTGGCGCAGTTGGCGGCCGTGCATCTGTTCGACGCCAATTTCCTCGAGGCCGCCGAGCTGTTGGAGCGTGCCCTCGCCGAGGCGGGGGAGGATCTTGCGCAACGGGCCCAGATCTCGATCACGCTGGCTTTCGCCCTGTCCAACGCAGGCCGTCTCGACGCGGCGATCGCCTCGATCGAACAGGCCGAGACGTTGTCCGAGCGCATCGGATCGACGCCGCTGTTGTGTCAGGCGGTGACGATGCGCGTGCATCTGCATTTCCTGCACGGCGACGGGATCGACGAGCCGGCCCTGCACCGGGCGTTGCGGTTGGAGCAGGAGTCCGGTCACGTGCCGGCCCCGTTTCGGCCCAGCCTGCACCACGCGTGTTTTCTGGCCTGGACCGGCCGGCTCGACGAGGGGCGCGACGCGTTGCTCGAGATCCGGCGCCGCTGCATCGAACGCGGCGAGGAATCCGAGATGTTGCCGGTCACGTTCAACAGCTTCCTGGTCGAGCTGTGGCTGGGAAACCTGGCCGGTGCCCGGGCCGTGGCCGCCGACGCGTTGGAGCGGGCCGAGCAACTCGGCGGGGAGCTCGCCCCCGGGATCGCCCACACCATGCAGGCGGCGCTGGCGGCCTACGCCGGTGACGAGAAGTCCGCCCGGGAGGCAGCCGGTAAAGCGTTGGCCGCCAGCCGGAAAAGCGGCGCAACCACCCTGATGGTCTGGCCGGTCAGCATTCTCGGATTCCTCGAGCTCTCACTGGGAAACCATGAGGCTGCGCTCGCGCTGCTGGAGCCCGCGGTCACCGTGCTCGACATGATGCCCGGGTCCACCGAGATCATCACCGCGCCATTCGTCGCCGATGCCGCCGAGGTGCTGATCGAAGTGGACCGCCTGCAGCGCGCCGAATCGCTGATCGAGCGCCTCGAGCGCAACGGTGCCCAGCACGGGCGCCCGTGGTTGTTGGCCACCAGCGCGCGGTGCCGGGCCATGGTGCACGCCGCCCGGGGTGACCTGGCCGCCGCCGCCCGCAGCGCGGAGCTTGCCCTGGCTGCCCACGAGAACCTGCCGATGCCGTTCGAGCGGGCCAGGACCGAACTGCTGCTGGGCAGGATCGAGCGCCGCAGGCGCCACCGTGACGCGGCGGCCGAGGTGCTGCGCAGGAGCCTGGCTGTGTTCGAGGAATACGGTGCGCCGCTGTGGGCGAAACGCGCCCGCGACGAACTGGACCGCACCGACGTCAAGCGGGTAGGCGCGGCGGCGCTCACCGCAGCCGAGCACCGGGTGGCCGAACTGGCCGCGGCCGGGTGCACCAACCGCGATATCGCGGCAGCGCTGTTCATCAGCCCCAAGACGGTCGAGGCGAATCTCGCGCGGACCTACCGAAAGCTCGGCATCCGCTCGCGCAGCCAGCTGGCCCGTCACGTCGAGCCGCGGGATTCGTAGGTGAGGGCCGAACGCAAGGGAAACACCTGATTCGGCCATCCGCGGGTGCGGGCTAGTTTCCCGCCATGACACCGGCAGCGTCCCAGCGTTTTCTCGCCGAGTGGTATGCCCCGGACTGCGCCGAGGGCGGAGTCCAGCACATCCTGGGGTTGTTGCGCGCCGCGTTCGCGTCACACACCGGCGTCGTGACGGTGCGGTTGGCTCTGATACTGGCGGTTCCGGCCGACGAGGTGCTGTTCGGGGTGTTCGAGGCCTCCTCGATCGAGGCGGTCGCCGCGCACTGTGCGCGGGCGGGGCTGCCGCCGATCCGCATCAACGCCGCCGTGCACGAACCGGTGGGTGCTGCCGACGGGGAGAGCGTGCCGGGATAGGGATCCGTCAGGAGTCGTCGGCGGCCGTCCTGTGCTATCAGTGGGCATGGCCAGCAATCCGCAGAGTGCACCGATCGGTGCGAGCCCGCGGTGACCGCTCACCGCAACGGCGGCGCCGCGGTCGTCGAGACACTCGCCGCCCACGGCGTGGACACCGTGTTCGGCATCCCCGGCACCCACAACCTCGAGCTGTACCGGCACGTGTCGGTCAACGGGATCCGCGCGGTCACCCCGCGCCACGAACAGGGGGCCGGGTACGCCGCGAGTGCCTACTCCTGGGTCACCGGGCGACCCGGGGTCGTCGTGACGACCAGCGGTCCCGGGCTGACCAACGCGATGACGGCGGCGGCCACGGCCTACGCCGAATCGCAACCGCTGCTGGTGATCTCACCGGGCATGCCGACCGGCACCGAGGGCCGCGACCTCGGGCAGCTGCACGAAGCCAAGAACACCAGCGCCGCGATGGGCCAGCTGGTGCGGTGGAGCCGCCGGGTACGCAGCCCCGACGAGGCCGCCGACGCGGTCGCCGACGCGTTCGCCGCGTTCGCCGGTGGGCGCCCGCGCCCGGTGCACATCGAGATACCGGTCGACGTGCTCGAGCAGCCCTGGACCGGCGCCGCGCGTGACCCCGTCGCGGTCCGGCTGCCGGCCGCCGCCGCCGATTCGGTCCGGCAGGCCGCGGACGTGCTGGCCGCGGCGGCCCGGCCGCTCGTCATCGCCGGTGGGGGAGCAGTCGACGCGCAGCGCGAGGTGACCGAGTTGGCAGAGGTACTCGGCGCTCCCACGGCGACCACCGTCAACGGCAAAGGTGTTGTCGCCGAATCGCATCCCTTTGTCCGTCGGCGCTGCCGTCCGGCTTCCCGCGCTGCAGGAGGCGGCCGCCGACAGCGACGGTCTGCTGCTGATCGGCACCGAACTCGGCGACTCGGATCTGTGGGGCGGCCAGATCCGGGGCCGTGCCGTCGTCCGGTGCGACATCGACCCTGCCCAACTGCACAAGAACTGC
>JAXHTL010000024.1:0-41043 GCA_034190095.1 Actinomycetota bacterium
GATGGAGTTTCCGTGAAACTCCGCGGATGCTTGCGGGTCCAGCTCGACGTCCGGCATCCTGGCCAGCACCCGCTGCAATCCGACCTGGAACTCCAGGCGGGCCAGATTCGAGCCCAGGCACCGGTGGACACCGGCCCCGAACCCGAGATGCCGGTTGTCGCGGCGGTCGAGCACGCACCGGTCGGGGTCGGGGAACACCGCGGGGTCCCGGTTGGCGGCGGCGTAGTTGATGAGCACCGTCTCACCAGGGCAGAACCTGTGGCCGTCGAGGTCGACCTCGTCGCTGACGGTGCGGTGGATGCCGTGGATCGACCCGGCGAACCGGATGAACTCTTCGACGGCTCTGGGCTGGATGTCGGGGTCGGCGATCAGCCGGTCCCGTTCGTCGGGGTGAGTGGCGAGGTAGTGGAAGGCGAACGACATGGCGTTGGCGGTGGTTTCGAGTCCGGCCTGCACCAGCAGCATCGCGTTGCCGACGATGTCGGTGAACTCCAGCTTCTGGCCGTCGATCTCGGCCGCCAGCAGCACATCGATCATGTCGTCGCGTGGGGGCTCTGCGGTCCGCGCCGACACGACGTCGTGCAGGTGCTGGTAGAGGTCGGCCCATGCGCTCGCCCGGGTCTCTTCGGTGGGGCCGTTGAGCGCGGTGTCGGTCAGCTCGAAACACCTCGGGATGTCGCCGGTCGGCATGCCCAGCAGGTATTTGAACAACACCACACCGGGCTGGCGCCACGCCACCTCGGCGAGATCGCCGCAGCCCGCCGCGGCGAAACGATCGATCAGGTCGTCGGTTTCGGATTCGATCTGCGGGCGCAGGGCCTTCATCCGGGCCGGGGAGAAGTACGGGTTGAGGACCTTGCGCAGCTGCTGCTGGATCGGCGGGTCCAGGACAACCACCAACTTGCCGAGGAAATCGGGTGCGACGTCGGGGATCGGGTTGCTGGAGAAGTGCTGCCAGTCCTGGGCGATCGTGTAGCAGTCGTCGTAGTCCACCACCACCCAGGCGCCGCCGGGCGTCGCGGCCAGGAACGGATGGTCGGTGTGGGCGAAGGTCTTCTTCTTGCGCATCGCGGCGTAGACGTCGTAGAGAAAACCGTCGTCGTTGAAGTCCTCGTGGCGAAGGTCCCAGTTCTCGGCGTGTTCCTCGGCCGTGTGGCACGGCCGTGGGTCCTCGCCCGGCGATCTCATATTGGCTGACTATAGTCAACGAAATGAAGTAGTCAATCGGCTACTCGAAGGCTGTGCAGCGTGCGGGTCAGGAAGTCGTCGAGCATCGACTGCCGCGCCGGCCGTTCGTGGGTGGTGGTCAGCAGCGCATAGAGCCCGAGCAGGAAGAAGACCGCGCTGTTCATCGGGTGCACGCCCGGATCGACTCGGCCCCGGACCTGGGCCTGTTCGATCTCGGCCGCCACCTCCACGATCACCGGGTGTGCGGCGTCCTCGTCGACCGGTGGACGAGACGATGAGAAATGCAGGGCCAGGAAGTCCTTGAACAGGACAGCGCCCAGGCGGCGTTCCAGATCCATCACCAGTCGAACCGTCTCGGACAACGTCGATTCGAGATCGTCGTGCGCGCTGCGGAACCGGGCGAGCTGCTTGGCGATGCGTTCCTCCTCGCGCCGTTCGAGCTCGACGAGCACATGCTCTTTGGTGGGGAAGTGGAAGTAGAAGGTGCCGTGTGCCACTCCGGCGGCCGTCACGATCGCGCCGACGTCGGCCGCTGCCACGCCGGATCGTTTGAGCTCCGCGACGGCGGCACCCATCAGCCGCTCGCGGGTCTGCAGACGCTTGACCTCTCGGGCAGAGGGCTTGTCGGCTACTGCCATCCACGCACTGTATCGCCTGCCGAACGAACCCGTGTGCGCCGAACTCATTGACTTCAGTCAGGCCCCGATCGTTAGATGAGTTATGCGCAGAGTCGTTCAGTTCTCCACCGGAAACGTCGGGCAGCACTCCCTGCGGGCCATCATCGGCCGCCCCGACCTGCAGCTGGTCGGTGTCCACGCGGCGAATCCGGCCAAGGTGGGCCGGGATGCGTCGGAGCTGTGCGGGCTCACCGAGCCGACCGGGGTGCTGGCCACCGACGACCTCGACGCGCTGATCGCGCTGGAACCCGACTGCGTGGTCTATACCGCGCTGGGGGAGACGCGGCCGATGGAGGCCCTCGAGGAGATGTCGAAGTTGCTGAGCGCCGGCATCGACGTGGTCGGCACGTCGATGGTGTGGCTGGTGGCGCCCCGTCAGGCCGACGACTGGCTGCGCGGCCCGCTCGAACAGGCCTGCGCCGCAGGGAACTCGACGCTGTTCGTCAACGGCATCGATCCCGGGTATTCCTCGGACACAGCCGTGCACTCGGCGCTGAGCCTGGTGGTGCGGGCCGACTCGGTGCACGTCCAGGAGATCTTCGACTACGGCAACTACGACGATTTCGAATACACCGGCACCGCGATGGGATTCGGCTCCACCCGCGACGACGAGGCGCCGCCGGCGTTCCAGCCGGGGGTGGTCGCGGTGATGTTCGGCGGGCTGGTCCGCAACCTCGCCGACCAACTCGAGGTCGAGCTCGACGAAGTCCGGGAACGATATGAGCCGTGGTACACAGACACCCGCATCGAGTGCACGATGACGACGGTGGAGCCCGGCGGGATGGCCGCGGTGCGCTTCGCCGCCGAGGGAGTGCGTGACGGCGTACCGGTGATCACCGTCGAACACGTCAACCGGCTGACCCCTGCTGCGGGGCCGGATTTCCAGTACCCGCCCGACGGGCAGCCCGGCGTGCACAAGGTCGTGGTGGAGGGTGAGCCGCGGGTCGAGGTGATCACCCATCTGTCCCATCCGGGGCTCGACGTCACCGAAGCGGGGTGTGTGTCCACCGCGGCCCGGGCGGTCAACGCGATCGACTGGGTGTGCCGCGCGCCCGCCGGAGTGGTGGAGCTGGCCGACATCCCGCCCACCGCGCTGATCCGCGGGCTGATGTGGTGAGGCGCTGAATGCCTACCCGAACCGCTCGCGCAGCTCCCGCTTGAGCACCTTGCCGTAGCTGTTCTTGGGCAGCTCGTCGACGAACTCGTAGCGCTTGGGCCGTTTGAACCGGGCGATCCGGTCCAGCAGGTGCGCGTCCAGATCGGCTGCGGTCACGTCGCCCACCACAAACGCCACCACCACCTCGCCCCACTCCTCGT
Source organism: Actinomycetota bacterium (assembly GCA_034190095.1). Classification (GTDB taxonomy): domain Bacteria; phylum Actinomycetota; class Actinomycetes; order Mycobacteriales; family Mycobacteriaceae; genus Mycobacterium. The sequence continues at coordinate 3,183 of JAXHTL010000024.1, forward strand.
CGGGAGCCCCGACCACGCCCGCCTCGACGACCCCGGGGTGCTCGAGCAGCACCTCCTCGACCTCGCGAGGGTAGATGTTACTGCCGCCGCTGATCACCACGTCCTTGGAACGGTCCCGCAGCGTCAGGAGCCCCTGTGCGTCGAAGGAGCCCATGTCGCCGGTGCGCAGCCAGCCGTTGTGCAGGGCAGCCGCGGTGGCGTCCGGGTTCTTCCAGTAGCCCGACATCACCACGTCACCGCGGCAGACGATCTCGCCGATCTCGTCGACGGCCGCCGGTTTCCCGTCGGGCCCCAGCACCGCGACGTCGACGCCCGAGCGCGCATAGCCGACCGAGCCGAGCACCGCGTCGGACGCCCACCCGTCTGCGGCGACGTGGTCGGCGCGGCGCAGGCCGGTGATGGTCATCGGTGCCTCGCCCTGCCCGTAGAGCTGCACGAAGATCGGCCCGAACGCCGCCATCGCCTTCTTCAGGGATTCGACGTACATCGGGCCGCCGCCGTAGACGACGGTCGCCAGGTCGGCCGGGCGCTCCCGTCCGGTCTGCACCAGCCGGGCGACCATCGTCGGTGCCAGGAACGCGCTGCAGCCGGGGTGGTGCTCGCACAGGTCCAGGAACTCGCCGGGGTCGAATGCGCCCGATGCCGGTATCACCTGCCGCGCACCGCGCAGCACATACGGGGGCACATAGAGACCCGACCCGTGCGACATCGGCGCCCCGTGGATCAGGCTGCAGTTCTGGTCGGGGGAGTCGAAGTCGGCCAGGTGCGACACCGTCATGGCCATCAGGTTGCGGTGCGAGAGCATCGCGCCCTTCGACCGTCCGGTGGTGCCGCTGGTGTAGAAGAGCCAGGCCAGGCTCGCCGGGTCGGTACTGCGCGGAACATCCGAGTGCGCTGCAGTGCAACGGCTTTCGTACTCCGGCCCGCCGATGGTCTCGATCGGCACCGAGGTCACCGGCGCCAGCTGTGCCCCGATCTTCGAGGACGCGAACACCTGCGTGACGCCGGCGTCGTCGAGGATCTGCTCCATCTCGCGGGGATGTAGCTTGAAGTTCAGCGGCACGAACACGCATTCGGCCGCCCAGATCCCGAACATCAACTCCACGATCTGCGGGCAGTTCTCGCTGGCCACCGCGATGCGGGCGCCGGGGCCGAACTCGCGCAACGATGCGGCCAGGCGCAGCGCGCGCTCGCGGAGCTGCGACCACGTATGCACCTGCTGCTCACCGTGATACACCGCGCCGCGGTCGCCGTGGCGGGCCGCGGCCTGGTCGAGCAGCGCGAACAGGTTCACTGGCCGGGCTCCCGCGGCACCCACTCGGAGGTGAGCGCGAAGTCGGACAGGTACTTCGTGCTGCTCCAGCCGCCGTCGACGACGATCGTCTGCCCGTTGATGAAGCTACCGCCCTCCGAGCACAGGAACGCGACCGTCGAGGCGATGTCCTCGACGCGGCCCAGCCGGGTGTGCGGGGTCATCTCGGTGTTGATCTTGCGGAAGCGTTCGTCCTCGAGGCGGTGGGCCACCATCGGGGTGAGCGTCACGCCGGGCGCCACCGCGTTGCAGCGGATCCCCAACGGTCCGTACTGGCAGGCGATGTGGGTGGTCAGCGCCGTCAACCCGCCCTTGGCGGCCGAATAGGCGCCGCCGCGCAGCCCGCCGACGACCGCGAACGTCGAGGTCACATTGATGATCGCGGAACCGGGCTGCATGTGTCCGATCACGTCGCGGGCCAGCCGGAACGGGGCGCGCAGCATGATGCCCAGGAAGTAGTCCAGCGTCTCGTCGTCGGTCTCGTGCAACGGTTTCGGGCTGCCGATGCCGGCGTTATTGACCAGGAAGTCGATGCGCCCCCAGCGGTCCAGCGCCGCGCCCACGATGCGCGCCGGTGCGTCGTCGGCGGTCAGGTCCACCGACACGGTGGCGATCTGGCCCGCTCCGGCGTCTGCCTGCTCCAGTTCGGCGAGCCGGTCGGGATCGCGGCCGGTGCCCAGCACCGCCATGCCCTGGCGGGCAAGGGTGGTGGCACAGCCGAACCCGATGCCGCTGCTGGCCCCGGTGACGATCGCTACCTGCATGTCATGACTCCTGTGTCAGTTCGGCCTTGATCTGATGCTTGAGAACCTTGCCCGCATCGTTCTTCGGCAGCGCATCGACCAGTCGCACCTGTTCGGGCACCTTGAACTTCGCGACGCCGCGTGCCACCAGGAACTCCTTGAGTTCGGCCACGTCGGGTGCGGGCACGCCGGCGGGGACGATGGCCGCGCAGGCCCGCTCTCCGGTGCGGGGGTCGGGGATCCCGACGACCGCGATCTCGGCGATACGCGGATGGGTGAGCAGAATGTCCTCCACCTCTTTGGGGGAGATGTTCTCGCCGTTGCGGATGATGATGTCCTTGGCCCGGCCGGTGACCACCAGGTGTCCGTCGTCGGTGAGCCGGCCCAGGTCTCCGGTGCGGAAGTAGCCGGCCTCGTCGAACGCGCCGGTGTTGTCCTCGGGGTGCAGGTATCCGGTGAACATCTGCGGGCCCCGGCACCGGATCTCCCCGTCCACCAGGGCGATCTCGGCGATGCCGGGCCGTCCGTCGGTGTCCGCGGCCCGGTCGATGTCGTCGAGCGACCCCACCGTGGTGACCGGCACCTCGGTCGAGCCGTAGACGCGGCTCACCGCCGCTTTGTCGAGATACTCCGACGCGCGACGGATCAGCGACGGGGGCACCGAGGCGCCCCCGCAGATGAACACCTTCAGATCGGGCAGCCGGGTGCCCGCCCGCTGCGCTGCCGCCAGCAGCCCGTCGAGGAACGGGGTGGCGCCCGCCATGTGGGTGCAGCGGTGTTCGAGCATCAGCGCCACCGCGGCATCGGGATCCCAGCGCTGCATCAGCACGGCCTCGGTGCCCAGCAGCAGCGGACACTCGAACGCGTAGATCGACCCGCCGATGTGGGCGATCGGCGAGGGAACCAGGAAGGTGTCACCGGGATCGATCCGCCAGTACCGGCCCAGCTGCGTGATCAGGGCGTGCAGCGAATCATGGCTGTGAAGAACACCTTTCGGGCGCCCAGTGGTGCCCGAGGTGTACATGATCATCCGCGTGTCCGCGGGATCGAGGTCCGGCAGCGCCGCGGTGCCCGGTTCGCCGAGCAGGTCGGCGAAGGCGGTGTGGTCCTCGGCGTCACCGCGCACCACGACAACCTCCGGCGGGTCGGCCAGGCCGGCGACGACGCGGCGCAGCATCGCCGCGTAGTCGTGGCCGCCGAAGGTCTGCGGGATGAAGATCGCCCGGCTGCCCGCGTCCGCGAGGATGAACGACAGCTCGTGGTCGCGCAGTGAGGGCAGGATGGGGTTGACGACCATGCCGGCCAGGGTCGCGCCCAGATAGATGACCGCGGCCTCGTGCCAGTTGGGCACCGTGAACGACACCACGCTGCCGGGCGGCATCCGCCGCAGCAGCGAATGCGCCAGCGCGCTGGCCTGATCGAGCAGGGTGCGGCAACTCAGCGCGCACTGCGCGTCGCGCACCAGCACCCGGTCCGGGGTGTCGCGGGCGGCCTCGCGCAGGGCGTCGGCCAGGGTGTGGCTCACGGGGTGTCACGCACCCGGCGCATCGTCATCGAATGCCGGAACCTCGACGACGGATGGGTGTTGACGGTGACCTGCGCGGTCTCGCCGTCGGAGGTGGTGTAGCTGCGCTGCATCTGCAGAGCGGCGGCACCGGCGGACGTGTGCAGCCGCGCGGCCAGCTCAGTGTCCAGGACGACGGCGGAGATCTCCTGGTGCACCGCCACGATGCTGACCCCGAACAGGTCCTCGATCAGCGGGAAGATGGGGCCGCTGTGGCGCTGGAGCAGCCGGCCGACCGCGGCGAAGCTGCGGTTGATGTAGTACTCGGTGCGGCACACCGGAGCGGTGTCCTCGTCGACGCGTCGATACCCGCTCACCGCCAGCCATTCGCTGCCTGCAGGCAGACCGGTGCGCTCGGCCAGGGCGGCGTCGACGGTGATCATCGCGTTGGCCTCGATGGCGAAGCGCGCACCCTGGGCGAACGCCAGCAGGTCGTCGATGGAGACGACGTCCTGGGCGTAGGAGTTGGTGCTGTGCCGGGGCACCACCAGCGTGCCCGCCCGCGGCTTGGAGGTGACGAGGTTGTCGTCGCGCAGCCGCCGCAGCGCCTCCCGGACGGTGTAGCGGCTCACCGAGAAGCGTTCGCACAGCTCGTGTTCGGTAGGCAGTTGGGAGCCGACCGGGAAGACGCCGTCGACGATCTCCTTGCGCAGGGTGCGTGCGACCTGAAGATAGCGGTGGTCGCCGGCGGTGGCGGTCATTGCCGGCGCAGGGCCAGGACGCTACCGTCGCCGTCGGCCGAGACGTAGAGGGTGCCGTCCGGCCCCGACGTGACACCGGCGAACGGGCCCTGCGGACCGGAGAACGGCGGCATTCCCCTGAGGGGTTTGGGTTCGACGCCCGGTGGCGGACCGACCGGCAGGCCGGTGGCGACGGTGGTGCGCGCCTTGGTGGTCAGGTCGAATTCGATGAGCTCCTTGGCGGCTGCGTCGACGATGTAGAGGCGGCCGTCGCGGACGTGGATGCCCTGCGGGCAGCGCAGCCCATCGACCACGGTGTCCGGCCCGGTCCCGCCCAGCCGAACCACCCTCCCGGCCCCGGACTCGGCCACCAGCGTCGCGCCGTCGGGGTCGATGGCCACCCCGATCGGCGCGTGCAGATCCGAGCAGATGGTTTCGACCCGTCCCGACTGCAGGCAATGCACTTTTCCGGTGCCAAGCTCGGCGAACACGATGGCGCCGTGGGCGACGGCCACTCCGTAGAGCTGGTCGAAGTCGGTGGCCAGGAAGTCGGTTTCACCGGCAGCCGGCCGGTAGCGCGCCACCTGGCCGCCGGAGGTGGTGACGACGAACTCGTCGGCGCTCACCGCGTCGACACCGCGCAGGAAGCCGGGATAGCCGGGTGAGAACAGCATCCCGACCGTCTGCAGGGTGCCGTCGTGGGCGACGCGGTAGAAGTAGGTGCCGTCGGCCACGTAGAGCGCACCGTCGGCGACGGTCAGGTCCAGTGGCCAGTTCAGCCCGCCGGGCAGCACGGTGCTCGTCGCCCCGTCGGAGCCGATCTCGGTGATCTCGCCGGTGAAGTTGGACGCGAACAGTCGATCGCCGACGAAGGTCAGGTTGTCCAGGCCCGGAGTGAGTTGGGCGAGGACCGTCTTGTCGCCGGTGCGGGGGTCGATGCGAAGCACCTGGCCGCTGGCCACCTGGGTGGACACCAGGTAGCCCGCCGAGTCGAACTTCACCGCGTCGGGCACCCCGAGGTCGGCGGCCACCCGTTGCGGCTCCCCGCCGTCCGGGTCGACCCGCCAGATCTCGTTGGCGGTCATCAGCGGGTAGTAGAGCAGCCCGTCCGGGCCGACCTCCATCGCGTTGGGCGAGGGCAGGTTCTCCAGCAGGACCCGCGGCGCCCCGCCGTCGAGCGGCAACTCCATCAGCCGCCCGCCGTCGCGGCATTCGCCGACGAACAGCCGGCCCTGGTGCACGGTGATGCCGTTGGCGCAGGGCAGATCGGCGCGCAGCACCCGGGTGCGGCCGGCGGTGTCACGGGCGCTGACCCGGCCGTCCATCACCTCGGTGGCGAACAACGTGCCGTCGTCGCCGAACGCGACGTCGTCGGGGGCGACGATGTCGCCGCCCTTGGCGCTGACGGTCTCCAACTCGCCGGAGGACAGGTCCAGCGCGCTGATCTGGCTGCCGGTCACCTGGGCCACGTACACGCGCCCGTCCGGGCCGGTGCGCAGGCCGTTGGCGCCGAACAGACGACTCGGCGCGGTCACCCTCGTCAGCTGCCATCCCGCGGAGGCGGCCGGGTTGTGCGCTGCGTAACGGGCGTTCATGGGTTCGGACGTTAGCAAGCTTTTCGTAGTCCAGACAATAGTCCGCCATCCGCCGCGAACTGAGCCTTGACGCTGACATATCCGCTGCGGAATAGTGTTCTCCAATATGCAGAGTAATGTTTTTTGTCCGGACAATTAGCATGGATTCCGGGCTTTCGATGAACCTGGACGGCCGCATCGTGGTGGTCTCCGGCGCCGGTGGCGGCGGCATCGGCACGACCGTCACCCGGATGGCCGCCGAGGCCGGTGCCACCGTGGTGGCGGTGTCCCGTACCGAGGCCAACCTCGACGAGCACATCGCACCGCTGGCCGGGCAGGGACTGCCGGTCGTCGCGGTCGCCGCCGACGCCGCCACCGACGACGGCATCGCCTCGGTTCTCGACGCGGTGCGCACGGTGTCCGGGGAGACCGGCGCGAAGCTCTACGGTCTGGTCAACGTCGCGGGCGGCGCGGCGCCCACCACCTGGATGCCGTCCACCCGGGTCAGCCGCGAGGACTGGCGCGCACTGTTCGCCGCGAACCTGGAGACGACGTTCTTCATGAGCCAGGCCGTCGCGGCGGAGATCCGGGGCAACGGCGACCCCGGCTCGATCGTGTCGATCTCGTCGATCAGCGGGATGAACACTGCGCCGTTCCACATCGCCTACGGCACGGCCAAGGCCGCGGTGGTCGCGATGACCCGCACCATGGCCGTCGAACTGGCACTCGACGGCATCCGCGTCAACGCCGTGGCGCCCGGGGTGACCGAGACGGCGGCCTCGGCGACCTACGTCGACACCGATCCGCAGCGCGACCGCACCGCCATCGCGATGGGCCGGCGCGGAACCCCTGCCGAGCAAGCCGGCGCCATCCTGTTCCTGCTCTCGGACCTGTCCGGATACATCACCGGACAGACGTTGCTCGTCGACGGCGGGCTCAACCTGAAGTGGACCCACCTCGGCGCCGACAACACGTCGCTGTTCCTCAAGGACGAGTCCTTCCGGCAGGCGATCAGCCGGTTCTAGAGAGTCCGTCTGGTTTTCGAAGGGAGAAAGTAGTGGCACACACCGAATCCGACATCGACGCCGCGATCGAGCGTGACGCGCCGCCGGACGACTCCACCGGCATCATCGCCGAGGACCTGTCCGAGCCGACGACCATCCCCGTCGAGGCATACATCTCCGAGGACTACGCCCGCGCCGAACGGGACAAGCTGTGGCGCAAGGTGTGGCAGCAGGTCGGCCGCGTCGAGGAGATCCCCGAGGTGGGCAGCTACCTCACCTACGACATCCTCGACGACTCGATCATCGTCGTCCGCACTGGACCCAACGAATTCGCCGCGCACCACAACGTGTGCATGCACCGGGGCCGCCGGCTCGTCGACACCCCAGAGGGCGCCAAGAACGCGCTCGGTCGCGCCCGCAAGTCCTTCGTCTGCGGCTTCCACGGCTGGACATACGGTCTGGACGGCGCCTGCACCCACATCCGCGAGCAGGACGACTGGGCCGGCAAGCTGACCCCGCGCAACACCCATCTGGCGCCCGTGCAGGTCGACACCTGGGGCGGCTGGCTGTTCATCAACATGGATCCCGACTGTGAGCCGCTGGCCGACTACCTGTTCCCCGCGTCGAAGATCCTCGACCCGTTCGGCCTGGAGAACATGCGCTACAAGTGGCGCAAGTGGCTGTATTTCGACTGCAACTGGAAGGTCGCGCTGGAGGCCTTCAACGAGACCTACCACGTCTTCACCACCCATCCGGAGTTCAACCGGTTCGGTGAGTTCAAGGGGTGGGCCAAGGCGCAGGGCCGGCACAGCAACATCGGCTACGACGCGCCCAAGGGCATGGACGAAACCAAGTCCAAGATCCGGCTGGGCACCGGCGACCCGCGCATCTCGACGGCCGAGATGCAGGTCTACACCATGGAAGAGACCAACGCGACCACCACGCAGACACTGGTGAACGCGGCGAAACGACTGGTCGACGAACTGCCCGAGGGCACTCCCGCCGACGAGGTGCTGGCGCACTGGCTGGCCTCGGCGCGACGCGACGACGAGGAGCGCGGTGTCATCTGGCCCACCATCCCGCCCGACATCCTGGGGCAGAGCGGGACGGCCTGGCAGATCTTCCCGAACTTCCAGATCGGACAGGGTCTGACCAGCGCGCTGTGCTACAGCGCCCGTCCTGATCCGAGCTACGACCCCAACAAGTGCATCTTCGAGGTGGGCGTGTTCGAGCTCTACCCGAAAGGCCAAGAGCCCGAGACGGAATGGGAGTACACCCCGAAGGACTCACCGAACTGGCGCTCGGTGTTGCCGCAGGACTTCTCCAACATGGCCGCGGTGCAGCAGGGCATGAAGTCCGCCGGCTTCCCGGGGACCCTGCCCAACCCCTACCGGGAACGCAGCACCGTCAACCTGCACTACCAACTGTCCAAGTACATGGGAACCGGATCCCCCACCGAATTGTGATGTCGGCGTGTTCGGTCGCGTTCAGCGCGGCCAGCCACGCCGAAATCCCTAGCAAGGAGACCGATGACGATCTCGGAACAACCCTGCGGTCCCACCGACACACCGCAGGACATCGACATCCCCGCGCTGCAGGCGAAGTACGCCGCCGAGCGGGCCAAGCGGGTGCGCCCCGAGGGTGCCGAGCAGTACCTCGAGCTCGAGGGCGAATTCGCCGACTTCTACGAGGTCGACCCGTATTCCACGCCGACACCGCGTGATCCGATCATCGAGGATGTCGACGTCGTCATCCTCGGCGGCGGCTTCGCCGGGCTGCTGGCCGGCGCCTATCTGAAGAAGGCCGGGGTCGAGGGCATCCGGGTCATCGAGATGGCCGGCGACTTCGGCGGCGTCTGGTACTGGAACCGGTTCCCGGGGATCCAGTGCGACAACGACGCCTACTGCTACATCCCGATGCTCGAGGAACTCGGGTTCATGCCGTCGAAGAAGTTCGCCGACGGCGCCGAGATCTTCGAGCACTGCCGCAACATCGGCAAGCATTTCGGCCTGTACGACGGTGCGATGTTCTCCACTCAGGTGCGCGAACTGCGCTGGGACGACTCGCTGTCGCGGTGGCGGATCAGCACCGACCGTGGCGACGACGTGCGGGCCCGGTTCGTGGTCATGGCCCAGGGTTCCTACAACCGGCCCAAACTCCCGGGCATCCCCGGCATCAAGGAGTACATGGCTGCCGGCGGCCACGTCTTCCACTCGGCGCGCTGGGACTACGACTACACCGGCGGTGACGCCAACGGCGGACTGGAGAAGCTGGCCGACAAGCGGGTCGCGCTGGTCGGCACCGGTGCGACCGGTGTGCAGCTGGTTCCGCACCTGGGCCGCGACGCCCAGCACCTGTTCGTGTTCCAGCGCACCCCGTCGTCGGTGGACCATCGGGTCAACACGCCCACCGACGCGCAGTGGGCCGCCTCGTTGCAGCCGGGCTGGCAGGAGGAGCGCAAACGCAACTTCCACAACTGGTCGCCGTTCGTCGGAGTCGTCTTCGGCGAGCCGGATCTGGTGTGTGACTTCTGGACCGAGCTCGGGCGCAACCTGACCGCCCGCATCGCGGCCAGCCCCGACCCGACATCGCTGGGGGTCGAGGAGATCATGGCGATGCGCGAGGAGGAGGACTACAAGATCATGGAGCGGCTGCGCCGGCGCGTGGCCGCGATCGTCGAGGACCCCGACACCGCAGAGGCGCTCAAGCCCTACTACCGGTTCATGTGCAAGCGGCCGTGCTCGAGTGAGGGATATCTGGCGGCCTACAACCGGCCCAACGTCACGCTGGTGGATGTGTCGGCGTCCAAGGGGGTGGAGCGGCTCACCGAGAAGGGGATCGTCGCCGACGGCGTCGAGTACGAGGTCGACTGCGTGATCTTCGCCAGCGGGTTCGAGATCTCCACCGAGATCAGCCGCCGGTATGCGATCGACGCCATCGTCGGTCGCGACGGGCTGTCGCTGTTCGACTACTGGAAGGACAACTACAAGACCCTGCACGGGATGACCAGCCGCGGATTCCCCAACCAGTTCTTCATGGGGTTCATCCAGGGTGGCGTGTCGGCCAACACCACCGCGATGTTCGAGCAGCAGGCCGAGCACATCGCCTACATCATCGCCGAGGCGCAGAACCGCGGCGCGAGCACCGTCGAACCCAGCCAGGACGGCCAGGACGGCTGGGTCAGCACCGTGGCCGAGCTGGCGATCGACAATTCGGCCTTCGAACTGTCCTGCACACCCGGCTATTACAACAACGAAGGTCGCGGCGGGGCCGAGGGCAACGGATCGTTCCTCGGTGACTTCTACTCGCCCGGCTTCTACGCCTTCGACGACCTGCTCAAGCAGTGGCGGGCCACGGGCGATCTCGACGGGCTGGAGCTGTCGCAGTGACCACGTCGATGACGTTGCAGACAACGCAGATCAGCCCGCGGATCGGCACCGAGATCCGCGCCGAGAAGGGCGCCCTGTTGTCCGGAGAACACGCCGGAACCATCCGCGATCTCCTCGAACAGCGGGGTGTGCTGGTGTTCCCGCAGATCGGTTTCACCGACGACGAACAGGTTGCCTTCACCGAGACACTGGGCACGCTGGCCACCGAGCGCAAGGGCGAGAAGGTCTACAACGTCACGCTCGACACGAAGGTCAACAAGCAGGCCGACTACCTGAAGGGCTCGCTGTACTGGCACCTCGACGGCACCATGAACGAGGTCCCCATCCTGGCCTCGCTGTTGTCGAGCAAGGTGCTGCCCAGCGACGGCGGCGGTGACACCGAGTTCTGCAACACCTACGCCGCCTACGACGATCTGTCCGACGACGACAAGGCGTACCTCGACGATCTGCGCGTGGTGCACTCCACGTGGACCACGCTGATGTACTACGAACCCGAACCCGACCTGAAGACGCTGCAGGCGATGATGGCGATCGGTGAGCGCGAACTGCCGCTGGTGTGGCGGCACCGCTCGGGACGCAAGTCGCTGGTGTTGGGCTGCACCGCAGGCAACGTCGTCGGGATGGACCGCCGGGCAAGCACCGAACTGCTGGTGCGGCTGCGTGAACACTGCACCCAACCCCAGTTCGTCTACCGCCACCAGTGGTTGGTGGGAGATCTGGTGATCTGGGACAACACCGGGACGATGCACCGCGCCCGGCCCTACAACCCGGACTCCGGCCGGCTGCTCAACCGCACCAAACTCGAGGGCGAGGAGCCGTTCGCTTGAGCGAGGACGATCTGCGGTTCGACGACCGGGTGGCCGTCGTCACCGGCGGCGGCCGCGGCCTGGGCCGCTCGTACGCGCTGATGCTGGCCGCCCAGGGGGCCAAGGTCGTGGTCAACGACCCAGGCGGCGCCCTCGACGGTGCGGGTGACGACTCCGGGCCGGCTCAGCAGGTGGTGCGCGAGATCACCGCCGCCGGTGGCCAGGCCGTCGCCAGCACCGACTCGGTGGCCACGCCCGCCGGCGGCCGGGCGATCATCGACACCGCGCTGGAACACTTCGGCGGCCTCGACATCCTGGTGCACAACGCCGGCATCGTGCGTTCGGCGTCGCTGCAGGACATGACCTATGACGACTTCGAGTCGGTGCTCGACGTGCACCTGCGCGGGGCGTTCCACGTCGTGCGGCCGGCGTTCCCGCTGATGTGCGCTGCCGGCTACGGGCGCATCGTGCTGACGTCGTCGATCGGTGGGCTGTACGGCAACCACGATGTCGCCAACTACGCGGTCGCCAAGGCCGGCGTCATCGGGCTGTCCAACGTCGCCGCCATCGAAGGCGCCGCGCACGGCGTCACGAGCAATGTGATCGTGCCCGCGGCGGTCACCCGGATGGCCGCCGGAATCGACACCTCGGCGTATCCGCCGATGGGGCCCGAGCTGGTGGCTCCCGTCGTCGGCTATCTGGCCCACGAGACCTGCGCCGCAACCGGGGAGATGTACGTGGCCCTGGCCGGCCGGGTGGCCACCGCGGTGGTCACCGAGTCCCCCGGGGTGTATCGGCCGTCGTGGACGATCGCCGAGGTCGCCGAACACCTGGAGGCTATCCGGGACCGCTCGGCGCCCGTGTTCTTCCCGGTGGTGCCGGACGGTCACGCCGACCACATCCGGTACAGCTTCGCCATGGCGACAGGAGCAGTCCATGCCTGACACCGGGCCACTGGCCGGCATCCGCATCGTCGACCTCACGGCGATGGTGATGGGGCCCTACTGCACGCAGATCATGGCCGACATGGGTGCCGAGGTCATCAAAATCGAGCCGCCGCAGGGGGACAACACCCGGTTCATCTCGGTCGGTCCGGTGTCGGGGATGAGCGGGGTGTTCGTCAACGTCAACCGCGGCAAGCGCAGCGTCGTGCTGGACCTGCGCTCCGTGGAGGGCAAGGCGGCGATGCGGGCGCTGATCGAACGTGCCGACGTGTTCATCCACTCGATGCGGTCGAAGGCCATCGCCAAACTGGGTTTCAGCTATGACGACGTCGCGGCGATGAACCCGTCGATCGTCTACACCAACTGCTACGGCTACGGTCGCCGCGGGCCGGAACGGGACCGGCCGGCCTATGACGACACCATTCAGGCCGAGTGCGGATTGCCCGCTGTGCAAAAGCAACTCACCGGCGAGGCGGACTACGTCGGCACCATCATGGCCGACAAGGTCGCCGGGCTGACCGCGCTGTACGCGACGATGATGGCGCTCTTCCACCGGGAACGGACCGGAGAGGGGCAGGAGGTCGAAGTCGCGATGTTCGAGACCATGGCGTCGTTCATGCTCGTCGAGCATGCCAACGGGGCGATGTTCGACCCCCCGCTGGGCCCCGCGGTCTATCCGCGCACGGTGGCGCCCAACCGCCGCCCCTACCGAACCAAGGACGGTTACATCGCCGCGTTGATCTACAACGACAAACACTGGAACGCGTTCATCGAGGCTGTCGCACCCGAATGGGCCACCGACCTCTACGCCACCCTGGAGTCGCGGGCGAACCAGATCGACACCGTGTACGGCCTGGTCGCCCAGACACTGCAGGAGCGCACGACCGCAGAGTGGCTGGATCTCTTCCGCGACCTGGAGATCCCCGCGGCGCCGCTGAACACGCCGGACGACCTGTTCGACGACGAGCACCTCAACGCGGTCGGTCTGTTCGAGACCGTGGACACCCCGCACGGCCCGGTACGTTTCCCCGGTGTCCCGACCTGGTTCTCCCGGACTCCGGGCTGCGTGCGTGGTCCGGCTCCCGAACTCGGCGCCGACACCGCCGCCGTGCTGGACGAACTGGGCCTGGGCACTCCCGACGCGGTGGGGCGGTAGCGGTGGATTTCGACATGGGAAAGCGCGCCGGCGATCTGCGGCGCGAGTTGCGCGATCTGGTCGACGAGCAGGTGCCCGAGCACTTCCTCGGCGCGTTCACCGACGATCCGGCCGATCTGGAGACCGCTCAGCGGTTCTGCCGCACGCTGGCCGAGCGGCAGCTGCTGTGCCTGGCGTGGCCGGAGGAGTTCGGCGGCGGCGGGGCATCGGTCTGGGAGCAGACCGTGGTGCGCGAGGAGATGTGGGCCCACCACGAACCCCGCGGCGCGCAGTACATGGGCGTCAACTGGGTCGGGCCGATCCTCATGCGCCACGGCACCGCCGAGCAGCAGCGCACGCACCTGCCGCCGATCGCGGCGGGCGAGGTGATCTGGTGTCAGGGTTTCTCCGAACCGGAGGCCGGCTCGGATCTGGCTTCGCTGCGCACCTTCGCCCGTCGTGACGGTGACGGCTGGCTGGTCAGCGGTCAGAAGATCTGGACGTCCTACGCGACGATGGCCCAGTGGTGCTTCCTGTTGGCGCGGACGACGCGGGTCGGTGAGGGAGGGGTCCCGAAGAAACAGCAGGGTCTGACGATCTTCCTTGTCCCGATGGATGATCCGGCCATCACGGTGCGCCCGATCGGGTGCATGATGGGTCCGCACCACCTCAACGAGGTGTTCTTCGACGATGTGCGGGTCACCGAGGCCGATGTGCTGGGCACCGTCGACGAGGGCTGGTCGATCGTGGCCGACGTGATGTCGTTCGAGCGGGTCGGGATCGCCCGCTACGCCCGCTGCGAACGGCTGCTGGCCGCCGCGCCGGAGGTGCTCGGCCCACGCTGGGACGAATTGCCCGCCGAGCTGCGGGGCCGATGGGTCCGGATGCTGACGCACTGCCGGCGGGCCAGGCTGCTGGCCTACCGGGTGGTCGCGCTGCAGGACAGCGGCCAGATCACCCCGGGTGACGCGGCCGCGTACCGGATCGCGGTGACGAAGCTGGACCAGGACAGTGCAGAGGTGCTGTCCGACATCGCCGCCGAGGTGCGGCACACCGACAACCGGGCGGGCTGGTTCCTCGGTGAGGTCGAGGACCACTGGCGGTACTCGCAGGCCTCGACCGTGTCCTCCGGGAGTATCGAGATGCAGCGAATCTTGTTGTCCCGCGCCATGTTGGGGCCGCGAAGGAGGGACGCATGATCCTCGACCTCAGCGCCGACGCGCAGGAGTACGGCCGCCAGGCCCGGCAGGCCTTCGAGGCAGCCGGGGGTGACGAGCTCGTGCAGCGGGCCGAGGCCGCCCCGGACACCCGCGAATCCCTGGTCGCGCCGGTGCTCGACGGACTCGGCGCCTGGGAGCTGGATCCCCGCACCGACGCCGACGGCGTGGAGGCCGCGGCGGCGCTGTGCCGCAGCGCGGGCTACTGGGCGCTGCCCTACCCGCTCGCCGAACGGCTGGCAACCCCGGCCGACCTCGACGTGGACGGCATGGTCGTCGTCGGTGGCGCCCGTCCCTCCGGCGCCGTCGCCGGCCTCGCATTGCGCTGGGCCACGGTCAGCGTCGACGGTCGGCGGGCGCTGGTCACCGGGTGCGGCGGCCCGCAGCCGGGCTTCGTGGCCGAGGTGGAGCTGCAACCGCTCGACGAGGCCGGCAGCGGCGATGTCGCGCTGGCACTGGTGCTGCCCTGCTGGACCCTGCTCGGCATGCTCGACCGCGCGATCGAGTTGACCGTCGCCCATGTGAACCTGCGCAAGCAGTTCGGTCAGGCGTTGTCCGCGTTCCAGGGGGTGCAGTTCCAGCTGACCGATGCCGAGGTGGAGCGCAGCGGTCTGGACATCCTGGCCAAACACGCCCTGTGGAGCGCGAGCAGCGGGTCCGCGGATGCCGTGGCCGATGCGCTGGCGCTGCGGCTGGCGGCGATCGAGGCCGCCGATGTGGTGTTCCGGGTGTGCCATCAGCTGCACGGTGCGGTCGGCTTCTGCGACGAGACCACGCTGTCGTGGCTGTCCCGGTACAGCCAGCCGCTGCGCAGGCTGCCGTTCGGACTGTCCGCGACACGCGAGCATCTCACCCACGCGGTGGGTTCGCGCGGCCTCGCAGGGCTGTACACATGAGCGACGTCGAGGACTTCCGCGCCGAGGCGCGGGCCTGGTGCGCCGACCACATTCCCCGCGACTGGCGGCAGACTCAAAGCGGGGTCGGTGAGGACGAGTTCGTCCGCTTCCAGAAGTGGTGGTTCGCCGAACTGCACAGCGCCGGGTACGCGGTTCCGCACTGGCCCGCCGAATGGGGTGGCGGCCTGTCGGTGGAGAACCAGGTGGTGCTCTATCAGGAACTCGCCGCCCACGACGCTCCGCGGCTGGTGCTCGCCTTCGTCGGGATCCACCACGCCGCATCGACGTTGCTGGTCGCCGGCACCGAGGAGCAGCGCCGGCGGCACCTGCCCGCGATCCTGGACGGCGAGATCTGGGTGCAGGGTTTCTCCGAGCCCGAGGCCGGCTCCGATCTGGCCTCGCTGCGCACCACCGCGCGCCGGGACGGCGACGACTTCGTGGTGAGCGGGCAGAAGCTCTGGGCCAGCGGCGGTCTGCACGCCGACTGGTGCCTGCTGCTGGCCCGCACCGATCCGGAGGCGCCGAAACGCAAAGGGATCTCGTATTTCCTGCTCGACATGACAAGCCCCGGGGTCGAGGTGCGGCCCATTCGCAACGCGATCGGCGATTCGCACTTCTGCGAGATCTTCCTCGATGACGTGCGGGTTCCCGCCGCGAACCTGATCGGCGCCGAGAACGCCGGTTGGCAGGTCGCGCAGGCGACGCTGGGTGCCGAGCGGGGGATGACGATGCTGGAGCTCGCCGAGCGGCTGGCCAACGCCGGCTTCCGTCGGCTGGTGGAGTCCGCGCCGATCGACGATCCGGTGGTCGCCGACCGGCTGGCGCAGTTCGAGATCGAGATCACCGGGCTGCGCGGCATGTGCCGCCGGGTCGTCGAACAGGGAGCCGGGGGGCCCGCCGACGCGTCCATCGTCAAGCTGTACTACAGCGAACTGCTGCAGCGCCTCACCGACTTCGGCGCCGAGATCGGTGGCCCGGCTGCCCACACCGTCCTGAGCAAGCCCATGTCCAGCGGATGGGAGTCCGGTTCCTGGGTACTCGATTTCGTCGGTTCCTGGGAGTGGACCATCCCGGGTGGGGCCAGCGAGATCCAGCGCACCATCATCGCCGAGCGGGGCCTGGGCCTGCCGCGAGAGCCGAGCGTGGCCTGATGGCAGAGGATTTCGCTGAATTCCACGACGAGTTGCGCACCGTGGCCGGTGAGCTGCTGGCCAAGGACTCCGAACCCCGATGGCGCGAGCTCGCCGACGCCGGCTGGACCGGTATCGAGGTGGCTGACGACGCCGGCGGCGCCGGCGCGTCGTTCGTCGAGACCGCGGTGTTGCTCGACCAGCTCGGGCGTGCGGCGGCCACCACCGGATATCTGGGTGGCGCGGTGCTGGCCGCCGGCGCGCTGAACTCGGTGCAGGCCGGTGACGATCGCGACCGGATGCTGACGGCGGTGGCCGGCGGTGAGCAGCGCCTGGCCGTCGTCGTCGGCGATTTCACCCTCGACGGCGACCGCCTCACCGGGGCCGCCGAGTTCGTCCCGGATGCCGAAGGGTGCGACCTCCTGCTGGTCGCCACCGACCGGGGCCTGGCGGTGGTGGCCTCCTCCGAGGTGGATGTCGAGGCCCAACCGGTCCTCGACGCGACACGCCGGCTGGCCGCCGTCACCGCGGCGGGGGCGCCGGTGCAGACCCTGCTGGGGTACTCGGGCGATCACGCCGGCGCGGTGGCCGCACTGACGGACCGGGCGGCCGTCGCGATCGCCTGCGACAGTCTCGGCATCGCCGAGCAGATGCTCACGGCCACCGTCGAGTACGTGGCGATGCGACATCAGTTCGGCCGGCCCATCGGGTCGTTCCAGGCGGTCAAACATGCCTGCGCCGACATGCTGGTCGGTGTCGAGGTGTCACGACAGCTCGTCTCCGAGGCGGTGACCGCCGTGGCTGCAGGCGGTGACACCGAGGTCGCCGCTGCGATGGCCAAGGCCTATGCGACCTCGGCGGCGGTCTCGGTGGCGGGCAAGGCGATGCAGCTGCACGGCGGCATCGGCTACACCTGGGAGAGCGGTGTCCACACCTATCTCAAACGCGCCACCCTGAACCGGAGTTTGTTCGGCTCACCTGCAGCACAACGGAAACGACTCGCGAAGCGCTATGCAAGAAGCGCCCGATGAAAAGGAAATGACAATGGGTGTACCCGTGTACAAGCGCATTCTCGACCTGTTCGAGGCCGAGGGTGTCAACACGTTGTTCGGAATTCCCGACCCCAACTTCGTGCACATGTTCTCCGAGGCCCAGGCTCGGGGCTGGTCGGTGGTGGCGCCGCACCACGAACTGTCCGCCGGGTTCATGGCCGAGGCCGCGTCCCGGATGACCGGAAAGCCCGGGCTGTGCATCGGAACGCTGGGCCCGGGGGTGGCCAACATCGCCGGGGCGATGATGTGTGCGCTGGTGGAGAACTCGCCGGTGATCTTCCTCGGCGGTCAGCGCGCGCGGGTCACCGAACGCCGGGTGCGCCGCGGCCGTATCCAGTTCGTGCAGCAGGAGGCCCTGTTCGCGCCGTCGGTCAAGTACAGCAGCTCGATCGAGTACGCCGACCAGACCGACGAGATCATCCACGAGGCCATCCGCAAGGCGATGTCGGGAACCCCCGGCCCGTCCTACGTGGAGTTCCCCTCGCACGTCATCCTGGAGGAACTCGACGTCGCTGCGGCGCCGGAGCCGTCGGCCTACCGGCTGGTGAACCAGGGCGCGGGCGCCCGGGAGGTGGCCGAGGCGGTCACGCTGATCCGCGAGGCCAAGAGCCCGGTGCTGCTGGTCGGGCACGGCGTGCACACCTCCCGGACCCAACAGCAGGTCAGGGAGCTGGCCGAGCTGATGGGCTGCCCGGTGATCCAGACCTCGGGCGGCACCTCGTTCATCCCGGGACTCGAGGACCGCACGTTCCCGTACCTGTTCTCGCCGGCGGCCAATCAGGCGGTCGAGGAATCCGACCTGTGCGTCGCGCTCGGAACCGAACTCGGTGAGCCCATGCACTACGGGCGCACCCAGCACTGGGCCGAGGGCGACGCCAACCGCAAATGGGTGCTGGTCGAGCAGGACCCGACCGCCATCGGCGTGAACCGCCCGATCGACGTTCCGCTGGTCGGCGATCTGCGTGGTGTCGTCCCGCAGTTGGTCGAGGCCCTGCGGGAGAACCCGCGCGCCGCGTCGGACAGTCTCGAGACCCTGATCAAGGCCAACGACGCCGAGTTGGCGCGGGTCGCCGACGAGGCCCCGAGCGGACGCACCCCGGTGCACCCGGCGCGTTACGTCGTCGAGGCGACGAAGGCGTTCGACGAATTCACCGAGGACGGCATCATGGTGCGCGACGGCGGTGCCACGGTGATCTTCCAGTGGACCTACTCGCAGACCAAGCCGCGCGACGTGATCTGGAACCAGAACTTCGGCCACCTCGGCACCGGCCTGCCGTATGCGGTGGGTGCGTCGGTCGCCGAGGGCGGCAAGCGTCCGGTCATGCTGCTGACCAGCGACTCGGCCTTCCTGTTCCACGTCGCCGAACTGGAAACCGCGGTGCGGGAGAACCTTCCGCTGGTGTGTGTGGTGGGTGTCGACCACCAGTGGGGCCTGGAGGTGGGCGTGTACAAGCGGACCTTCGAGCAGCCCTCACCGCAGCCGGGGGTGCACTGGAGCAAAGACGTCCGGATGGACAAGATCGGCGAGGGATTCGGCTGCCACGGCGAATATGTCGAGAAGGAAGACGAGATCGGTCCGGCCATCCAGCGGGCCTACGCCAGTGGAAAGCCCGCTGTCGTCCACGTCTGTATCGACCCGAAAGCCAATTCCGAGGAGATGCCCAAGTACGACCGGTTCCGCACGTGGTATGCAGAAGGTACCCAGTAGGGGCATGGAGCTGCGAGTCCGTAGACAGACGTAGACAGAATGGAGGCGCCATGCGCGAGTATCTGAAGTTCTACATCGACGGCACGTGGGTGGATCCGGTCGAGCCCAAGGCGCTCGACGTCGACAACCCCACCACCGAACAGGTGTCCGGCAAGATCGCGATCGGCTCCGAAGCCGACGTCGACAAGGCGGTGCGGGCGGCGCGCAAGGCGTTCGCCACCTGGTCGCAGACCAGCCGCGAGGAGCGCCTGGACGTGCTGCAGGCCATCCAGGCCGAGTACCAGAAGCGCTCGGCCGACCTGGCCGACGCGGTGAGCGAGGAGATGGGTGCCCCACCGTCGCTGGCCGCAGGCCCGCAGGTGGCGATGGGCGCGGGCCATCTGGCGACCGCGATCGACGTGCTGAAGAACTTCCCGTTCGAGGAACAGCTCGGCGGCACGCTGGTGGTCAAGGAGCCGATCGGGGTGTGCGGTCTGATCACCCCGTGGAACTGGCCGATCAACCAGATCGCCTGCAAGGTGTTCCCGGCGCTGGCGACCGGCTGCACCATGGTGCTCAAGCCATCCGAGGTGGCTCCCTACTCGGCCCAGATCTTCACCGAGATCATCGACGCCGCAGGCGTTCCCGCCGGGGTGTACAACATGGTCTACGGCGACGGCCCGGGTGTCGGGGTGGCGCTGTCGAGTCACCCCGACGTCGACATGATGTCGTTCACCGGGTCCACCCGTGCCGGTGTGGAGGTGGCCCGCAACGCGGCGCCGACCGTCAAGCGGGTCACCCAGGAGTTGGGCGGCAAGAGCCCCAACATCGTGCTCGACGACGAGGACTTCGCCAAGAGCGTGACCGCCGGGGTGACGACGATGATGCTCAACAGCGGTCAGAGCTGCAACGCGCCGTCGCGGATGCTGGTGCCCAACTCGCGCATGGACGAGGCCAAGGAGATCGCCAAGGCCGTCATCGCGGGTGTCAAGATCGGCGACCCCACCGACAAGTCCGCGATCGGGCCGGTGGCCTCCAAGGTGCAGTTCGACAAGATCCAGGGGCTGCTGCAGAAGGGCATCGACGAAGGGGCCACCGTGGTGGCCGGCGGCACCGGCCGTCCCGAGGGGCTGGAGACGGGCTACTACGTCAAGCCGACCGTGTTCGCCGACGTCAGCAATGACATGACGATCGCGCGGGAGGAGATCTTCGGGCCGGTGCTGTGCATCCTCGGCTACGACGACCTCGATCAGGCCCTCGAGATCGCCAACGACACCGAGTACGGCCTGGCCGGCTACGTGTCGGGCGCCGACCTCGACGCCGCACGCGCGGTCGCCCGCCGGATCCGGGCCGGTTCGATCGCGATCAATCACGGTTTCGACCTCAACGCCCCGTTCGGCGGCTACAAGCGCAGCGGCAACGGCCGCGAGTGGAGCAGCTTCGGCTTCGACGAGTACCTGGAGACCAAGGCCACCCTCGGATACTCCCCGGCCTGATCGGGCGATGAGTTCTCCCGGCGGTGGTGGTCTGTCCTCGTGACCGACCACTACCGCCGAGGAGTCCTGCATGCCCATCCGCGAATCCGCCCCGCTGGGCGCACCGATCTGGAACGACCTCACCACCTCCGATCTCGACCGGGCCGTGGAGTTCTACGGCGCGGTGTTCGGCTGGACGTTCGAGTCGCCCGGGCCGCAGTACGGCGGTTACCTGAACGCCTGTCGTGACGGCCGGCCGGTGGCCGGCCTGACGGCCAACGATCCCGTTTGGGACGTGCCCGACGGGTGGAGCACCTACCTGCACAGCGCCGACGTCCGTGCCACGCTGGCCACGGCCAAAGCCGCGGGGGCGGGTCTGTGCGCCGAATCCGAGGAGCCGCTGGTGGTCGAGGACAAGGGCGTGATGGCCCTGTTCACCGATCCGGCCGGCGCCCTGATCGGCCTCTGGCAACCGACCGGGCACCGCGGCTTCGAGCTCGTCGGCGAGCACGGCGCACCCGTCTACCACCAACTGACCACGCGGGACTACGCGGCGGCGCTGCAGTTCTACCGCACCGTGCTCGGCTGGCAGACCGAGACCGTCTCCGACACCGACGACTTTCGTTACAGCACAGCATTGTTCGGCGGTGAGGCGATGCTCGGCGTGATGGACGCCGCGGTGCTGCCGGACGGGACGCCCTCGAGGTGGGATGTCTTCCTCGGCGCCGACGACGTCGACGCCACCGTGCAGCTGATCCTCGACCTCGGCGGCTCGGTGCTGCGGGCCGCGGAGGACACACCCTACGGGCGGTTGGCCGCCGTCGCCGATCCGACCGGGGCGGCGTTCAACCTGTCCTCGATCCGGTGATGAAACCGCTGGTTAAGGCTTGACTTAGCGGGTAGCCCCTGCGCCAAGATGGGTAGGGGGTGAACTGGCGATGGCGGGTGCGACGGCGTGGAAGCTGCCCGACGTCGTGGTGACCGGGGCCGCGATGACGACGGCGCTGGGTACCGACGTCGAGTCGACCTGGCAGGCCCTGCTGGCCGGCCGCAGCGGCATCCGCACGCTGGAGGACGAATCCATCACCGAATCCGACGTACCGGTTCGGATCGGCGGGCACCTGTTGGAGACCTTCGACGAGCAGCTGACCGCCGACGAGGTCGCCCATCTGTCCTACGTGCAGCGCATGGGCATGGTGCTGTCCCGGCGGGTGTGGCGCGACGCCGGCGAACCCGATGTCGACTCCCGCCGGCTCGCCGTGTCGATCGGCACCGGCGCCGGCGGGATCGAGAGGTTGATCTTCGGCTACGACGACCTGCGTTATCGCGGTGTCGAGGCCGTCCAGCCCGACACCGTGCCGATGTATGTGCCCAGTGGGGCGTCGACGGCGGTGGCGGTCGAACGGCACGCCGGAGCCGGGGTGTTCACCCCGGTGTCGGCCTGCGCGTCCGGATCGGAAGGAATCGTGGCAGCCTGGCGCCAGATCGTGCTCGGCGAGGCCGACATCGCGATATGCGGCGGGCTGGAGTCGCGGATCGAGGCGGTGGCCATCGCCGGGTTCGCCAAGATGCGGATCGTGTTGTCGAGGAACAACGAGGACCCCGAGGGGGCGTGCCGCCCGTTCGACCGGGACCGCGACGGGTTCGTCTTCGGCGAGGGCGGCGCGCTGATGGTGATCGAGACCGAGGAGCACGCCAAGGCGCGCGGTGCGCGGATCCTCGGCCGGTTGATGGGTGCGAGCGTCACCTCCGACGGGTTCCACATGGTCGCCCCGGACCCCGACGGGCGGCGGGCCGGGTTCGCGATGACCCGGGCGATGCAGCTCGCCGGGTTGCAGCCCGCCGACATCGACCACGTCAACGCCCACGCCACCGGCACCACGGTGGGCGACGTCGCGGAGTCGGTGGCGATCAACAACGCGCTCGGTGCGCACAGGCCCGCGGTGTATGCGCCGAAAGGGGCGCTCGGGCATTCGGTGGGTGCGGTGGGTGCGGTCGAGGCGATCCTGACGGTGCAGGCTCTGCGCACCGGGGTGGTTCCGGCCACCCGCAACTTGAAGAACCTCGATCCCGACGTGCACCTCGACGTGGTCGCCGGAACGCCGCGCCCGGGCAACTATCGCCATGCGCTGAGCAATTCGTTCGGCTTCGGCGGCCACAACGTGTCGTTGGCGTTCGGCCGGTACTAGCTTTCGGTGGGCGGCGCGCGCCCGATGACCGGTAGAGGTGAAGATAGGGAGATGGTCAGCCCCAAAATCTACGTCAAGGCGTGCATCAACGGTGCCCGCACTCCCGACCAGCACCCCAACCTGCCCGTGACGCCCGATCAGATCGCGGCCGAGGCGGTCGCCGCGCACCGGGCCGGCGCGCTGGCGGTGCACATGCATCCGAAGAACTCCGACGGTGTCGACTCGCTGCTGCCCGCCGAGGTCGACGCGGCGGTGTCGGCGGTGCGCCATGCCGCACCCGGACTGCCGCTGGGGGTGACGACCGGGTACTGGGCGTTGCCGGATGCGCAGCAGCGGGTGAAGGCCGTCGAGAGCTGGAGCGTGCTGCCCGACTTCACGTCGTTGAACTGGCATGAGCCCGGGTCCCCGGAACTCGCTGAGGTGATTCTCGGCCGCGGCCTCGGTGTCGAGGTCGGGATCTTTCACGCCGAGGCCGCGCAGTCATGGGCGGCCTCGGAGATCGCCCCGCACTGTATGCGGGTGATGATCGAACTCGGGCCCGACGCCGATGCCGCCACCGCCGATGAACTGATCGCGATGGTGGCCGCGGCCGGTTCGCCGGCGCCGGTTCTGCTGCACGGACTCGACGAGAGCTGTTGGCCGCTGCTGGAACACGCCGGGGCCCGGGGTGTGCAGACCCGGATCGGCATGGAGGACACCCTGAAGCTGCCCGACGGTTCGGTTGCCGAGAACAATTCCGCGCTGATCTCCGCGGCGGTCGACCTGCTCAGTC
This sequence comes from Actinomycetota bacterium, assembly GCA_034190095.1. Taxonomy (GTDB): domain Bacteria; phylum Actinomycetota; class Actinomycetes; order Mycobacteriales; family Mycobacteriaceae; genus Mycobacterium. Next base: position 26,752 of record JAXHTL010000024.1, read on the forward strand.
GCTAGGCGCCGCGAGCACGAAGTCGGCGAAGTCGAATCCGGGCACGACCACACAGCTGACCAGGCACGGTTGGTCGTCGCGCGGCTTGGCCCGTTGCCAGTGCCCGGGCGGGATGACGAATTGGGGGTTCTCCCCGGCGGCGATATCGGCTCCCAGCAGATGGGTGGTGGCGGTGTGCTGCTCGGCGCCCACCTCGAGCAGCAGCGGGCCGCCGGAGTGGTACAGCCACAGCTCGGCGCTGCGCACCGTGTGCCAGGCGGACTGCTGCCCCGGCATGAGCAGGAACAGGATGGCCGTGCCCGCGCTGCGGGGGCCCGTGTAGTCGGGCGGCAGCACCGACTGCGGCACCGTCAGGTCGCTGCGCCACGTCTCGCGGAACCAACCGCCCTCGGGATGCGGGGAAAGGTCCAGCCGACGCGCCCATTCGGGAAGATCAGTCATCGGTTCACCCTAGTAGTCTTTGTGCGTGTCTCGCGTGTATCCCGGCTGGCTGGTCGCGGGTTGCGCGCTGGGTATCGCGGTGAGTGCGTGGTTGCCGTGGCTGAGGTCGTCGGCCGACGGCGGCGGGCGGGCCAACGGGATCGGTGGGGTGGCCGGGGTGATGCCGGTGCCGCCGCCGGGGTTCGGGGTGGGCCAGTTGATCGTGTTGCTGGCGTCGTCGTTGGCGGTGGCCGGCGCGATGGCCGCACGCGAGATCTCGGCACGGCTGGCCTCGACTGCGGCGCTGACGATCTCGGTGGTGATCGCGGTGCTGGCGGTCTGGTACTACCGGCTCTACGTGTATCCGCCGGTCTCGGCGGGCTACGGACTCTACATCGCCGGGTCGGTGGCCCTGGTCGCGGCGTTGCTGTCGGTGTGGACCATGTTCGCGGCGTGGAAGTCCGCGCAGGCGGTAGCCGAGGGCGCGTCGTGAGTGGTTTCGTCGAGCCGGTGATGCTCACGGGGCAGCGCTGGGTGAGCCTGGAACCACTTGATCGTGAACATGTTCCGGAGATCGAGGCGGCGGCTGCGGACGGGGAGCTGGGCCGGTTGTGGTTCACCGCCGCGCCGAAGCCGGGGCTGGCCGCCGAATGGGCCGGCACACGGTTGGCGGTGCAGCACCCCGACACCGGGCTGACGTTCGTGGTGCGCGCCAAGGACGGGACGCTGGTCGGCTCGTCGAGCTACCTCAACGTCGACGGGCCCAACCGGCGGCTGGAGATCGGCTACACCTGGTATGTGGCCGCTGCCCGGCGAAGCGGGGTCAACGCCGAGACCAAGCTCCTCATGCTGGGTCACGCGTTCGATGAGTTGGGTTGTGTCGCCGTGGAATTCCGTACCCACTTCTTCAACGCCACCAGCCGGGCGGCGATCGAACGGCTCGGTGCCAAACTCGACGGGATCCTGCGCAGCCATCAACTCTCGGCCGACGGCTCGCGGCGCGACACGATGGTGTATTCGATACTGGACATCGAGTGGCCCGCCGTGCGGTCCAACCTGCTGTTCCGGTTGGACCGCAACGGCTGACGCGTGGGGGTTACCCGGAGTCGACGGTGGTCGGCTCGATGGATCTCTGATTGCCGGAATGGCTGACCTCGACCTTGCGGGCCTTGGCCTTCTCCGCGACCGGGATGGTCACGGTGAGCACACCGTTCTCGTAGGTCGCCGAGATCGCCGCGGTGTCGATGCCGTCACCCAGCGACAGCTGGCGCCGATAGGTTCCGAAGAACCGCTCGTTGGCCAGCCACTGCGTGCCGTCGTCGGACCGGGCGGTGCGATGCGCCGAAATCGTCAGCGTGCCGTTGTCGACGTTGACGTCGACCGAACCGGGGTCGACGCCGGGAAGGTCGGCGGTCAGCACGTAGTGGTCGTCGATCTTGCAGAGGTCCATCGGCATGAACCGAGGGGCGCGATTCGATCCGGTCTGGCTGGTGAGCAAGCCCCGGGTCAGAGCGTCAAGGTCACTGAACGGATCAAAACGAAGCACAGCAATCCACCTCCTACGTCACTCAGAGCCCGCCACCCCGGCGGGCGACCAAATCACTGTGCACCTGCGACATTAGCACTCGCATGCTGCGAGTGCCAAGAAATTTCTTCGAGTTTCTCGGGTGCGTTCCGACGTGGCCCCGCCCGGGCGGAAATCGGATGTCGCGCACACCGTGGCAAACTCGAGGTGCCGGTCGGCGGCGGCCGAAATACCCTTGCAGGTGGCCGACAGCAGGGCCGAAGGCCCGCACGGTGCGTGCCACGACCGGGAAAGGACGGTGCGGACATGATGGTCGGCCCGTTCCCGACCGCGGCGGCGTCCGGCGGGATGCCCACTCCGTCGGCAGATCAGACCCGCCAGATGCGATCGCTGATCGACCGGCTTCCCGCACTGATCGGTTACTGGGATCGCGGATGCCGCAACGTGATCGCCAACTCGGCCTACGTCGACTACTTCGGCCTCACGCCGGACGAGATCCGTGGTCGTCACATCAGCGAGGTCCTGGGCGAGGCCGTCTACGCGCTGAACCGGCCCTACATCGAGGGGGTGCTGGCCGGCGAGGAGCAGCTGTTCGAGCGCACCCTCATCGATCAGCGCGGTCGGACCCGGTGCACCCAGGCCTCCTACATCCCCGATGTCGTCGACGGTGAGGTGCGCGGCTTCTACGTACAGGTCACCGACGTCACCGCGCGGGTGGAAGCCGAGCGCGCCCGCGACGAGGCCGTGCAGTTGTTCGAGATCAGCATGAAATACGCACCCATCGGCATGATCGTCGTCGACGAGGCCGGGGTCGTCCTGCAGGCGAACCCGGCCATCTGCCGGCTGTTGGGTCGCGCCGAGGGCGACATCGTCGGCCGCGACTTCCGTAGGTTCGTGCACCCCGACAACCTCGAGACCGGCAACGCCCAGTTCGCCGCACTGCTGGACGGTTCGGCCACCGACCTGTCGTCCGAACACAAATATCTGCGCGCCGACGGGACCAGCGTGTGGCTGCAGCGCGACTTCGTCCTGGTGCCCGGCGTGAAGGACGGCCGGGACCTGGCGATCGCCCAGTTCCAGGACATCACCGCGCGGATGGAGGCCGAGGCTCAGCTGGCCCGGCTGGCGGTCACCGACCCGCTCACCGGGCTGCAGAATCGACTCGCTCTGGTCGCCGCGGCGCGGCGTCATCACGCCGAGTCACCGGACCTGCCGCTCGGGGTGCTGTTCATCGACCTCGACGGCTTCAAACAGGTCAACGACTCCCACGGCCATGCCTTCGGGGACACGGTGCTGGCCGCGGTCGGCCACCGGCTCGAGCGGCTCGTCACACCGCACGGGACCGCGTTCCGGATCGGCGGTGACGAGTTCGTGGTGCTGGCGCCGGGCGCGTCGTCCGCGCCGGGGCTGCTCGACTACGCACGGCACATCGCCGAGGAGTTGTCCGGCGTCTACGAGGTCGACACGGTGCGGGTGGCGCTCGCCGCGTCGGTCGGTCACGCCTGCGGGGTCACCGACGACATCGAGGACCTGCTGCGGGCGGCCGACGCGGACATGTACCGGCACAAGAGAAATCCGCGCTGAGATCAGGGTGCCGGGGACAGGTCGACCTCGGCCGCGGTCGGGGCGCCGGCGGTGCGTCCGGGCGCGCGCTGGTGCGCCCAGTACAGGTTGGTGTGCGCGACGACGGCCTCGACCGGTGGAGCACCCCATCGGGTCTTGTCCTGCGCGGTGTGCGCGTCGCTGACCAGGACGGTGTCATACCCGCGGGTGAACGCGCCGTGCAGGGTCGAGCGCACGCAGGCGTCGGTCTCCGCGCCGACCACGACCAGCCGGCCGACGTTGCGGCCGGCCAGCTCGCTCTCCAGGGCCGTGTCCTCGAACGAGTCGCCGTACTGTTTGTGCACCAGCGGTTCGCCGGCGGCCGGCGACAGCTCGGGCACGATCTGCCACCCCGTACTGCCGCGGACGAGCTCCTCGTCATGGTGCTGTACCCACACCACCGCCACGCCGTCCCGGCGCGCCCGCTCGACCAGGCCGGCGATCGCGGCGACGACGGCCTCGCGCCGGTAGGTCCCGTCGACGACGGCGTTCTGCACGTCGACGACCAGGAGCGCGGTGTTCGTCCGGCCGGGCAGCGTGGTCACCGCTCCATTGTCGCGCCCGCCGGCATCGCCGCGGGCCGCTCACCCGGGCAGCGCGCGGATATCGGCCCCCTGCAGCCGCCCGCCGCAGCGGTCGCACTCCAGAACGGGGCCGAACCGACGCCCACAGGCCGCGTGGGTCAGGATCACCGCGGCTCCGTCCCCGTCGCCGAACCAGTGCTGCGCCCATGCCAACGCGCACACCAACACCGGGAAGAAGGCCCTTCCCTTGTCGGTCAGCCGGTAGCGGCCCCCGCTGCCGTCCAGAATCCCCTCGGCGGTGAACGTCGACAACCGCGCGGCGATCGTCGCCGGCGGGGCGCCGAGCTGGGTCTGGAAGTCGGTGAATCTGCTGATACCCACGAAGGCGGCGACCAGGAGCGCGAACGCCCACCGGTCGCCGATGACGCTCATCGTCTGGGGAAACAGCACTCCGGCGCCCGAGCGTCGGGCACCTGAGCGGCGCCGATTGGGTGGGCCCGCTCCGGATGCCGGTATCGACCGCCGCCACGATCCGGCCGGGCCCCACTGCGCGGCGACCTCATCGGCCGCCGCGGGTGCGCCGCACGCCCGGCAGGCGACCCGGGGAGCGAAGTCCGCGCCGCACCTGGTGTGCCGCATGGCCGGCAGCGGTTCGGTGTGGTCGGGTACCCATCGGCGCTCCCAGGCCCAGATCGATGTGAGCACCGGCCACAACGCGCGGCTCCGTGCCGTGGTCAGGTACTCCGCGCGGGGCGGATTGTTCTGGTACTCGCGGCGGATGAGCAGATCGTTGGCGGTCATCGACTGCAGCCGCCCGGTCAGCACCGCGTTCGAGACGGGCAGCGCGGCGGCGAACTCGCCGTAACGCCGGGCGCCGAGCAGTGCCCGCTGGATGATCAGCAGCGTCCACTCGTCGCCGAGGACGCCCAGCATGCGGGCGACCGCATTGGGTTCGGCGGCCAACTAGAGCCCGATCGCGCCGGCCGCGGTGTCGGTGTCGCGCCACCGGCGCAGCTCCGGGCCGGCGACCCAGGTCGAGTGGGTGCCGCTGGAGATGCGTTCGGGCAGGGCGAGTGTGCAGACCGGGCCGTCGGACAGCCGGGCCGCATCGAACACCAGGCAGTAGGAGGCGTCGGCGTTCATGTCGGTGGTCAGGGTGACCAGGTATCCGTCGTCCTCGCCGGTGCCTGCGGCGCGTGGCGCCATCGCGGTCTCGCTGCCGTAGACGCCGTCGTCGAAGGCGTAGCGCTGCTCGGTGCCGGTGTGCAGGTCGTGGCGGACCAGGCCGTCGAACAGGAACCAGGCCGGCTTTCCGGTCGCGGCGTAGGTGTAGCGGTAGTCGCGCCCGGCGTGATGTGGGTTGATCATGCCGAACTCGGAAATCGTGTCGGTGAGCGGCTCTTCGCGGACGGCGCCGGTCTTCAGGTTGAACCGCCACCGGTGTAGCCGGGTCTGCATGCGGTCCAGCGCCAGGAACCGGAAGGCGCGCTGCCAACGGTTGCCCATCCCGTTGTCGGTGGGTTCCGGATCGCCCTGGAAGAAGCCGTCGAGCACGATCTCGTCGCCGTCCTCGTAGGCGTTGGGGAAGTGCAGGACGTAGGTCGGGTCGGCGTCGAACCAACGGATCTGTGAAGCGTCGCCGCGGCGCGGGACGACCGCGAAGCGCGAGGGCATCTCGCGGTGGAACCGGGGCAGATGGACGCCGTGCTCGAGCAGCGCGGGATCCCAGAACATCGGGAAGTCGTTGACGATGACGTAGTTCTCGGTGAACGCCATGTCGTGGGGCAGCCGCGGCCCGGGCAGTTCCACATCGACGCGGTGGACGACTTCGCCGCGTTCGTCGACCACGCCGTACCGCAGATACGGCGCCTGCTTGCTGTAGCTGAAATACAGCAGTTCGCCGGTGCGGTCGTCGACCTTGGGATGTGCCGACACACCCCAGTCCGAGGGGAAGGCGCCGTTCCAGTCCTCTTTTCCGAGGGCTTCGCCGGTGTAGGGGTCGATGCGGTACAGGTCTCCGCACTGGTAGTGGCTGCTCAGCGCAACCCCGCGGTGCACCGCGACGTCGGTCGACGACGCGTCCTTCATCAGGGTCCGCGCGCCCCAGCCGTAGTCGCGGCGGGCCAGCTCGACCGGTTCGGCGATGCCCGGCCACAGTGGCCCACCTGCGGCGTTCTCCTCGCTGAACCCGTCGGTGCGAACGAATCTGTTGCGGTAGAACGTCTTTCCGTCGCGGAACCCGACGATGTGCAGCATGCCGTCGCCGTCGAAGGGGTGGTAGTACTTCAGCGCCGGGTGCAGCGGATTCTCGGTGTTGCGCAGGTAGACACCGTCGAGGTCGGTCGGGACCTCGCCGTCGACGACGGTCAGGTCGTCGGCGTCCCACTCGCAGGTCTGGGGACGCCACGGACCGGTCCGGTAGGGGTGGTCGTCGTCGTCGGGCAGCGTGGACAGGAACTTCCCGACGATCTCGGTGTGGGTCATGGCGCACTTCCTACGACGAAGCTGACGGTGGTGGCGGTGGAGCCGCCGAAGTTGAGGGTGGCGAACCTGTCCGCGCCGTCGACCTGGTAGTCGCCGGCGGTGCCGCTGACCTGTCGTGCGGCGTCGAGCAGCATTCTGACCCCGGTCGCCCCGACGGGGTGGCCGCCGCCGATCAGGCCACCGCTGGGGTTGATCGGCAGCCGCCCGCCGATCTCGATCTCGCCGTTCTCGATGGCCTTCCAGGACTCGCCGGGGTCGGTCAACCCGATGTGATCGATGGCGAGGTACTCGCTGGGGGTGAAACAGTCGTGCACTTCGAAGCCGTCGACGTCGTCGAGGGTGACACGGGCTCGGTCGAACGCGTCGAGCACGGCGCCGCGCACGTGGGGCAGGACGTACGGATCGTCGTGGGAGCGGTCGAGCTTGCGCTGCAGTCCCAGTCCGACGGTGCGGTGGCCCCAGCCGTCGATCCGGCCGAGCGGCCGCGCACCCGGGTGTTCGCGCAGCCAGTCGTCGGTGACCAGGACGACCGCGGCGCCGCCGTCGGTGATCTGGCTGCAGTCGAACCGGCGCAACCTGCCCTCGACGACCGGGTTGTGCACGTCGTCGTCGGTGAGCGGCGAGGGGACCGACCAGTCGCGGGCCTGGGCGTGCGGGTTGGCGTGCGCATTGGCGTAGTTCAGGCTCGCCAGCGCACGCAGGTGGGTCTCGTCGAGGCCGTACCGCCGGTCGTACTCGGCGGCCACCTGCTCGAACATGTACGGCCACATGTATTTCGCGTCGGCGCCTTCATGGCCCGTCCACGCGGCCGCACCCAGGATCGCCGTGGCGGTGTCGCCGGGCACGGTCTTCTCCAGTTCGATGCCGGCGACCAGCGCGGTGCGGTAGGCGCCCGAACGCAGGTCGGCCAGCGCCGCGAGCACCGCAACGCTGCCCGAGGCGCACGCCGCCTCGTGCCGCGATGCGGGGGTGTCCCACAGGTCTTCGCAGGCGGTGGCCGGCATGGCGCCCAGATGCCCCTGCTGGGCGAACAATTCGCCGAACGCATTGCCGACATGGACGACGTCGACGTCCCGGGCGTCCAGTCGCGCAGCCGTGAGTGCGCCGTGCACGGTCTCGCCGGTCAGATCGGCGAAGTCGCGGCCTTCGCGCTCGAAGTTGCGGGCGAAGTCGCTTTGATACCCGGCGAGGATCCAGACGTGCGGTCGACTCACGTTCCGCACGCTACTACAACTAACAGAGTGACCGGTAGGTGGCGGCCCCGTCGGCTACGGGTCTGAACCGACGGAACCTGAGCAGGCGGGACGGCCGACCGTCGCCGCTTGCCTGCAACGCTGCATTGCCCGCCGAGCGGTGCGGCAAACCCGCTCCGCGTACGGTGCGACCAGTAGGGAATGCTGGAGTCATGACGGATGCGCACAACCACGAGCTCGCTCGGCGGATGGCGGAACTGGCCCGCGCCGTCGCGACTCCCCGCAGCGTCGACGACGTACTCGCCGACGTCAGCACCGAAGCCAAGAATCTGATCAGCGGAGTCGACGCAGCCGGGATCCTGTTGATCGGCAAGGCGGGCCGGTTCGACTCGGTCGGCGGCACCTCCGAGCTGCCGCACCGGCTCGACGAGCTGCAGATGAAGTACAACGAGGGGCCGTGTGTCGAGGCGGCCCTCGATGAGCTGATCGTGCGCACCGACGACTTCCGCACCGAGAGCCGCTGGCCGATGTACTCCGCGGCCGCCGTCGAACTCGGTGTGCTCAGCGCCGTGTCGTTCAAGCTGTACACCAGCTCGCAGACTGCGGGGGCGCTCAACCTGTTCGCGCTGTCGCCGAACGCCTTCAACGCCGAGGCCGAGACCATCGGGGCGGTGCTGGCCGCGCACGCCGCCGCCGCGATCATGGCCAGCAGGCAGAGCGAACAACTGGAGTCGGCGCTGTCGACCCGCGACCGGATCGGCCAGGCCAAGGGCATCGTCATGGAGCGCTACAACATCGACGACGTCGCCGCGTTCGACATGCTGCGCACGCTCTCGCAGGACAGCAACACCAAGCTCACCGACATCGCCGAACGGGTGATCCGGACCCGCGGCCAGAGCTGAATCCGGCCCGCTCGGCCCACCGGCACCGGCTTCTTTTGCGAGAATCCGACCCACACGCGCAGGCAAGCCCGGTGTCGCGGCGATGAGGGGAGGCCGACATCAGTGCGGTGACGACGGCGGCGTCGCTGGTGATCTTCCCGGTGCTGGCCGGTGCGATCGGCGGTGCCGTCGCGGTGATTCGGGCTCCGTCGGCGTCGGTCGTCAGTGGCGTGCAGCATCTGGCCGCGGGGATCGTGCTGGCCGCGGTTGCCGGTGAGGTGCTGCCCGAGCTGCGCGAGCAGGGCCCGCTGTGGCTGATCGTCCTCGGGTTCACCGCGGCCGTTGCGCTGCTGCTGGTGATGAGCCGCTTCGAGGACCACGGCGAGTCGGCGTCAGGCGCGCTACCGGTCGGATTCCTCGTCGTCGTGGGCGTCGATCTGGCGATCGACGGTCTGCTCGTCGGTGCCAGTGCCGCGGTGAACACCGAAACGGCGACGGTCATCACCGTGGCGCTGACCGCGGAGGTGTTGTTCCTGGGCCTGGCGGTGGCCCTGCAGCTCACTCGCGCCGGGGTGAGCCGGGTCGGCGCGGCGGCGATCACCGCCGGATTGAGCCTGGTGGTCGGCGTCGGGGCGATTGTCGGGGCCGCGCTGCTCACCGATGCCAGCCCGGCGGTGCTGACGCTGGTGCTGGCGTTCGCCGCTGCCGCGCTGCTGTGGCTGGTGGTTGAAGAACTGCTCGTCGAGGCGCACGAGACACCGGACCGGCCGTGGATGGCGGCGTTGTTCTTCGTGGGATTCCTCGCGTTGTTCAGCCTGGAGGCACTGGGGTGACGGCGCGCCGGCACGGTGAAGCCGTCTGCCGGGACGGTGCCGTGCTGCGGTATCTGACCGCGGGTGCCGGCCCACCCGTCGTCTTGCTGCCCGGCTGGTCGCTGACCGCGCAGACCTTCGCCGCCCAACTCGACGACCTGGGCCGGCAATGGCGGGTGATCGCCGTCGATCACCGCGGGCACGGCCGATCCTCGGCTCCGCCGACCGGCTACCACCTGCACCGGCTCGCCGCGGATCTGCACGACCTGCTGGCCGCCGCCGGCCTCGTCGACGTCCACCTGCTGGGGCACTCCATGGGCGCGGCGGTGATCTGGTCCTATCTCGAGCTGTTCGGTGCCGAGCGGTTGCGCTCGCTGGTGTTCGTGGATCAAATGCCGTGCGCGCTGCGCAATCCCCGATGGACCGACGAGCAGGCGGCCCAGGCCGGAGCGACGATGGACGCCGCCGGGCTGTACGCCTTCACCGACCTGCTGCGCGGGCCGGGGCCCGATCCGCGGATCGGATTCCTCACCGACACGACGTCGCCGGGACTGCCGGCCGAGCGGCTGCGCTGGCTGGCCGAGCAGGCCACGATGTTCGACCGACGCCTCGCCGCCGATCTGCTCTTCGACGTGGCCACCCATGACTGGCGCAGCCTGATCGGCCACATCGACATGCCCACCCTCGTCATAGCCGGCGACTCGGTGAACGTCCCCGTGGTCTCACAGGTGTGGATCCATCAGCAGATCCGCGGGTCACGGTTCGTGCGGATCGCGGGCATCGACGGCGGGACGCACTTCCCGTTCTGGGAGAACCCGGGAGCGTTCAACGCGGCGCTCGGCGCATTCCTGCAGGCCGTCTAGCCAGACGTGCCACGTCCGCGGAGTCCGGGTATGTTGCGGGCGTGCTCCTGCGTGCGCTGGCAAGACGGGCGACTGCCCTCGTTCTGGCAATCACGCTCGTCTTCGCGGTACCCGTGCCGGGGGCGTCAGCCGCTCCTGTCGCACCTGCCGCAGGTTACGGGTTCAGTGAAGGCTCCTCGATGCTCACGCTCAGTCCGGCGGACCTCGAGCGTGAACTCGACGCCGTCGCCGCGACCGGGGCGTCCTGGCTCAGGGTGTTGTTCGACTGGAATCTGATCGAACCGTCGAAGGGGCAGTACCAGTGGGCGGTCGTGGACCGAATCGTCGACGCCGCCGCTGCCCGCGATCTGCGGGTACTGGGCAACATCGCCTTCACGCCCGGGTGGGCACGCGGGCCGCAGAGCTTCTTCACCGCCCCGCCGGACAACCCGGACGATTTCGGCGCGTTCGCCACGGCGGTCGTCGAGCACTTCGGTTCGAGGGTCTCGGACTGGGAGATCTGGAATGAGCCGAACCTGCCGTTGTTCTGGGGGTTCCAGGGCAATGCCGCGCCGCGCTACACCGAACTGCTGAAGGCCGCCTATGTCGCCATCAAGGATGCTCAGCCGTCGAGCACGGTGGTGTCCGCGGGGTTGAGCCGCGCGGTGGGCGGGCATTCCCCGCCGTCGTTCATGACGCAGATGTACGCAGCGGGTGCGAAGGGCTACTTCGATGCCGCGGCGATGCATCCCTATGTGTTCCCCGGCGGGCTGGCGGTCGATCCGGAGAACGGTTGGTCGGACGTCGGGCGGGTGCGTGAGGTGATGGTGGCCAACGGTGACGGCGGCAAGAAGATCTGGATGACCGAATTCGGTGCCCCCACCAGCGACCCCGGGGCCGAAGGCGTCAGTCAGCAGCAGCAGGCGCGTCAGATCACCGACATCTTGTGGGCCGCCTCCGAACTGCCCTATAGCGGTCCGGCTTTCATCTACAGCATCCGCGATCTCGACAGCGGCGCGCGCGGCAACCGGGAGGCCAACTTCGGTGCGCTGCTCACCTCGGACTGGCAGCCGAAGGTGGCTGCGTCAGTGCTCGCGCGCTGACACAGGCGGGTTGGCGTGACCGGTACCGCTAGCTCGCGTGCAGGTGGGGACGGCGGTGGTCGTCGGGATGTTCGGCCAACCACTTCCGCTCGACCCGCTTGACCCGCTGATGCTCGAGGGCGACCAGCAGGGCACCCGCGGTCACCAGGGCGCCGGCGATCAAACCGAGGACGATCGACACATCGGGCTCACCGTATGCGGTCGCAGCGACGGTGCACGCGATCAGGACGGTGCCGACGCCGATGAGGATCAGACCGGGGAGCCATAGCGTGTCGATGAAGGATTCGCCGGCGTGCGGTTGGGTTGTGCGGACGTGGTCCACCGGGTCACGATGCGCGCCTTTCATGCGCATCTCCTTTCGTCTGAAGAGATGCCACCAGACTACGCCCGATGTGAGCTACATCACAGATTCATGACGTCGTGGTCATCATCCAGGAGACCATCCGTTCGGCCAGCTCAGGCCCGCAATCCTCCTGGACGAAGTGGCTGCCGCGCAGGCGGGCGTGCGGTTGGCCGGCCGCGCCCGGGATGTGCCCCAGCAGCGGTCCGTCGGCCCGGCCCAGAATCGGATCCCTGCTACCGAAGAGCGCCAGGAACGGTTTGTCCCAGCGGCCGAGCGCATCCCATGCCGCGCGATTGGCCGGGATCGCCGGGTCGTCGGGTGAGGTGGGCACCAGCAGCGGGAACGCCCGTGCACCGGCCTGGTACCGCTTGTCGGGAAACGGAGCGTCGTAGGCCGCGCGCACCGGGGCCGGCACGGTGGTCGCCGTGCCCACCGCGACCAGCCAGCCCGACGGCAGAACCGGGGAGCGTTTGGCGAACGCCCGCCACAGCCGGAACGCCACCGGGGCCGGACGGTCGGCGATGGGCAGGAAGCCGTTGCCGACCACGAGCCGGGCGAACCGCTGCCCCTGCTCGCCGGCCATGCGCAGGCCGATCAGCGATCCCCAGTCCTGCACGAATGCCGTGATCCCGGTCAGATCCAGGGCCTCCACCCACGAGGTCACCCACTGCACGTGCCGCAGATACGTGTAGTCCTCGATCCGAGTCGGTTTGTCCGAGCGGCCGAAGCCGATGAGATCGGGAGCGAGCACCCGGTGGCCCGCGGCGACCAGCGGCGGAATCATCGTCCGATACAGGTAGCTCCAGGTCGGCTCACCGTGCAACAGCACCACCGGTGCGCCGTCGCGGGGACCTTCGTCGATGTAGTGCATCCGCAGCGATGGCGTGTCGGGGGCGCTGACGTCGACGTAGTGCGGCTCGAACGGGTAACCGGGCAGGTCGGCGAATCGGGCTTCGGGGGTGCGCAGAATGTCCATGACCGGTTCGACGGTAGTACGCCGGGGTGGCGACCAAGCCGAAATCGGTCAGGACGGCGCGGGTCGAGCCCGATGGCGAAGCGCCCCTCCCGGTGGGAAGGGCGCTTCGGTCTTTGTGCCGGTCAGGCCGCGTTCTCGCTGCCCCCGTCCCCGGCATCAGCGTCGTCGCCGGCATCGGCTCCGTCGTCGGCTCCCGACTCGTCGTCGCCGGTGTCGTCGGTCGCCTCGTCACCGCCGGCCTCGTCGTCGCCGAGTTCGTCACCGCCGGCCTCGTCGTCGCCGAGTTCGTCGTCGCCGGACTCCTCGCCGCCGGATTCGTCGTCGCCGGACTCCTCGTCACCGAGCGCATCGTCGATGGCCTCGTCATCGCTGCCACCCTGGTCCGACCCGTCGGAGTCGTCGTCGGAGTCGCCGGTGTCGACGCGGGAGAGGTTCTGCACGTCCGACTCGGGTTGATCCTCGGCCGGTGCGCCCTCGTCCGAAGCCGGCTGCTCCTCGGCCGGAGCCTCGCCGACCGACGACACCAGCGCGGCGGCCGACGGCTCGCCGGCCTCCTCGACGTCTTCCTCGGCCTCTTCGCCTCCCGGCACCGGGATTCCCGGCTGCAGCGGGTTGCCCATGCCGTCCCAGCCGATTGCCTGGGCGATGGTCCGGCCCAGCTCGATCAGCGAGCCGATGGTGCCCGCACCCTGCCCCGGCACGGTCAGGTTCCCGATGTTCGGCACGGTGGCCACCAGGTCCAGGGAGTTGAACAGCGATCCACCGGGACTCAACAGTCCGCCCATCGCCAGCCCGACGCTGTCCAGGTCTATTCCGTCCGGAAGCTGGATGTCGAGCAGGTTGACCAGCGGTGTCAGGTCGAGGATCGGCCCGCCGTTGAGGTAGGCGTTGACCATGTTCGCCGGGATGTCGACCAGGTCATTGAGCGCCGCTACGAAGTCGGGTTGCTCACTGAACAGGTTCTCCACGATGCCCTCGATGCTCGAGGCCAGCGCGATGACCGGACCGAGCACCGGTCCGACGATGCCGAGCAAAGCGCCGCTGAGGTACGTCGTGGTCAGCTCGAGCAGCGGATCGAACTCCTCCGGGACCACCGGGGGAATGATGACGATGGGCCCGACGGAGTAGCCGTCCTTGAGGATGTTGTAGAGGAGGGTGTGCAGGGTGTCGAGGGTGGTGAGGTCCTCGGCGAACGGCGCTTCGATCGCCGCGCCGAGGTTGGCCACGATCTGGTCGGCGATCAGTCCGAAGTCCGGCAGCTCCGACAGGTACAGCAGCTGGTTGGCGATCACCTGCTGGAAGACCGGAGCGGGAGCCTCCAGGTACAGATTGACCAGGTCGGCGACGTTGACCTCGGAGGTGTTCCACACCTCCAGCCATGGCGTGATCGGGTCGAAACCCGCCGACAGCGCGACGGAGCGTGAGCTGGCCTCGTCGGCGGCGATCGCCACATCGGCAGGCAGCGCCTGGATGGGTGCGAGCGCAATCGCGCCGGCGCCGACCATGGCGACCCCGGCGGTCAGATAAGAGCGAATGGATACCTGCATTGTGACCCCCACATTTAGGTGTTGTGACCCCACTGTCACA
>JAXHTL010000240.1:0-6662 GCA_034190095.1 Actinomycetota bacterium
GTGAACGCGCGGCGGGTCAGGTCCCGCAGCGGCGATCCGCCGGTCACGCGGTGTTCGCGCAGCTCGGCGCGGCGCTGCTCGGTGTGGGTTTCGCGCACCACCGCGAGCACCGCGACGAACATCACCACCGACAGCACCAGGATCACCGCCAGCGCGCCGCGCCAGCCCAGCGGACCGACGATGAAACCGCCGGCCAGCGGTGCTGCGACGGGGGCGAGGCCACCGACGAGCATCATCAGGCTGAAGGCCCGCGCGGCCGCGCGCCCGGTGGCCAGATCGGAGATGATCCCCCGGCCGATCACCATGCCGGCCGCTCCGGCGAGCCCCTGCAGGAAGCGCGCCGCGACCAGGATCTCGACGGTCGGGGCCAGGACGGCGGCCAGGCTGGCCAGCACGCAGATCGCCGAGCCGGCCACCAGCGGCCGCACCCGGCCGATCCGGTCGGACAGCGGGCCGAACACCAGTGGCCCGACGGCGAGACCGAGCAGGCAGGCGGTCAGGGTGAGCTGCACCGTGGTGGGCGAGGTCCGCAGATCGGTGACCATCTCGGGAAACGCGGGCAGGTAGAGGTCGGTGGAGAACGGGGCGACGGCCGACAGCAGCGCCAGGGTGGCCAGCAGGCCCAGCGTGATGCGGGGTGAGGCGTCCCGGGGCGCGGCGGGGGCGACGACTGTGGACATGAGCACTCCGATAAGAGTTATCAACTGATAGTTATCAATCAATAACTATCAGGTAGGCTGGGTTCGTGCAACCCCGCGAAGAACAGCTCGCCGACCTCGCCGACCTCGTACTGGCGCTCGGGCGCGCGGTGAAGGCCGAGGTCGCCGGCGACCCCGCCCTGGTGGAGCTGTCGGTCACCGAGGTGACGGTGATGCGCTACATCGACCACCACCCCGACGTCAGCCCGAGCGCCGTGGCCGCCGCCACCGGCCTGCAGCGCAGCAACATGAGCCGGGCGCTGCGCGACCTCGAGGCCAAAGGCATGGTCGAGCGGTCCGTCGACCCCGCCGACAGCCGTCAGACACTGCTGCGCGGCACCCGCAAAGCCGAACGCAACCTCACCCGGCTGCGGGGAATCTGGGCCCGCCTGCTCGGCGGCGCGCTGGACGCGTCGGGTGAACAGCACGACATCGCGTCGGCGGTGGCGTTACTGCGCGCCCTCGAACGCGGCGTCTACGGGTGACCTCGCCAGAAACCCCTAGGGCAGGTCGACCGACATCGGGCCGACACCCCAGATCTGTTCGCAGTACTCCCGGATCGCCCGGTCCGAGGAGAACTTGCCGCTGCGCGCGGTGTTGCGGATCGACATCCGCGACCAGGTGTCCCCGTCCAGCCAGGCCCTGCTGACCTCGTCCTGGCAGTTGACGTAGGACCGGTAGTCGGCCAGCACCAGGAACGGGTCGTGGTGGATCAGGTTGTCCACGATGGGGCGCAACATGTCGGTGTCGCCGTGGGTGAACTCCCCGCGTGCGATCAACTCCAGCACCGCGGCCAGCTCCGGATCCGAGTCGACGTGGTTGAGCGGTCGATAGCCCTCGGCCTTGACCTTCTCGACCTGGCCCTCGGTCAGCCCGAACAGGAAGAAGTTCTCCGCGCCGGCCTCCTGGCGGATCTCGACGTTGGCACCGTCGAGCGTCCCGATCGTCAGCGCCCCGTTGATCATGAACTTCATGTTCCCGGTGCCCGAGGCCTCCTTGCCGGCTGTCGAGATCTGCTCGGAGAGGTTGGCCGCGGGATAGATCAGGTGCGCGTTCTTGACGTTGAAATTCGGCAGGAACACCACCTTCAGATAGCGGTTGACGTCCGGGTCGTGGTTGACGGTGTCGCCGACGGCGGTGATCAGCCGGATGATTCGCTTGGCCATGAAGTAGCCCGGTGCGGCCTTGCCGCCGAAGATGAACACCCGCGGCGGGATCGTCAGGCCGGGGGTGGTCTTGAGCCGGTGGTACAGCGCGATGATGTGCAGCACCATCAGGTGCTGGCGCTTGTACTCGTGAATCCGCTTGACCTGGACGTCGAACATCCACGTCGGATCCAGCTCGATGCCGGTCGTGGTGTGCACGTACTCGGCCAGCCGGGCCTTGTTGGCGCGCTTGACGTCGCGCCACCGCTGCCGGAACGCCGGATCGTCGACGAACGACTCCAGCCCGCTCAGGCGACTCAGGTCGGTGATCCAGCCGGGCCCGATGGTGTCGTCGAGCAGCCCGCGCAACCCCGGGTTGGACAGCGCCAGGAACCGCCGCGGCGTCACCCCGTTGGTGACGTTGCCGAACCGCTCGGGCCACATCTCGTAGAAGTCCTTGAGCACGCTGGCCTTGAGCAGCTCGGAGTGCAGTGCCGCGACCCCGTTGACGGTGTGGCTGCCGACCGTGGCCAGATGCGCCATCCGGACACACTTGCCGTCGTTCTCCCCGATCAGCGACATCCGCGACAGCCGCTCGTCGTCACCCGGGAAGCGATCCCGAACCTCCTCGAGGAAGCGCTCGTTGATCTCGTAGATCAGCTCCAGGTGCCGCGGCAGTGCCTCGCCGAAGATCCGCAGCGGCCACGTCTCGAGCGCCTCGGGCAGCAACGTGTGATTGGTGTAGCCGAAGGTGCGCACGGTCAGGTCCCAGGCGGCATCCCAGGACAGCTGGTAGTCGTCGATCAGCAGCCGCATCAACTCGGCCACCGCGATCGAGGGGTGGGTGTCGTTGAGCTGGATCGCCCACTTGTCCGGCAGCGCGGCCAGCGGCAGGTGTGCGCGCTGCAGGTGGATGTTCAGGATGTCCTGCAGCGAACACGTCACGAAGAAGTACTGCTGCAGCAGCCGCAGCCGCTTGCCCGCCTCGGGCTCGTCGTTGGGGTAGAGCACCTTCGACACGGTCTCGGAGACGACCTCGTCGTCGACGGCCTTGTAGAAGTCCCCGGTGTTGAACGCGTCGAGGGCGAACGACTCCACCGCGCGGGCGCTCCACAGCGTCAGGGTGTTGCAGGTGTTCACGCCGTAGCCCTGCACCGGGGTGTCGTAGGAGACGCCCTTGAGGACCCGCTGCGGCACCCACCGCACCCGGAACTTGCCGGTGACGTCCTCGTACTCCTCGGTGTGACCGCCCCAGTTGACCGTGTAGGTGGCGTCCGGCTTGTCGATCTCCCACGGATTGCCGTGCACCAGCCAGTTGTCGGTCTTCTCGACCTGCCACCCGTCGGCGAGGTCCTGCTTGAAGATGCCGAACTCGTAGCGGATGCCGTACCCGATCGACGGACGCTCCAGGGTGGCCATCGAGTCCAGATAGCAGGCCGCCAACCGGCCCAGGCCGCCGTTGCCCAGGCCGGGCTCGCCCTCGCAGTCCAGGATCACGTCGAGGTCCTGGCCCAGGTCGGCCAGCGCCTCGCGGGCCTGCGCCTCGATGCCCAGGTTCAGCAGGTTGTTCCCCAGCTGCGGGCCCATCAGGAACTCCGCCGACAGATAACAGGTGACCTTGCAGGACAGATCCAGCCAGTCCTGCGTGGTCGCCATCCAGCGCTTCTGCATCCGGTCGCGCACCGCCAGCGACAGCGCCTTGTAGTAGTGCTCGGGGGTCAGCACCGCCGGGGGGCGGGCGATCGAATAGACCAGGTGATCGGACACCGCCGCGCGCAGCGCATCGGCGGTCATACCGGAGCGGGTTTGACCGGTGGGACCGACCGGTGCGCCGTTGTGCTCGGTGGATTCGTCCGACGTGGAGTTCACGACATCGGTCACTGCGTCTCCTACAGGTGTGGCCGTGGCAGGCGGGGCCGCGTCATTGTGTCGCGCAGGTGTTTCTCAACAGAGTCGGGAATGTGAACTCCGCGCTAGCCGGCGATGTGGATATCGGGGATTGCCGAGACGAAGATCGACCAGGTTGACTGTCGGAGTGTCAGCGGGTGCTCGGGTCCCCGGCCGGTGGGCCGGTCTGGGATCCCGGCTGCGCGGCGCCGACCTGATCCCGCGGTGGCAGCCGCTGCTCGGCTGGACGATCGCCGTGGGCGCCCTGTGCTTTCTGGTCCGCGCCCTGGTCACCCTCGACAGCTGGTCCTACGCGATGGTCTGGCCGGCGGTCGCACCGCAGCTGGTCGCGCTGCTGTACGCGCCGCGCCGGCACTGGCCGGCCTACCTGATCAGCTTCGGCGCCGTCCAGATCGTCCCGGCGCGACTGATCTGGGACCTGCACCCCGAACTCGGCGTGCTGGCCACCATGACCACCGTCACGTGTGCGGCGCTGCTGCTGGACGCCGACCGCGACTGGGTCAGCGGGCGCAGCGACTCGCTGGCCAGCTGGCGCAGGTTCCTGGCCTACGGCGTGTACCTGGCGCCCCTGGTGGGCACCCCGCTCGGCGTCGGCAGCCTGCTGGCCAACGGCGAGATTCCCACCGACCGGGACTCGCTGACCGCGGCGGCGATCGCCTGGTTCCTGACCGAGGCGGTCGGGATCGCCTTCCTGGTGCCGCTGATGCTGCGGTGGCCGTCCTACCGGCGGCCGCACTCCTGGCGCGAGGTGAGCTGGTTCGCCGCGATGACCGCGCTGACAGTGGCGCTGTCGCTGGCCGCGGCGGGCTTCTCCAGCTTCATGCTGGTCTTCATGCTCGGCCTCCCGGCGCTGCTGGTGCTGATCCGGTCCGGGATCGCCGCGGCGTTCGTGGAGATGGCGGTGGGCTCGGCGATCGTGCTCGGGAGCACCTTCGCCGGCTACGGGCCGTTCGCCACGTCGCTGCCGGTCCCCGCCCAGGCGATGGTCTCGGCGCAGGTCTTCGTGCTGGCCGCGTTCACGATGGTCGTCATCGTCGCCGCCGCACTCGAGGACCGCATGCGGCTGGTTCAGGTCGAGCATGCCGGCCACAAGGCCTACGAGCTGGTGGCCGAACTGACCGGCGACATCGTGATCCTGGTCGACGCCCACGGCACCGTGTTGCGGCTGGCCGCACCCGGGCTCGCGCCGGACCTCCCGGACGGCCGCATGACCAAGGTCGGCTGGCTGGAGAAGGTCCATCCCGACGACCGGGACGCGATGGCGGGGTTCCCCGAGTCGGCCCGGCCAGGGGCGCCCTCGGTGCCGTTCCGCATGCGCCGCCAGGACGGATCGTGGGGCTGGTACGTGGTGCACAGCCGGCGCACCGCCGACGGGATCACCGCCGCGCTGCTGCGCGACGTCACCCACGAACGCGAGGTGCAGGACACGCTGACCGACATGGCCCACACCGATCCGCTGACCGGCCTGGCCAACCGGCGCGGTCTGGCCCATCGGGCCGCGGCGATCTGGCGCGATGCCCGCGAGTCCGGTGCGCGGGTCACCGCGCTGTTCATCGACCTCGACCACTTCAAGGCCTTCAACGACCATTACGGCCACCGGGCCGGCGACGAATGTCTGCGGCTGGTCGCCGGGGTGCTGCAGAACCTGGCCGACCCGAACGCGTGCGTGGCGGCACGCTACGGCGGTGAGGAGTTCGCCGTGGTGCTCGCCGCCTGCGACGACCCGCGCGGTTTCGCCGGCGGCCTGGCCTCGGCGATCCGTGCGCTCAAGATCCCGCACCCGGCCTCGCGGTCCGGGTTCGTCACCGTCAGCGTCGGCGTGGCGACCGTGCGGTCCCGGCGGGTGCCGCCGGGAACCGATCCGCAGGCCGCGGTCGACGACCTGCTGCACCGCGCCGACAAGGCGCTCTACGTCGCCAAGTTCAAGGGTCGGGACGGCGTCGCCCGCTACGCCGAGGAGGCGCTAGTTGCCGAGCAGGTTCACCGCACCCGTGAACACGCGCGGGAAGCTGCTGGCAGCGGGCACGATGAGTGAGCGCACCGGCGAGGTGGAGGCGTGCAGCATCCCCGCGGTCAGCATCCGGTAACGCCGGGTCGCGCGGCGCCAGTGCCGCTCGTAGTCCTGCGGCCGGTCGGCGACCACGCTGTCGACCAGCAGCCGCGACGCCGCGAACGCCAGACCCAGACCCTCGCCGGTCAGCGCGTCGACGTAGCCGGACGCGTCACCGACCAGCAGCACCCGGCCCGCGACCCGGCTGCGGACCCGCTGCCGCAGCGGGCCGGCCGCCCGGTCCGGTTCGTGGGCGTGCCCGTCGAGGCGTTCGCGTAGTGCCGGGAACGCTTCGAGGTGCTGGTCGAAGCGGCCCTGCCGGGAAGTCAGGACGGCGATTCCGACACAGTCGTCGGCCACCGGTGTCACGTACGCCTCCGCCTGCGCGGCGTCCGCCCCGGTCCGTCCGCCCGACCAGTACACCTCGACGAATTCGCTCCACGGCGCCACCGCGACATGGCGTTTGATACCCCACCGGCGGGTCTGGCCCGCCGGACGCTCCAGACCGAGCGCGGCCCGGATGGGGGAGTGCAGGCCGTCGGCGGCCGCGAGGTAGCGGGTCCGCAGCCCGTTGACCGTCACCCCGTCCGCGTCCTGGGTCAGCGGGCCGACCTTGTCGTGCAGCATCTCGACCCCGGCCGCCTGCGCCTCGGCCAGCAGCGCCGTGTGCAACGTGGTGCGCCGCACCCCGAGGCCGGCGCCGGAGTCGAAGTGGGCTGTGACGCGGTGGCCCGCGTCGATGTAGGACACCCCCACGAACGGCTTGCCCGCCGGCTGGGCGCCGAGCAGCTTCAGCTGCTGCACCGCATGCGGCAGCGGCCCCATCGACAAGGCCTGCGGTGAGGGGCTGATGCCGCATGC
>JAXHTL010000241.1:0-6607 GCA_034190095.1 Actinomycetota bacterium
AGGACAAACTCAACAGCCGACCCCGACCGACCCTTGATCTCGACACCCCAGCCCAACGCCTAGCAGCTCTGCTCAGCCAAGCCGCCTAAGCCGGTGTTGCACTAACCACTTGACTTTGGGAGCGGCCGAGCTACAGGGAATGCACGTTCGCGAACACAAACCTAGATATCCGACGAGAAGCGGATGCCGCCGTCGGGAATGGTGATCCCCGGCCAGACCCGCGCACCGCGCAGCAGTTCGCAGCGCGCCCCGATGTCGGCGCCGTCGCCGATCACGCCGTCGCGGATCAGCGCCCGCGGCCCGATCCGGGCGCCGAACCCGATGATCGAGCGTTCGATCACCGCGCCGGCACCGACGGTCACCCCGTCGAAGATGACCGCGCCGTCCAGCCGCGCTCCCCCGGCCACCTCGGCGCCGCGGCCCACCACGGTGCCGCCGATCAGCAGGGCCCCGGGCGCCACCCCCGCGCCGTCGTGCACCAGCGATTCGCCGCGATGGCCCTTCAGCGCGGGCGAGGGCGCGATGCCGCGCACCAGATCGGCCGAGCCGCGCACGAAGTCCTCGGGGGTGCCCATGTCGCGCCAGTAGGTGGAGTCGACGTAGCCGCACACCTTGAGGCCGTCGGTCAGCAGTTGCGGGAAGACTTCGCGCTCCACCGACACCGCGCGGTCGGTGGGGATGCGCGCGATGACATCACGGTTGAACACGTAGCAGCCGGCGTTGATCTGGTCGGTCGGCGGATCCTGGGTCTTCTCCAGGAAGGCCGTCACCGCACCGTCGGAATCGGTTGGCACACAACCGAAGGCACGGGGGTCCCCGACGCGCACGAGGTGCAGGGTGACGTCGGCGCCGCGGTCGGAGTGCGAATCCAGCAGTGCGCGCAGGTCGCACCCGGACAGCACGTCGCCGTTGAACACGATCGCGGTGTCGTGGCGCAGCATGGATGCGACGTTGGCGATGCCGCCGCCGGTGCCCATCGGTTCGTCCTCGACGACGTAGTCGATCTGCAGGCCCAGTTTGGATCCGTCGCCGAACTCCTGCTCGAACACCCGCGCCTTGTAGGAGGTGCCCAGCACGACGTGCTCGATGCCGGCGTCGGCGATGCGGGACAGCAGGTGGGTCAGGAACGCCAGCCCCGCCGTCGGCAGCATCGGTTTGGGAGCCGACAACGTCAGCGGGCGCAACCGGGTGCCCATCCCACCGACGAGTACGACTGCATCGACCTGTGCCGGATTGACCATCAGCGACGCCCTTTCGCCTTCCCCCTGCGGGACTTTCGACGTGAACTGCGAACCACCAGGCCGGCCCGCGCCCCCAACGCCCCCCTGAACGCCCACCGTAACGGCGCTTGATACCAGCTGGGGTAGCGATCTGCGAGAAAAGTGTAGGTGCTGACGTGGTGGGCGGCCAGGTTGCGGGCCGGGTCCCGGCCGGTGGAGTGTCCCTTGGCGTGCAACACCTCGGCGCTGGGCACGTAGACGCTCTGCCAGCCGGCCCGGCCGAGCCGATCTCCCAGGTCGACGTCTTCCATGTACATGAAGTAGCGCTCGTCGAAGCCGGACACCTGGGCGTAGGCGGTGCTGCGCAGCAACAGGCATGATCCCGACAGCCAGCCCACCGCTCGTTCGCTCGGGTCGGCGCGGTCCTGACGGTAGGCCGCGGTCCACGGGTTGGACGGCCACAGCGGCCCGACCACGGCGTGCATGCCACCGCGGATGATGCTGGGCTGGTGGCGGGCCGACGGGTACACCGTGCCGTCCGGGTCGTGGATCAGCGGCCCGAAGGATCCGGCCGACGGCCAGCGGGTGGCCGCCTCGAGCAGCAGGTCGATGCTGCGTGGGCCCCACTGCACGTCGGGGTTGGCGACCACGAAGAAATCCGTCGAGGAGGTCAGCCCGTATTCGGCGACGGCGCGGTTGATGGCCGTTCCGTAGCCGAGGTTGGCGCCGGTGCGCAGCAGGTGTGCATTCGGGTAGCGCTCGACGGCCTCTTCGGGTGCACCGTCGGTGGACCCGTTGTCGGCCATGATGACGGTCACCGGCCGGTCGGTGGCGTGCGCCAGCGTGGCCAGGAATCGGTCCAGGTGGGCACCGGGTGAGTACGTCACCGTCACGACGTGGAGTTCGTCGCTCACGCGGGTGCTGCCCATCTCACGGCGTCGAGAGTAGCGGGCGTGGCGGTGTGTAACGCCGCCGCGGTGTCAGGCCGTCGCGAGCAGCGCCTCGGTCAGCGCGTCACGCCAGGACCGCAGCGGTGCGAGCCCGGCTTGCGCCGATTTGGTCGCCGACAGGGCCGAGTAGGGCGGGCGCGGTGCGGGTCTGGGGGCCTTGTCGCTGCTCACCGGGCGGACCCGCGCGGGGTCGGCGCCGACCTCGGCGAACACGGCCTGGGCCTGTTCGAAGCGACTGACCGCGCCGGCGTTGGCGGCGTGCAGCAGGGGTTCGCGGATGGCGCCGTCGGCGATCTGCAGCAGCGCCCCGCACAGGTCGGCGACGTAGGTGGGTGAGCCGACCTGATCGGCGACCGCGTCGACGGGATCGGTGCCCGCCGCGGCCCGGCGCATCACCGCGACGAAGTCGGAGCCGGCCTCGCCGCCCTGGTAGATCCAGGAGGTGCGCACCACGTGTGCGTCGGGCATCGCGGCGAGCACCGCGCCTTCGCCGCGCAGTTTGGTGCGCCCGTACACCGACAGCGGGCCGGTGGCGTCGTCGATGTCGTAGGGCCGCGGACCGCCGCCGGCGACATCGCTGAAGTCGCCGCTGAACACGTAGTCGGTCGAGAGGTGGATGAGCTCGGCGCCGGCGCGGGCGCAGGCGTGCGCGACGTTCTCGGCGCCGGTCACGTTGACGGCGAAGGCGCGCTCGGGGTCGGCTTCGGCGGCGTCGACCTTGGTGTAGGCCGCACAGTTGACGACCACGTCGCCGGCGGCGATGAACCGCTCGGCGGCGGTGGCGTCGGTGATGTCCCAGTCCGCTGAGGTGAGCGCCGACACATCGCGTCCGCGGGCGCGGGCCTGACCAGCCAACGCCCGTCCCACCATGCCGCCGGCCCCAGAAATAACGATTCGTCCGGTCATGTCACGAGTTTGGCACGCCCATGTCACCTCCCCGGTTCCCGGCCTTGTCGCCAGTAGCCTGGGCAAATGCCTGCAGCTCAGTTGATGCGCGCCATTTCGGTGGCGATGGCGATGGCGATCGTCGTGGCCACCGGGGTCGCGTGGGGCAAGATCCGCTCCTTCGAATCCGGCATCAACCACATCAACCCGGTGGCTCTCGGCGGCGGCGGTGAGGACGGCGCCATCGACATCCTGCTGGTCGGGATGGACAGCCGCACCGATGCACACGGCAACCCGCTCAGCCCCGAGGAACTGGCGGTGCTGCGGGCCGGCGACGACGTCGCCACCAACACCGACACGATCATCCTGGTGCGCATCCCGAACAACGGGAAGTCCGCGACGGCGATCTCGATCCCGCGGGATTCCTACGTCGAGGCGCCCGGGCTGGGCAAGATGAAGATCAACGGGGTGTACGGCTCGGTGCACCTGGAGGAGATGAAGAAGCTCGTCGAGCAGCAGGGCGTGGATGCGGCGGTGGCCGAGCCGGAGGCCAAGGCCGCCGGCCGCGAGGAGCTGATCAAGACGGTCGCAAATCTGACCGGGGTGACGGTGGACCACTACGCCGAGATCGGCTTGCTCGGGTTCGCGTTGATCACCGACGCCCTGGGCGGGGTCGACGTGTGCCTCAACGCCCCTGTCTACGAGCCGCTTTCGGGTGCCGACTTCCCGGCCGGCTGGCAGAAGCTGAACGGGCCGCAGGCGCTGAGCTTCGTGCGGCAGCGCCACGATCTGCCCCGCGGCGACCTGGACCGGGTGACCCGCCAGCAGGCGGTGATGGCCTCGCTGGCCCACGACGTCATCTCGAGTCAGACGCTGTCGAGCCCGGCGACGCTGAACCGCCTCGAGGACGCGGTGCAGCGGTCGGTGGTGCTCTCCGACGACTGGGACATCATGGACTTCGTCTCCCAGCTGCAGGAGCTGGCCGGCGGCAACGTCGCCTTCGCCACCATCCCGATCGTGGAGGAAGCGGGCTGGAGCGACGACGGCATGCAGAGCGTGGTGCGGCTCGACCCGGCCGAGGTCAAGGACTGGGTGACCAGCCTGCTCAGCGAGCAGGACGAGGGCAACACCGAGGAGTTGGCCTACACCCCGGACCAGACCACTGCCCAGGTGCTCAACGACACCGACATCAACGGGCTGGCCGCCGCGGTGTCGCATGTGCTGGCGACCAAGGGCTTCACCCCCGGCACTGTCGGCAACAACGAGGGCGAGCGGGTCGAGACCAGCCAGGTGCGGGCGGCGTCGCTGGAGGACCTGGGCGCTCAGGCGGTGGCGGCCGATCTGGGTGGGCTGCCGGTGGTCGAGGATGCCTCGGTGCCTCCGGGCACCGTGCAGGTGGTGCTGGCCGCCGACTACACCGGGCCGGGTGCGGGCCTGGACGGCACCGACGTCACCCTGATGGGCGGGGACACCCTGGAGAGCGCGACGGTGACCGATTCCGGTGAGGTGCTGCCGGCGCCGCCGGAGATCATCACGGCGGGCTCGGACGATCCCGAGTGCGTGAACTGACGTGACGAACCTCAGCTCGGCGATCCTGGATCCGCTGTTGGCCACTAATCCGGCCGGCCCGCGGATCACCTACTACGACGACGCCACCGGCGAGCGCATCGAGCTGTCGACGGTCACGTTGGCGAACTGGGCCGCGAAGACCGGGAATCTGCTGCGTGACGAGCTCGGCGCCGGATCGGGCAGCCGGGTGGCGGTCTTGTTGCCGGCCCACTGGCAGACCGCGGCGGTGCTGTTCGGTATCTGGTGGATCGGGGCGGAGGTGGTGCTGTCCGGCGGTGACGGTGACTGCGAGGTGGCCCTGTGCACGGCCGAGCGGTTGGCCGAGGCGGACGACGCGGTCGGCATGGGTGAGGTGGCGGTGCTGTCGCTGGACCCGTTCGGCAAGCCGGTGCCGGATCTGCCGGTCGGGGTGACGGATTATGCGACGGCGGTGCGGGTGCACGGCGATCAGGTGGTGCCCGAGCGGGCGCCGGGGCCGGCGTTGGACGGCCGGTCGGCCGACGAAGTGCTGGCCGCGGCACGGGAGTCGGCCGAGGCGCAGGGGCTGGTGGCCGAGGACCGGGTGGCGTCGACGGCGGGCTGGGAAACCCCCGATGAGCTGGTGTCGAACCTGCTGGCGGTCTATGCCACCGGCGCCTCACTGGTACAGATGGCGAATGCGGACCCGGGTTTGCTCGAGCGTCGAAGAGTTAACGAAAAATTGACGCGGACGCTACCGTGACCATATTGTTTCCGTAGCCTCACACTGTTCTCAGTTACGTCCGTCACACTGAAACCGGTCGGAGCGTGACAGTGTTGGCAAATACGGGGAGGTCCGCCGATGTCGTCGACCATCACTGCTATCGCGGTAAGTGTGGCACTGACGGTGTGGCACGTCTTCAACCGCCGCCAACCTGGTTGGCACGCCAGCGTCGACGGCCGGCTCACCATCTACTGCGGCTACTGCCTGGTGATCATCGCCTCCTATTGGCTGGTGACGGCCCCGACCGCGACGACGTGGGAGTGGGTGCTGGGCAACGCATGGGCGCTGGCCGCGATGGTCGCGTTCGTCTCCGGCTTCGGCGCGCTGCGTCGTGCGGCGGCCCGGCACGAGCGGACGGCTCAGTTGCTGGAGACGCTGGAACCGGCACCCGCCGGCGATCGACTTCACTGACCCCGGCTGCGCCCCATAGGTGTGGCCGCGGGTGCGCACTATTCTCGTCGTGTGACCGAGCGCTCCGCCCTCGACGTTGACCTGCTTCGCGCCGCCGCCTCGGGTACCCAGTGGCGTCGCGTCGACGTGGTCGAGCAGACCGGTTCGACCAATGCGGATCTGATCTCCCGGGCCGCCGGCGGCGAGGACATCGCCGGGTCGGTGCTGCTGGCGGAGTTCCAGAGTGCCGGCCGCGGACGACACGGCCGCAGCTGGTCCGCGCCGCCTCGCTCGCAGATTTCGATGTCGGTAGCGGTCGACACCAGCGAGGTGGCGCCGACCGGGTGGGGTTGGCTGCCGCTGCTCACCGGCCTGGTCGTGGTGCAGACGGTGCGGGACTTCGGCATCGACGCGGCCCTCAAGTGGCCCAACGACGTCCTGGTCGGTACCGGCAAACTGGCCGGGATCCTGGCCGAGGTGACGGCGCCGACGGTGGTGATCGGGCTGGGTGTGAATGTGTCGTTCACCGAGGACGAGTTGCCCGACCCGAACGCGGTCTCACTGTCGATGCTGGGCCACAACGCCGACCGCAACGAGCTGGCCATCGCACTGCTGCAGGAATTGGACACCCGGCTCGCACACTGGCGGGCCTGCGGCGGTACTTTACTTGCACAAACGAAGAAAAGAGAGTATGTACCGGTAGTCAGTGGAGGCGAATTGGCAATCTGCCCCACATATCAGTCCCAGAACAGCAAGTCCCTCATCAATCGAGTGTGGCTAAAATATGTAGTGCGCGTTCTCTAACGCGCCGCTGCCCCCCCTCGGTCCCCCCCAATCCTGGGGGGAATTAG
>JAXHTL010000242.1:0-6578 GCA_034190095.1 Actinomycetota bacterium
CCCCCGACCAGGGCCACGGTGCCCTTCTGGGCGTCGGTCATCTCGGTGTGCCGCTCCGGCGCGGACGGGGTGACGTCGACGAGCACCAGCCGGGGGACCAGCTCGGGGTTGCTGACCGCCAGCCGCAGGGCCGTCAGCCCGCCCAGCGACATTCCGACGACGAGCTCAGCCGCAGGTGCCCACTCCCGGATCGCCGGTTCGACCGCGATCGCGTTGAGCTTCGGTCCGTAGTCGCCGTCCTCGCGCCAGGCCGAGCGGCCGTGGCCGGGCAGGTCGACAGCCAGCGCCGGAACACCCAGGCCCAGGATCACGGTGTCCCAGGTGTGCGCGTTCTGGCCGCCGCCGTGCAGGAACACCACGCGGGCAGCGTCGTCGCCGAACTTCACCGCGCTGATCGGGCCGCGGTCGAGCCGTGTGACGCTGGGGAGCGGACCGGTCACCCCGGCCTGGTGGGCGTTCTCCTTGAGGAAGATGAACTCCGACAGGTTGGCCAACTCGTCATCGGTGTCGTCCATGGCCAAACCCTACGCACCGGCGAAAACGCCATGCCAGTCGGCGGCGGCGAATGCACCCCGAGACACGTCGAGGCTGCGCTCACGGCGGGGAAGTGCGAGTGACTTCCGCCGTGAGCACAGCCTCAACGGAGGGTGTGGGGGCTACTTGCCGTTGATGAAGGACTCCAGCTGCGTGCGCGCGACGTCGTCGGCGAGCTGCTTGGGCGGGCTCTTCATCAGGTAGGCCGATGCCGCCTCGACGGGGCCGCCGACGCCGCGATCCTTGGCGATCTTGGCCGCGCGTACGGCGTCGATGATCACGCCGGCCGAGTTGGGCGAGTCCCACACCTCGAGCTTGTACTCGAGGTTCAGCGGCACGTCACCGAAGGCGCGGCCCTCCAGGCGCACGTAGGCCCACTTGCGGTCGTCGAGCCACGCGACGTGGTCCGACGGGCCGATGTGGACGTTCTTGTCCTCGACCTTGCCGGCCAGCGAGCCGGACAGGTTGGAGGTGACGGCCTGGGTCTTGGAGACCTTCTTGGACTCCAGCCGGGTGCGCTCGAGCATGTTCAGGAAGTCCATGTTGCCGCCGACGTTGAGCTGGTACGTGCGGTCGAGCGCGACTCCGCGGTCCTCGAACAGCTTGGCCATCACGCGGTGGGTGATGGTGGCGCCGACCTGGCTCTTGATGTCGTCGCCGACGATCGGCACACCGGCGTCGGCGAACTTCTTGGCCCACACCGGGTCGGAGGCGATGAACACCGGCAGCGCATTGACGAAGGCCACGCCGGCGTCGATGGCGCACTGGGCGTAGAACTTGTCGGCTTCCTCGGAGCCCACCGGCAGGTAGGACACCAGCACGTCGACCTGGGCGTCCTTGAGCGCCTTGACCACGTCGACCGGGTCGACGTCGGAGATCTCGATGGTGTCGGAGTAGTACTTGCCGATGCCGTCGAGCGTCGGGCCGCGCTGGACGACGACGTCGGTGGGCGGCACGTCGGCGATCTTGATGGTGTTGTTCTCCGAGGCGAAGATCGCCTCGGACAGGTCGAAGCCGACCTTCTTCGCGTCGACGTCGAACGCGGCGACGAACTTCACGTCGCGCACGTGGTACTGGCCGAGCTTGACGTGCATCAGGCCGGGAACGGTGGCGCTCTCGTCGGCGTCCTTGTAGTACTGCACGCCCTGCACGAGCGAGGACGCGCAGTTGCCCACGCCGACGATCGCGACCCGGACGTCATTGCTTGCGGTCATGACGGCTTCTCCTCTTGTCCTACTCGACCTTTGTTGTTCGAAAACTGCTGTGGGAACTGCTCACTGTGTGCGCTGGTGACCGGGATCAGGTCTGCTCGGCGTGCCCCTGCGCCGACCTCTCCGCGGCGATCAACTCGTTGAGCCACTTGACTTCTCGCTCACTGGACTCGAGGCCCAGCTGATGCAGTTGTCGGGTGTAGCGGTCGAACGAGTTGCTGGCCCGTGCGATGGCCTCACGCAGGCCTTCGCGGCGTTCCTCCACCTGGCGGCGACGGCCCTCGAGGATCCGCATTCTGGCCTCCGCCGGTGTGCGGTTGAAGAACGCGAGGTGGACCCCGAAGCCGTCGTCGGAGAAGTTCTGGGGACCGGTGTCGGCCACCAGTTCGCTGAAACGCTGCTTGCCGGCGTCGGTCAGCTGATACACCCGGCGCGCCCGCCGGACCTTGAGGCTGCCCTCCCCGGTGGCGTCTTCGACGATCAGGCCGTCGGCCTGCATCCGCCGCAGCGCCGGGTAGAGCGAACCGTACGAGAACGCGCGGAACGCACCCAGCAGACCGGTCAACCGTTTGCGCAGCTCGTAGCCGTGCATCGGGGATTCCAGGAGCAGCCCCAGGATGGCCAGTTCGAGCATCGGGACACCTCCTCTCCGTTGGATCGCCATGATCTGCCGCGTCGCTACGACGCCTCGACACCTCGCGCAATAGTATCGCGCCGATATATTAATCGCTACATCGATGCGCGCAAGCGGGAATGGGCGAGCTCAGTTGCTGGGGTAGCTGATGTGCTTGATCGTGCCGTCCGGGTTGAGCTCGATGTAGCCGCTGCCGAACTCGCTGGAGACATAGATCGAGAGGTCGATCGACCCCGGCGGGGCGGTGACATCGCTGTTCGGATCGATCGACAGGTAGGTGTTGACGACGTCGGCGGGGCTGATGCCCAGCGTTTCGGGTGCGCCGCGCAGGATCGCGACGATCTCCTCGACGTCGAAGGCGGCCAGGTCGACGAGCACGTCGCGTTCATCCTTGGCCGACGTCGACGGGTCGCCCCAGCCGCCGCGGTAGCTGTACCGCAGCACGCGGCGGGCGTCGGCCGGGTCGGGGCGTTCCAGCGACGCGTAGTCGGGATAGACGCTCAGCGAGTAGCCCATGGTGTCGCCGAACTTCTGCGACATCTGCCCGAACAGACCGCGCAGGCCGCCCAGGGAATGCAGCTGCCGGGGCGGGGTCAGCACCGTGGCCGCGATGCCGTCTTCCTTGGCGCCGGGGTCGGAGGTGAAGTTCAACGGCGAGGGGGTGTTGCCGTACAGACCCCAGCCGATGGCGATGCCCAACACCACCAGCACCGCCGCGATCGCCGCCCGGATCCCCCACCCCGAGGGCAGGGCCGGCAGCCGGCGCTTCTCGGGTTCGGCGAATTGGGCCGGCGGCGTGGTGATCTGCAGATCCGAGATCAGCCCGTGCAGTTCGCTGAGCATGACGGCGCTGGTGGCGGACTTGATCCGGTCCCGGTGCTCGGTCATCGACAGCTGACCCTCGGCCAGGGCGCTGTCCAGCGCGGTGCAGATGGCGGTGCGGTCGCTGTCTTTTGCCCGCGTGCCCGACATCCGCCGTGCTGAGCTCCCCGAGGCCACGTCGATGATCGTAAGAGTTGGACCACTGATACCGCAGGCCAGATGCGATCGCGGCGACCTCGAGGCCGCCACGGGGCGCCCATCGCGCTTCCCTGCCCGATGGGCCGACGTACTCTGGTCCTCGTGCGATTGCAGCGACAGGTGGTGGACTACGCCCTGCGGCGGCGGTCCCTGCTGGCAGAGGTCTATTCGGGGCGCACCGGCGTCTCGGAGGTCTGCGACGCCAATCCCTATCTCCTGCGGGCCGCCAAGTTCCACGGCAGGCCGAGTTCGGTCATGTGCCCGATCTGCCGCAAGGAGCAGCTGACGTTGGTGTCGTGGGTGTTCGGTGACCACCTCGGGGCGGTGTCCGGCTCGGCGCGCACCTCCGAGGAATTGGTGCTGCTGGCGACCCGCTACGACGAGTTCTCGGTCCATGTGGTGGAGGTGTGCCGCACCTGCAGCTGGAATCACCTGGTCAAGTCATACGTGCTCGGCGCCGTTCCCCCACCCAAGGGATCGCGCCGCACCCAGACCGCGCGCAGCCGTGCGCGCACGGCCAGTGAATAGCGACGGACGCCACGACCGGTCAGCCAACGATGCCCAGGACGGGCGCCCGGCTGACGGCGTGAGCGCGCAACCCCCGCACCAGCGGCCCCCCGGTCCGCCGCGCCGCCCCGCCGGCGACGCGCCGGGTGGCCGGCACCGGCCACCGGGCCCGGACATCCCGCAGCGTGCGGGTGCGGTCCCCGATGACCGGCACACCGCGATCCTGCCCCCGGTGCGCGACGAGACGCCGGCGCATCTGCGTGACCCGATCGACGTGGTCAAGCGTGCCCTCGACGGTGGCCCGCCGAAGCAGCCGCCGCCTCCACCGGGCAGGCCCGCCGGCGGCCCGGGCGGCGCAGGCCCAGGGGGTCCGGAGGGTCCGAGCCTGCGCGACCGGATCAACTGGCGGTGGGTGCGCCGCGGGCTGCTGGTCGCGGCCGCGGTGCTGATCGTGGTGCCGGCTCTCACGTTCGGGATGGCCTACCTGATCGTCGACGTGCCCAAGCCGGGTGACATCCGCACCGCGCAGGTGTCGACCATCCTGGCCAGCGACGGCAGCGAGATCGCCAAGATCGTTCCGCCCGAAGGCAACCGGGTCGACGTCAACATCGATCAGATCCCGGTACACGTGCGGGACGCGGTGATGGCCGCCGAGGACCGGGACTTCTACTCCAACCCGGGCTTCTCGCTGACCGGATTCCTGCGGGCGGCCAAGAACAACATCTTCGGCGGCGATCTGCAGGGCGGGTCGACGATCACCCAGCAGTACGTGAAGAACGCGTTGGTCGGCGACGCCCGCTCCGGTGTCGGCGGGCTGATCCGAAAAGCCAAGGAACTGGTGATCTCGACGAAGATGTCCAGCGAGTGGTCCAAGGACCAGGTGCTGGAGTCCTACCTGAACATCATCTATTTCGGGCGCGGCGCCTACGGGGTGGCCGCGGCGTCGCAGGCGTACTTCGCCAAACCCGTCGAACAGCTCAACGTGGCCGAGGGCGCACTGCTGGCCGCCTTGATCCAGCGGCCCTCGGCGCTGGACCCGGCCGTCGACCCGGTCGGCGCCGAGGATCGGTGGAACTGGGTGCTCGACGGCATGGTCGAGATCGGTGCGCTCTCCGAGCAGGACCGCGCCGCCCAGGTGTTCCCGCCGACCATCCCGCCCGATGCCGCGAGCACGCAGAACCAGACCACCGGCCCCAACGGGTTGATCGAGCGGCAGGTGATCAACGAGTTGATGGCGATCTTCGACATCAACGAGCAGACGTTGAACACCGAGGGACTGCAGATCACCACCACGATCGATCCGCAGGCGCAGTCCGCGGCGGTGGACGCGGTCGAGGAGTACATGGAGGGCCAGAACCCCGACATGCGCGCCGCCGTGGTGTCGATCGACCCCGGAACCGGCGGGGTGGAGGCCTACTACGGCGGCTCGGACGCCGCGGGGTTCGACTTCGCCCAGGCCGGTCTGCCGACCGGGTCGTCGTTCAAGGTGTTCGCCTTGATCGCCGCGCTCGAGCAGGGCATGGGTCTCGGCTATCAGGTGGACAGCTCGCCGCTGACGGTCAACGGGATCGAGATCGGCAACGTCGGCGGCGGGGGTTGCGGCACCTGCAACATCGCCGAGGCTCTCAAGCGGTCGCTGAACACCAGCTACTACCGGCTGATGCTGGAGCTGGAGAACGGCCCCGCCGACGTCGCCGACGCCGCGCACCGCGCGGGCATCGCGGAGAGCTTCCCCGGTGTCGAGCACACGCTGTCCGAGGACGGGCAGGGCGGCCCACCCAACAACGGGGTCGTGCTGGGCCAGTACCAGTCTCGGGTGATCGACATGGCCTCGGCCTACGCCACGATCGCCGCCTCGGGCGTCTACCACACGCCGCACTTCGTGCAGAAGGTCGTCAACGCCGAGGGAACGGTGCTCTACGACGCCAGCCAGGAGGACAACACCGGCGAGCAGCGCATCGAGCGGGAGGTCGCCGACAACGTGATCGCCGCGATGCAGCCGATCGCGGGCTATTCGGGCGGCCACAACCTGGCCGGGGGCCGCCCGTCGGCGGCCAAGACCGGCACCAACCAGCTCGGCGACACCGGGGCCAATCGTGATGCCTGGATGGTCGGGTTCACCCCGTCGCTGTCCACGGCGGTGTGGGTGGGCACCACCGAGGGCACCGAACCGTTGGTGAACCAGTGGGGGTCGCCGGTGTACGGCTCGGGCCTGCCGGCCGACATCTGGAAGGCCACCATGGACGGTGCGCTCGAGGGCACCGACAACGAATCGTTCCCCGAGCCGGAGGAGATCGGTGGCTACGCCGGCGTGCCAGCGGCGCCGCCCCCGCCGCCCAGCCCGACCGAGCCGCCCCCGCCGTCGGAGACGGTGATCCAGCCGACGCTGGAGATCGCGCCGGGCATCACCATCCCGTGGGGCCCCCCGACCACCGTGCCGGCCGCACCACCGCCCGGTGCGCCGCCGCCCCCGCCGCCCCCGGGTGCGCCTCCGCCGCCACCCGACGCGCAGCCCGGGCCGGTGAACCAGCCCGGTGAGCCGGTGGCCCCCGGGGCGCCACCGCCGCCCCCGTGACCGACCCAGAAGCCGCTGAGTCCGGGGCGGATCGGCCGGCAGACGAGGTGTCACCGGCTCCGCTCGCGCGTGACGTCCGCAGCTTCCAGGGGCGCGA
>JAXHTL010000243.1:0-6539 GCA_034190095.1 Actinomycetota bacterium
GGCGACGGGCCCCCTCCGCGGCATCGAGATGCGTGCTCATCATGTCGGGGTCGCAGATCACCGCACCGCTCCAGGCCAGCAACCCGTGGCCGAGCAGCGCCGTCCGGGCCGCCAGCGGCCCCAACCGGTGCAACAGGCTCTCGGTGGTCAGCGCCGCCTCGCGCACCGCGTCGACGTCGCCGAACCGTGCCGACATCACCGCGCTGGTGGCGTACACCACCACCATCGGCACCACATCACAGAGGTCGTACTTGTCGGCGATCTCGCGGGCGGCCACACTTCGCGCGGTGGCGGCTTCGTCGTCGCCGGCGGCGAGATCGATCAGGGCGAGGTGTGCCAGCGCGACAGCCTGGAAACCGGGCAGGTCATCGGTGGCTGCGAGGGCGGCCTCGAGGAGCGCCCGGGCCCGCGACACAATCCCCAGCATGGATTCCGCGGCGCCCTTCATCACCGTCGCTGCACCCCACCACGGGTTGGCCAGATGGTCGCCGGCGGCCCGCACGACATCGGCATGACGTATCACATCGTGTACGCCTCCCGCTCCGACAAGGGAACTGATCAGTGCCGCGGCGACTTTCACCGACGGAGCGCCGTCGGCCAGCGGCAACCCGCGATCAGCCCGGTGCGCCAGCGACAGTGAGCGCTGAATCAGATCCGTATCCCCGGTCGTCACCCCCAACCACGCTCTCGCCAGCGCCGCATCTGGGCACTCCGAGAACGTCTGCGCGTCCAGGGATCCCAGACGTCGCGCCAGCACCCCGGCCCGACCGTCGAAACCGAGCCGCGCCGCGTCACGACCCACCAGCGACGCCGCGCGTGCACGGTCGCCGGCATCCAGCGCGCAGAGCAGAGCCCCGTCGACGTCGCCCTCGCCCTGCAGGTAATCCGCAGCCCGCGAGGCGAGTTCGCGAAACCGCTGCGGTGCGGTGACACGAAGCCTGGTTCGCAACACGTCACCGAAGAGCCGGTGGTAGCGGTACCAGCAGCGGTGTGAGTCGAGAGCGACCAGGAAGAGGTTCCCCGACACCGACAGCGACTCCAACATCCGGGCGGAATCCTCCCGGCCGAGCACCGCATCGAGTTGCTCTGCCCGGAAGCGCTGCAGCACAGCAGTTTCCGTCAGAAACGTTGCCGACCGGCCGTCGAGCCGGCTGAGAATCTCCTCGACCAGATAGCTCATCACCACCGGGTGACGACCCGAGACCGCGGACACGTCGGCACCGTCGCGCAGCGCCATCCCGCACAGCACGAGCCCAGCCGGCCACCCCTCACAGCTGTCGACGACAGCCGTCAGCGTCGTGTCATCGGACACTCCGCTCACCCGCCGCAGCACGGCCGCGGACTCCTGCCCGGTGAACCGCAACTGAGCCGGCCCGACCTCGACCAGCGCCCGATCGAGCCGACGGCGGGCCATCTCGAGGGGCAACAGATAGCGCCCCACGAGCACGACCGTCATCGACGGCGGCGAGGCATCGATCAGGCTCCGCAGTGTGTCGATCGCCTCCGGGGCGGCGAGTTCGTGCGCATCGTCGATCACCAGCACCAGCGGGGGACCGCCCTCCAGGCAGCGCACCACGGCGGGGACCAGATGGCTGGCCGGGGGCCGCCCCGGCCCGGCCAGATAGCCCAGCAGATCGCCGTCGACTCCGCCGACAGCCCGCACGGCCGTCGCGATGTGCAGCAGCAGGTGAGCCGGGTCCTCGTCGAGGTGGTCGACACGCACCCACGCGAACGGCCGCTCGTCCTCGGCGTCCCACAGCGCAACCGCCGTGGTCTTGCCGTAGCCCGCCGGCGCGGTGACCGTCACGAGGTCGCCATGCCGCCCGGCCCGCAGTCGATGCACCACCCCGGGGCGGCGGATGACCCCCTCGGCTATCCGCGGCCCGCCGATGGTGGCAGCCGGCACATGCGGCTGCCAGTCCCCCGCCACCACGGGGCGATGCTATGCCGAAAACTGACCGAGTGTGCCAGTTTACTGCCGGGCGGCGGTGTCGGAGTGCTTGTCGGTCCCGGTTGGCACCATGGTCATGTGAGCCCCGCGCCCCCGACGCCCGACCCGATGACCCGCTTCAGCGCGCTGACGCGCGAATGGTTCACCGGCACGTTCGTCGAACCCACCCCGGCGCAGGCGCAGGCCTGGAATGCCATCGCAGACGGGGAGAACACGCTGGTCATCGCCCCGACCGGGTCGGGGAAGACGCTTGCGGCGTTCCTGTGGGCGATCGACGGCCTGGCCCGCGAACCCGCACCGGACCCCCCCGGGAAACAGGCCACCCGGGTGTTGTACGTCTCTCCGCTCAAAGCGCTGGCCGTGGACGTCGAACGAAACCTGCGCACCCCGCTGACCGGCATCTCCCGGATCGCCGAACGCACCGGACAGCCCACACCGGCCATCAGCGTCGGGGTCCGTTCCGGGGACACCCCACCGGCCAAGCGCCGGGAGCTCATCACCAAGCCCCCCGACATCCTGATCACCACCCCCGAATCGCTGTTCCTGATGCTGACCTCGGCCGCGCGCGAGACGCTGGCCGGGATCGAGACGGTGATCGTCGACGAGGTGCACGCGGTCGCCGGCACCAAGCGGGGCGCACATCTGGCTCTGTCGCTGGAACGCCTCGACGCGATCCTGGCGCGTCCCGCCCAGCGCATCGGGCTGTCGGCCACGGTGCGCCCCGCCGAGGAAGTCGCGCGCTTCCTGTCCGGAGCGGCCCCCACCACCATCGTCTCGCCCCCGGCGGCCAAGACCTTCGACCTGACCGTGCAGGTGCCGGTGCCCGACATGGCCAACCTCGAGGACAACTCGATCTGGCCCGAGGTCGAGCAGCGCATCGTCGACCTGATCGAGGCGCACAGCAGCTCGATCGTGTTCGCCAACTCGCGCCGGCTGGCCGAGCGGCTGACGGCCCGCCTCAACGAGATCCACGCCGAACGGGCCGGGCTGGAGCTGGGGTCGCACAACCCAGGGGTCGCCGGCGGCGCTCCGGCCCACCTCATGGGCAGCGGCCAGACCTTCGGCGCCGAACCCGTGCTGGCCCGCGCCCACCACGGCTCGGTCAGCAAGGAGGCACGCGCCGAGGTCGAGGACGCGCTCAAGAGCGGCCGGCTCAAGGCCGTGGTCGCGACGTCGAGCCTCGAACTCGGCATCGACATGGGTTCGGTCGACCTGGTCATCCAGGTCGAGACCCCGCCGTCGGTGGCCAGCGGCCTGCAGCGCATCGGCCGGGCCGGACACCAGGTCGGCGAGATCAGCCAGGGGGTGCTGTTCCCCAAGCACCGCACGGACCTGATCGGCTGCGCGGTCAGCGTGCAACGGATGCTCGCCGGCCAGATCGAGACCATGGCCGTTCCGGCCAACCCGCTCGACGTGCTCGCCCAGCACACCGTGGCCGCCAGTGCGCTGGAGCCGATCGACGCCGACCGCTGGTTCGACACCGTACGGCGCAGCGCACCGTTCGCGACGCTGCCGCGCAGCGCATTCGAGGCCACCCTGGATCTCCTCTCGGGGAAGTACCCGTCCACCCAGTTCGCCGAACTGCGACCGCGCATCGTCTACGACCGCGACGCCGGGACCCTGACCGCACGGCCCGGGGCGCAGCGGCTGGCCGTCACCTCCGGCGGCGCCATCCCCGACCGCGGATTGTTCACCGTCTACCTGGCCTCCTCCGCGGACTCCGAGAAACCCTCCCGGGTCGGGGAACTCGACGAGGAGATGGTCTACGAATCACGCCCCGGCGACGTCATCTCACTGGGCGCGACGAGCTGGCGGATCACCGAGATCACCCACGACCGGGTGCTCGTCATCCCCGCCCCCGGCGAGCCGGCCCGGCTGCCGTTCTGGCGCGGCGACGGTGTCGGCCGCCCCGCCGAACTCGGAGCGGCGATCGGCGCGTTCACCGGGGAGCTGGCCCGCCTGGATCGAGACGCCTTCGAAAAACGCTGCCATGACGTCGGTTTCGACGCGTTCGCCACCGACAACCTATGGCGGCTGATCGACGAGCAGCGCCAGGCCACCTCGGCGGTGCCATCCGACACGACGCTGGTGGTCGAACGCTTCCGCGACGAGCTGGGCGACTGGCGCGTCATCCTGCACTCCCCCTACGGACTGCGGGTGCACGGACCGCTGGCGCTCGCGGTGGGCAAGCGCCTCTACGAGCGCTACGGCATCGACGAGAAACCGACCGCATCCGACGACGGCATCATCGTGCGACTGCCCGACACCGACGACACGGCGCCCGGGGCAGACATCTTCGTCTTCGACCCGGACGAGGTCGAACCGCTGGTCACCACCGAGGTCAGCGGTTCGGCGTTGTTCGCCTCCCGATTCCGCGAGTGCGCCGCCCGCGCGCTGCTGCTGCCGCGCCGTCACCCGGGCAAGCGATCACCGCTGTGGCATCAGCGCCAGCGCGCCGCCCAGCTGCTCGACGTGGCCCGGGGCTACCCGGATTTCCCGATCGTGCTCGAAGCGGTGCGCGAGTGCCTGCAGGACGTCTACGACGTGCCGGCGCTGACCTCGTTGATGGGGCGCATCGCCGCGCGCCGGGTGCGGATGCTCGAGGTCGAGACCCAGACGCCGTCGCCGTTCGCCGCCTCGCTGCTGTTCGGCTACGTCGGCGCGTTCATGTACGAGGGTGACAGCCCGCTGGCCGAGCGCCGCGCCGCAGCGCTGGCGTTGGACCCCACGCTGCTGGCCGAACTGTTGGGCCGGGTGGAGCTGCGCGAGCTGCTCGACCCGGAGGTGGTGGCCGCCACCGCGCGCCAGCTGCAGCACCTGGCCCCGGACCGGTTGGCTCGTGACGCCGAGGCCGTGGCCGACCTGCTGCGCCTGCTGGGCCCGCTGACCACCGACGAGATGGCCACCCGCAGCACCGCCGAAGACGTCGGCGGCTGGCTGGAGGGTTTGCTCACAGCCAAACGGGTCCTGACGGTGTCGTATGCGGGACAGACCTGGTGGGCCGCGATCGAGGACATCGGCAGGTTGCGCGACGGTGTCGGCGTCGCCGTCCCGGTCGGGGTTCCGATCGCGTTCCTCGAACCCGTCGTCGACCCGCTCGGCGAGCTGCTGTCGCGTTTCGCCCGGACCCGCGGACCCTTCACCACCGCCGAGGCCGCCGCCCGGTTCGGGCTCGGCTTGCGGGTGACCGCCGACGTGCTGGGCCGTCTCGCGGTGGATGCGAAGTTGGTGCGCGGCGAATTCACCGACGCGGTCGGCGATTCCGGTGAGCAGTGGTGCGATGCCGAGGTGCTGCGCATTCTGCGGCGCCGCTCGCTGGCGGCACTGCGGGCCCAGATCGAGCCCGTCAGCCCCGCCGCACTCGGCCGTTTCCTGCCGCCGTGGCAGCTCCTGGGCGCCGAATCGGTGTCCGGGGTCGACGGGCTGGCTGCGGTCATCGATCAGCTGGCCGGGGTGCCGCTGCCCGCCTCGGCGGTGGAGCCACTGATTCTCGGCCAGCGGGTTCGCGACTATCAGCCCGGGATGCTCGATGAGCTGCTGGCCTCCGGCGAGGTGTTGTGGTCCGGCGTCGGGGCGCTGTCGGCGGGTCCCACCAGTTCGGATGGCTGGGTGGCATTCCACCCGGCCGAGACGGCGCCACTGTCGCTGGCGCCACCGGGTGAGATCGAGTTCACCGATGTGCAGCGGGCGCTTCTCGAGGCGCTCTCCGGCGGCGGGGCCTACTTCTTCCGCCAGCTGTCGGTGGACGGGGTACCCGATGATTCGCTCAAAGAGGCGCTGTGGCAACTGATCTGGTCCGGCCGAGTCAGTGGCGACACGTTCGCGCCGGTACGGGCACTGCTCTCCGGCGCTCGGGGAGCCGGCTCGCGGCGGGCGGGCGCGCCGTCGCACCGGCATCGGCGCGCCCCGCGACTGAGCCGCTACAGCCTGAGTTCGAGCGCGTTGAGCCACCGCGACTCGGACCCGACCGTTGCTGGACGGTGGTCGGCGCTACCCGCCGCCGAAACCGACACCACGGTGCGGGCACATTTCCAGGCCGACCAGCTGCTCGCCCGGCACGGTGTGCTCACCAAGGGCGCCGTCGCCGCCGAGAACGTGCCCGGCGGGTTCGCTTCGCTCTACAAGGTGCTGACCGCGATGGAAGAAGCCGGCCGGTGCCAGCGCGGGTACTTCGTCGAATCGCTGGGCGGCGCCCAGTTCGCCACGGCCAGCACCGTCGACCGGCTGCGAACCCACGCCGACAGCATCGATGACCGTCAGGGCGCCCTGCGGACCGTCGCCCTGGCGGCCACCGATCCGGCCAACCCCTTCGGCGCGGCGTTGCCGTGGCCGGCCCGCGACACCGAGGCCGAGACCGCGCACCGGCCGGGCCGCAAGGCCGGGGCGCTCGTGGTGCTCGTCGACGGCGAGCTGGCCTGGTTCGTCGAACGCGGCGGCCGGTCACTGCTGAGCTTCACCACCGACACCGAGACGTCCAACGCGGCGGCCTCGGCGCTGGCCGAACTGGTGACCCGGCGGCGGGTTCCGGCGCTGCTGGTGGAACGTATCGACGGGGTTTCGGCGCTCGACCAGCGGGACTCGCCGGCCG
>JAXHTL010000244.1:0-6512 GCA_034190095.1 Actinomycetota bacterium
ACGGCTGCCTGCCCACCGGTCAGCCGCTGCACGAGGCGGTCGAGCAGGTGGACGCGGAAACGGACTCGGCGGCGGCTTACTTCATGGTCAATTGCGCCCATCCGACGCACTTCTCACCAGCGCTCGACCACGACGGGCCGTGGCTGCAGCGGGTGGCGGGGCTGCGGGCCAACGCGTCGGCCAAGAGCCACGCCGAGCTCGACGAGGCCACCGAACTGGACGACGGCGACCCCGGCGACCTGGCCGCCCAGCATGCCGCGCTGCGGGGGCGGTTACCCGCGGTCCGGGTGTTGGGCGGGTGCTGCGGCGGCGACGTGCCGGGCGTCGGTGCCGTGTTCGCGGCGTGGCTCGGGAACTGACCCGCACCGTGGAGGTCAGCGCGTTTCGGCGCGCTGACCCGCACGGGTTTCGGAGAAGGGTGTCAGCCCCGTACGGTCGGTGACATGGACCTGCAACTACTCGCTTTCGAATGGACGGAGACCAACCAGCACTGGCTTGTCGAGGTGCCGATCCGGATCGGTGCGTATCTGCTCGTCGTGCTGATCGCCAGGTTCATCCTGCACCGGATGATCGACCGCGCCACCGGCCGCTCCGGGAAGGCCAAGAAGGTCAGCGGAGACGAGAACGCCCCGGCCAAGCCGCCACTGCTGCGGGGGCTGCGCGACCGGGTGCCCGCCTCGGCGAGTGGTCAGCAGGCCAACGAACGCCGCCAGCAGCGTGCGCAGACCATCGGATCGGTGCTCAAGTCGACGGTGTCGATCGTGCTGCTCACCTGGCTGGTGCTGGCCATCCTCAACGTCGTCGGGGTGAACATCGCGCCGTTCATCGCCTCGGCCGGGGTCGTCGGCCTGGCCATCGGCTTCGGCGCGCAGAACCTGGTGCGCGATTTCGTCACCGGAGTGTTCATGCTCCTGGAGGACCAGTACGGCGTGGGGGACATCGTCGACCTCGGTGAGGCGATCGGTGAGGTGCAGACCGTCGGGCTGCGGGTGACCACCCTGCGCGACATCGACGGCACGCTCTGGTACGTCCGCAACGGTGAGATCGCCCGGGTCGGCAACATGAGCCAGGAGTACGCGGTGGCCCGCATCGAGGTGCCGGTGGCCCTGACCGCCGACATCGAGCGTGCCGAGCAGGTCGCGGTCGAGGCTGCCGAGGCCGCCATCGCCGACTCCTCGCTGCAGGAGAAGGTGATCGGCCCGCCGGAGATGCTCGGTGTGCAGGAGCTCTCGCCCGATCTGCTCACACTGCGGATGACGCTGAAGACGCGCCCGGGCGCCCAGTGGTCGGTGCAGCGCCGGCTGCGCCGCGAGATCCTGCGGGCCTACGACCAGAACGGCATCGACCTGCCCTACCCGCGGGGCCGCATCCACGCGGTGGTCGGCGGCGCCGAGCCGAACGGGAAAGCCAACGGGTAAGGCAACTAGGCTGCTCACTCGATGAGCGCCTTGGATGTCCTCGCCGACTGGCCCGTCCCCACCGCGGCTGCGGCGGTGGTCGGGCCCTCGGGTGTGCTGGCCGGCCACGGCGACACCCGGGCCCGCTTTGCGCTGGCCTCGGTGACCAAACCGCTGGTCGCCCGCGCGGCACAGGTCGCCGTCGAGGAGGGCGCGGTCGAGCTCGACACACCCGCCGGACCGCCCGGGTCCACGGTCCGGCACCTGCTGGCGCACACCGCGGGCTACGAGATGACCTCGGCGAAGGTGATCGCCGAACCCGGCACCCGCAGGGTCTACTCCAACTACGGGTTCACCGTGCTGGCCGAGACGATCGAGCGGGAGTCGACGATCGCGTTCGACACCTACCTGACCGAGTCGGTGCTGGCGCCGCTCGGTATGGCCGACACGGTCCTCGAGGGCGGTGCGGAGGCGGCCGGCTACGGCGCATCCTCGACCGTCGACGATCTGGCGGCCTTCGCCGGCGACCTGCTGAGTCCCACCACCGTCTCCGCGCAGATGCACGCCGAGGCCGTCAGCGTGCAGTTCCCCGGTCTGGCCGGAGTGCTGCCCGGGTTCGGGGTGCAGCGGCCCAACGACTGGGGGCTGGGTTTCGAGATCCGCGACGGCAAATCTCCGCACTGGACCGGGGCGAACAACTCCGCGGGCACCTACGGGCATTTCGGCCAGTCCGGAACCTTCCTGTGGGTCGATCCGGATGCGGCGTTGGCGCTGGTCGTGCTGACCGACCGCACCTTCGGCGAGTGGGCGCATACGGTGATGCCGGCCCTGTCTGATGAAGTTCTGAGAGAATTCGGACGCGACTAGCGCAACACACGTCTCACGAGGCACAATAGGCACGTACGACACAATTTCATCGAGTTCTGTTCGCGCCATCCGGTCACTTGCCGTTCGGGCACCACCAGGTCGTTGGGGAAGACGTCCCTCGTGGAGCCGAAGGAGCAAGCAGATGCGTGCAGCGAACCAATTCGCCGACGCGACGACGGGCGTGGTCTACATCCACGCGTCGCCCGCGGCGGTATGCCCGCATGTCGAGTGGGCGTTGTCGTCGACCCTCAATTCGAGGGCGAATCTGAAGTGGACCCCGCAACCGGCCATGCCCGGGCAGCTGCGCGCCGTCACCAACTGGGTGGGGCCGGTCGGCACCGGCGCCCAGCTGGCGAACGCGCTGCGCTCGTGGTCGGTGCTGCGCTTCGAGGTGACCGAGGACCCCAGCCAGGGAATCGACGGACACCGCTGGTGCCACACCCCGCAGCTGGGCCTGTGGAGCGGTCCGATGAGCGCCAACGGTGACGTGATGGTCGGCGAGATGCGGCTGCGCGCCCTGATGGCCGCCGGCGCGGACACCCTGGCCGCCGAACTCGACTCGGTGCTGGGCACCGCCTGGGACGACGCGCTGGAGGC
The DNA here is from genome assembly GCA_034190095.1 of Actinomycetota bacterium. GTDB lineage: Bacteria > Actinomycetota > Actinomycetes > Mycobacteriales > Mycobacteriaceae > Mycobacterium. The sequence goes on from JAXHTL010000244.1 coordinate 2,862, forward strand.
CTACCGCGACGGCGGCGAGGGCGCCGAGGTCAGCTGGCTGAGCAGGGGCGTCGGCTAACCGTCCTGCGGTCGCAGGATGTTGAGCGCGCCGGGCACCGCGGACACCTCGACCGGCAGCGGGCAGACGTACTCACCGTCGGCGTAGGCGTTGATTCCAGGGCTGTCGACGGTGATGGTCTGCGCCCGCCGGGTGTGCACCTCGTCCAGGTCGACGTGGGTGCCCTTGAACACCGTCGGGAACAGCCGGATCAACCGGGTGCGCGACGCCGAGGCCACCATGGTGACGTCGAGCAGCCCGTCGCGGGGGTCGGCATCCGGGCAGATCAGCATGCCCCCGCCGTAGCTGCGGGTGTTGCCGAACGCGGCGAGCGTCAAGTCGGTGACGTGCTCGTCGCCGTCGAAGGTCAGCCGGAACGGCAGCAGCCGCAGCTTGGACAACTCGGCGAGCATCGCCAGGTTGTAGCGCATCCGGCCGTGCGGCCAGCGCATCCGGTTGGTCCGGTCGGTCACCAGCGAGTCGAACCCGGCCGCCATTACGGTGCCGAACCACCGGACGGTGCCGTCGGCGCCGGTGATGCGGCCCAGGTCGACGGTGTCGACCCGCCCGTCGACCACCACGTCGGCCGCGGCCTCGGGATCCTTGGCGGGGATCCCGAATGCGCGGGCATGGTCGTTGCCGGTGCCGGCGGGCACGATCGCCAGCGGTGTCCCGGTGCCGGCCAGTACCTGCAGGGCGACCGAGACGATGCCGTCGCCGCCGACCACCACCAGGGCATCCATCTCGCGTTCGAGCGCACCCTCGAGGAGGCGGCGCGCGTGGTCGGCGTCGGTTCCGGCGATCGCGACGACGTCGATGCCGCGGCGGTGCAGCCGGGTGATCGCGCGTTCGGCGGCGTGATGGGCGTTGCCGTGCCCGGACGCGGGGTTGGTCAGGACGGTGACGCGGCCGAGGGTCACGGAATCAGCTTGCCGGGGTTGAGTATCCCGGCGGGATCGAGCGTGGCTTTGACGGCCTTGAGCAGCTCGACGCCGAGATCGCCGATCTCCTCGCGCATCCACGGCCGGTGATCGATACCCACGGCGTGGTGGTGGGTGATGGTGCCGCCGTTGCGCACCATGGCCTCGCAGGCGGCCGCCTTGGCGGCACGCCACTGCTCGATCGGGTTGCCGCGCTGCGCGGCGACCACGGTGAAGTAGAGCGAGGCGCCGGTCGGGTACACATGCGAAATGTGGCACATCACCAGCGCGGGGGTGCCCGAATCGGCGAGCGAGCCGGTGAGCGCCTCGGTGACGGCGGCCTTGAGCAGCGGCACGTTCGACCAGGTGGTGGCCGTCTCCAGGGTCTCGCACAGCGCACCGGCCGACAGCAGCGCATCGCGCAGATACGGCGCGTTGAACCGGCCGTGTTCCCAGGCGCGGGCGGCCGGTTCGCCCAGCGAGGTGCCGCCCATGGCCGTCAGCAGGTCGCGGGTCTCGGAGTGCCGCGCCGCGACATGGGCCTCGGTGCCCTCGAAGACGGTGATGCCCAGGCAGCCGCCGGTGATCTGCTGTTCGCCGATGCTCTCGGTCGTGGCGAGGTTGACTCCGGTCTCGGCCTCGTCGGACAACCGCAGCACGGTGGGACCGGTGCCGGTCTGCACCACCGCGCGCAACGCGTCGGCCCCGGTGGCGAAGTCCGGGAACGACCACGCCTCGTAGCGGGTCGCTTCGGGCACCGGATGCACCCGAAGACGCACCCGGGTGATGACGCCGAAGGTGCCCTCGGAGCCGACGATCAGCTGACGCAGGTCCGGCCCGGCCGCCGAGGACGGGGCGCGGCCCAGCTCGAGGGTGCCCGCCGGGGTGACTGCGCGCAGGCCGCGGACCATGTCGTCGAAGCGGCCGTAGCCGGCCGAGTCCTGCCCCGACGAGCGGGTCGCGGCGAAGCCGCCGATGGTGGCGAAGCAGAAGCTCTGCGGGAAATGGCCCAGCGAGAAGCCGCGCTCGCCGAGGAGCCGCTCGGCGTCCGGGCCGGTGACGCCGGCTCCCAACTCGGCTTCCCCGGACACTTCGTCGAGCCAGTGCAGTGCGTCGAGCCGGCGTAGGTCCAGCGATACGACGGCCTTGAAGCGGCCGCGCATCGGGTCCAGCCCGCCCACCACCGAGGTGCCGCCGCCGAACGGCACCACGGCGATGCTGTGGTCGGCACAGAATCGCAGCACCGCGGCGATGTCGTCGTCGCTGCCGGGCAGCAGCACCGCGTCGGGAGCGTCCTGCACCCCGAAGTCGCGCCGGCGCAGCAGGTCCAGGGTGGACTTGCCGCCGGCGCGCAGCAGCCGGTCGCGGTCCTCGACGGCGATGTGCTCGGCGCCGAGTATCGCGGTCAGGCCGTCGCGGTCGGCCGCCGACAACGCCGAGGGGCGCAGCCGGACCTGCTCGAGGGAGGGTGCGTCGACGTCGACAGCCTCGATGCCGAGGGCTTGTTCGAGCAGCGAGCGGATGCCTGCCGACAGTGGCGTGGCCGCGTCGGGGTCACCCCAGCCGTTCCACAGCATCGGCGGATCGTTCGGGTGGGCGTCGGCGTTCGTCATGCGTTACAGTATTACAGATGGTGTCAATCCGTAACGCAGGGCAGAGTGTCGAGGAGCGGATCCTCGACGCCGCGGCGGCATGCCTGCTCGCCTACGGTGTGGAGCGCACCACGATGACCGAGATCGCCCGCCGCGCGCGCGTCAGCCGCCCCACCATCTACCGGCGCTGGCCCGACATCCGCTACCTGATCGCCGAGGTGCTGACCCTGCGGATCGCCGGGGTGCTCGACAGGGTGCCCGACACCGGGGTGGGACGGCAGGCCACCGTGGCGCGGGTGGTCGCGGTCGCCCAGCACCTGCGCGACGACGAGGTCGTCACCTCGGTCATCCACAATGCGCCCAGCATCGCGATGACCTACATCGCCGACCGGCTGGGCACCAGCCAGCAGATCCTCATCGACGCGTTGGCCGAGGCGATCAAGGCCGGCCAGGACGACGGCAGTGTGCGCGCCGGCGATCCCCGGCAGATGGCCGCGATGTGTCTGCTCATCACGCAGTCGACCATCCAGTCGGCCCAGATGGTGGCCGGCCTGCTCGCCGCCGACGAACTCGACACCGAGCTGACCCACTCACTGGACGGATATCTGAAACCTTGAGCAGTTCAACGGCTTTGAATCAGCGCCGGCGCACCGCCGAGCTGGCCCGGCTCGGCGACGACCCCGGCGTCGACGTGCTGGTGATCGGGGGCGGTATCACCGGTGCGGGCATCGCTCTCGACGCCGCGACCCGCGGGCTGTCGGTGGTGCTCGTCGAGAAGCACGATCTGGCCTTCGGGACCAGCCGGTGGAGCTCGAAGCTGGTGCACGGCGGGCTGCGCTATCTGGCCAGCGGCAATGTGGGGATCGCCCGGCGCAGCGCCGCCGAGCGGCACATCCTGATGACCCGCAACGCCCCCCACCTGGTGCACGCCATGCCGCAGCTGGTTCCGCTGCTGCCCGAGATGAACACCGCCGCGCGGGCGTTGGTCCGAGTCGGCTTCGCCGCCGGCGACGGGCTACGCCGGCTCGCGGGCACCTCCCCGGCGACGCTGCCCCGGTCCCGGCGCGTCGACGCGGCCCGGGCCGTGGAGCTGGCCCCGACG
>JAXHTL010000245.1:0-6460 GCA_034190095.1 Actinomycetota bacterium
CCCACCCACAGCAAGCCCACCGACCCCCAACCCAGCGACGACCCCGGCCAACCCGGCGGACCCGCACCACCCGGCGACCAAGCCGCCTGAGGGCGGCGTTCGAGGAATGCGGCGAGGTCGAAACTGACCGCGTGCAGCAGATGCCGCCCACGCGTCGGATCACCGGCTGGTCGACCGCCGCGCCAATTCGTCACCGATCGTCGTGACCTGGCGGCGGCTCCCCCCGATAGAAGGCGATCGTGTTGTCGGCGGCATGGCGCGCGACGTCAACATCCTCGCCCGAGGCGACCTGCGCAGCGAACCAGCCCTCGCCGGCGTCATGAATGTAGGTCCTGCCGTCGCCGGTGGTGGCCCACTGCTCTTCCTTGAATTCGTCGGGGACGGACTCGCCGGTGTCCAGATGGATGGCCAGGCCCAACAGCGCAAGATCCCACCCGAGTCCCACGGCGCCGGGCCCGTACTTCGTCCACATGTCGTCATCACCGATCAGGGCGATGTGATCGAGTTGCATGCGGGACTGCTCGGCGCCCTCATCGATGACCTGCAGCTCGATCCAGCTGACCGCGCCACCGAACTCCCATGTGGCGGTGAATGTCCGGGGCGGGTCGCAGGACAGTACGGTGCCCGACGCGTTTCCTTCGACCTGGTAGTGCCCATCGAGTCGAAGGTCCCCGTGCACCGGTGCGAACCACCTCGTGAGGCGTTCGGCGGTCGTGCAGGCCTCCCACAGGTCCGCGGCGCTGGTGGGGTAGCTGCGGCTGAGGGTCACGACACGGGCCTCTCCGGCGTCGAGGATTCGGTTGCCGACCGTGCGCCGCACGGCGTTCACGTGGTGTTGGAGGTCCATCATTCTCCTTCGTCGTAGGTCTGGCGGCGCTGCCGCTTGCCCCGGGCGATCTCGGTGGCAAGCGCGTCCAGACGCGGGGCCCAGAACCGGCGGAAGCCGTCCAGCCACTCGTCGACGTCGCGCAGACCAGTGGGGTCCACGGCGTACATGCGGCGTTGCCCCTGAGGTCGAACGGTGGTGAAACCGTTGTCTCGCAAAACTTTCAGATGCTGGGACACGGCAGGCTGGCTGATCGCGAACTCGTCCCGAATGGTCGCGGTCAGATCGCCGGCTGATTGCTCGCCGTCGGTGAGCAGTTCGAGGATCCGGCGCCGCACCGGATCGCCAAGAACGTCGAACGCGTGCACCCGAAGAATTCTAGAACTTGCTACTTATATAAGTCAAGGTTTATTCAAAGGGCGACCGTTGGGTCGGCTCACGTCGTAACCGTGGCGCCCTCCAGGGCTTCCCGCAGACCCCGGGTCGCCAGTGCGTCGGCGAGCTCGTTGTCGTCGACGCCGGAGTGCCCCTTCACCCAGAACCATTCGACCCGGTGTCGCGCACAGGCGGCCTGCAGGCGCTGCCACAGGTCGACGTTCTTCACCGGCTGCTTGGCCGCGGTCAGCCAGCCGTTGCGTTGCCAGCCCAGCACCCACTTGGTGATGCCGTTGCGAACGTAGGTGCTGTCGGTGTAGAGATGCACCACCACCGGCCGGGTGAGCGCTTCGAGCGCCATGATCGGCGCCGTCAGCTCCATGCGGTTGTTGCTGGTCGATCCCGTTTCGCCGCCGTACAACTCGCGGACGTGGTGACGTTGCCGCAACACCGCACCCCAGCCGCCGGGCCCCGGGTTGGGGCGGCAACCGCCGTCGGTGTGGATGACCACGACATCGTCGTGCGCCGGCTCGATCATGGGCCGAGGATAGGCAGCCGGTCCGGGGCCGGGTCAGCGACGCGCCGAGATCATCGCTGTGCGAGTCGAGATGCCGAGGTCGTGATGGCGCAGCGTGGTGATCCGACGGCCCGGCTGCACGGCGTCCTTCACCGGCGCCGTGCGGTCGCCGAAGAACGCTGCCGTGGCATCGATGTCGGCGACGACGAACGTGATTCCCCACAGGGTGGCGGGCCCCGGGGCCGCCGTACCGGGCGAGCCGACGACCTCCACGATCACCTCACCGAAGCGGAAGAAGATCTGACGGATAGGCCGTCCGCCGAGTTCACCGTCGCGTTCCCGCCGTGGCTGCTGGCCCACGGCGCCCAGCGCAGCCACGGTCCGGTCGAGGTCCGGCGACAACAGCACGATGTGATCGATGGCGGTCACGCCGTTGGGATGTTCGGCCGGTGTGCTCGCGGACGGGTGGGAGCGGGTCGTCGGGATCCCGTCGAGGTCGTGGGGGACCGGGTCTGGCAATCCGGACAGCGACCATCCCAGGATGCCGGTGCCGCCGTCGCGTCCGACCAGCAGAATCCGGACGCCGCCGATCCGGCAGCGGGGTGGGCCGGCGCCGCCGGGATCGACGCTGAACCCGGCCCGCGTCCACGCGTCGGGTGGGTCAGCGATCTCGATCTCGTCGACGGTCACGGCCATGGTGTGCCGGTCACTCTAGGGGTTGGGCGTCCGTCGTTGCAGCAGGACCGACACCGTCAGCACCCCGATGCCCGCCAGCGCGAGCAGCGCGCCCGCCGCAGCCGGTGCGGTGTAACCGAGTCCGGCGGCGATGACCAGCCCACCGACCCACGCGCCGGTCGCGTTGCCGATGTTCAGCGCCGAGTGGTTCAGCGCCGCAGCCAGCGTCTGCGCGTCGCGGGCGACGTCCATCAGCCGGGTCTGCAGGGCCGGGGCCACCGCCGAACCGGAGGCGCCGATGCCGAACAGCGCCAGCAGTGCGGTCCACGGGTTGTGTGAGGCCAGCACGAACACGGCCAGTACGGCGCTCAGCGCACCCATCGACAGGTACAGCGCCCGGACCACCGATCCGTCGGCGAGCCGGCCGCCGACCAGGTTGCCGACCACCATGCCCAGCCCGAACACCATCAACGCGACCGGGACCAGCGGGCGCGGCATCCCCGCGACATCGGTCATCGTGGTGGTGATGTAGGTGTACACCGCGAACATGCCGCCGAAGCCGATCATGCCGACCAGCACGGCCAGCCACACCTGCGGGCGGCGCAACGCCCCCAACTCGGTCATCGGACTGGTGGGCCGCATGGTCTGCAGATGGGCCGGCAGCCAGAACCACAACGCGGTCAGCGTGACCACGCCGATGCCGACGACCAGTCCGAATGCCGCGCGCCAGCCGAGGACCTGTCCCAGCCAGGAGGCCATCGGCACGCCGAGCACCGTGGCGATGGTCAGCCCGGACATGACGTGGGCGACCGCCTTGGCCCGATGTGCCGGGCCCATCAGGTGCGCGGCCACCAACGCCGCCACGCCGAAGTAGGCGCCGTGCGGAAGTCCGGCCAGAAAGCGCGAGGCGATCAGTGTCCCGTACGTCGGGGCGGCCATGCTGGCCAGGTTGCCCAGCGTGAAGACCGCCATCAGCACCAGCAGCAGCATCCGCCGCGGCACCCGGGCGGTGATCGCGGCGATCAGTGGGGCGCCGACCACCACCCCCAACGCGTACGCCGAGATCACATGCCCGGCAGTGGGTTCGGAGATGTTCAGACCGGTGGCGATCTCGGGCAACAGGCCCATCGCGACGAATTCGGTGGTGCCGATGCCGAAGCCGCCGAGTGCCAGCGCGAACACCGCCAGCCGGCGCACCACGGGGTCGGGTGCGACCACCGACGGCGGGCCCGACGCACGGTCGAGCGCCGCGGTCACAGCGCGCGGACCGCGGTGACGGTGGGGGTGCTGAGCTTGAGTGCGACCTCGGCGAGCCGGTGGATCCGGTCCCAGTCACGACGTCGCACCGCGTCGGCCGGAGACAGCCAGTCGGCGCTGACGCACCCGACGTTGGGTGCGGCCAGATAGCGGGTCAGCTCGCCCGGGGCGATGCCGCCGGCCGGGCAGAAGCGGGCGGCCGGCACGAAGCTGGCCAACGCCTTGAGGGCGCGCGTGCCGCCCGCCGTGTCGGCCGGCGAGAGCACCATGTCGGTGTAGCCGTCGTCGAGCAGTTCCATGGCCTGCAGCGCATTCGACACCCCGGGCAGGTGCGGCAGCTCGGTCTCGCGCATCGCGTCTCGCAGCGGCGCATGGCCCACCGTTGCCACCAGGAACTCGGCGCCGGCGGCGCGGGCGCGGGCGGGTTGGTCCACCTGGTTGATCCCGGCCGCACCCACGATGATGTCCGGTGCGTCGGTCGCGATCCGTTCGATCGCGTCGAAGGAGCTCGGGTCGTCCACGGCCACCAGCACCAGCGGCAGCCCGGACCTGCTGATCGCGCGCGCCACCGGAACCGCATCAGCGGCGTCCTGCACGCCGATCACCGGCAGCACCGGTGCGACGTCCAGCAGGGAGCGAGGTTCTTGCATTGCGCCTACGGTAGTCGCCATTAAAGTACTTATCAAAGTTACTTTGGTACTTTGAAATCGTAAGTGGCCGACGTTAGGCTTGTGCATGCCCTTGTTTCGGACTTCGTCCGCAACCTCTGTGGGCGAGCTGTATGCCCTGATCAGGGACAAGCGCGACACCACCCGGGCCGAGGTCGGCCAGCTGACCGGGCTGTCCCGCACCGCGGTGTCGTCCCGAGTGAGGGAACTCACCACCCGCGGGCTGGTCGTCGAACGCGATCAGGCTCCCTCCACCGGCGGGCGTCCGGCGACGTTGCTGAGCTTCAACGCCGACGCCGGGGTGGTGCTGAGCGTCGCCATCGGCCGTAGCCGCACCCGGCTGGCGGTGTGCAACCTGGCCGCCGAGACCCTGGCCGCCGCCGACATCGATCAGGAACCCGGCCTCGGACCCGAGGACCTGATGCCCGACATCGTCACGCGGCTCGACCTGTTGCTCGATGACAGCGGGCGGCGGGCGGACCCGGTGCTGGGAATCGGGTTGAGCCTGCCGGGCACCGTCGACCCGCAACGCGGCTGCAGCATCGACACCCCGGTGCTCGGCGGCTGGGACGGCGTGCCGTTGGTGCCCTACTTCCGGGAACTCACCGAGGCCCCGGTGGTGCTCGACAACGACGCCAACGTCATCGCGCTCGCGGAATGGCGCGCCGGCACCGGACGTGGCATCGACAACCTCCTCGTGGTCAAGGCGTCCTCGGGGTTCGGTGCGGGCATCGTGGCCGGAGGCGCGCTGCAGCGCGGAGCCACCCGGGCAGCCGGGGAGTTCGGTCACAACAAGACCGCCGCGGCCGCCGGCCTGGTCTGTCGCTGCGGAGACACCGGATGTCTGGAGGCGGTGGCGGGCGGCTGGGCGCTGGTCCAGGCGCTGGCCGCAGACGGCCGGTCGGTGGGCAACCTGCGCGACGTCGTGGCACTGGCCAACGCGGGCGACATCGTGGCGCGTCGGCTCATCCGCGACGGCGGCAGGCACGTCGGTGAGGTGCTCGCCGCCGCGGTCAACCTGCTCAATCCCGCGGCGCTGGTGGTGGCCGGCGATATCGCCGGCGCCTACGACATCTTCGTCGCCGGGCTGCGGGAGACCCTGTACGGCAACGCGACTGCGCTGGCAACCCGGGTCCTGCAGATCGCACCGGCCGAACTGGGTGACCGCGCCGGCATGGTCGGCAGCGCCATGACGGTGCTCGACGAGGTGCTCGGTGCGCCCGCGATCGACGCGCTCGTCACACCTTCGCGATGACGTTCTCGGCGAACATCTCCAGGTTGCGGATCTTGGACTCCAGCGGCTCGGTGTCCTGGCCCGTGATGTAGGGGATCCGGAATCCGACGATCACGTCGGTGACGCCCTTGTCCTCCAGCCTCTTGATGCCGTCGGGCGTGTAGGCGTCCACCGAGATGACATGGATCTGATAGGGCCCGCTGCGCCCCTCCTCCTCGCGGAAGGCGCTGAGCTTCTTCAGAAGTGCGTCGAGCTCTTCGGGGTCGCCGCCACCGTGCATCCAGCCGTCGTTACGGGCGGCGCGGCGCAGCGCCGCATCGGCGTGGCCGCCGATCAGGATCGGCAGCGGTTCCGACGGCGCCGGCGTCATCTTCGTCTTCGGGATGTCGTAGAACTCGCCGTGGTACTCGAAGTAGTCGCCCGAGGTCAGCCCGCGGATGATGTCGATGCACTCGTCCATCCGCTTGCCGCGGCGCGCGAAGGGCACGTTCATCAGTTCGTAGTCCTCGGGCCACGGACTGGTGCCCACGCCCAGCCCCAGCCGGTTGTCGAACAACGCCGCCAGCGAGCCCGCCTGCTTGGCCACCAGGGCCGGCGGCCGGATCGGCAGCTTGAGCACGAAGTGGTTGAAGTGCAGCGTCGTGGTCACCGCACACAGGGCGGCGGTCAGCACGAACGACTCGATGAACGCCTTGCCGTCGAGGAACTCCCGGTTGCCGTCGGGGGTGTACGGATACGTCGAATCCGACTCGAACGGATACGCGACGCTGTCGGGGATCGTCATCGCGTGGTATCCGGCCGCCTCGGCGGCCTTCGCCAACGGGATGTAGAACGTCGGGTCGGTCATCGCCTCCGCGTAGGTGAATCGCATGGACCCGATACTAGAACGTGTTCTAGTTGTGTCGGGG
>JAXHTL010000246.1:0-2971 GCA_034190095.1 Actinomycetota bacterium
GCAGCAGCCCCGGGCGCCAGCGCCGCCGGCACAGCACCACCAGCAGCAGGTAGGCCAGCAGCGGAAGCACGACGTAGAAGGCGGCCTCGACCGCGAGGCTCCACATCTGGGTGAGCCCTTGGTGCAGAAACGAATACAGGTAGTCGTCGGTGTAGATCTGGGTCAGCGTCAGGTTGCGGAACAACCCTTCCCACGTGTGCCCGGGGTTGGGGCCCGCCGTGCGGAAGTGATACACGAGATAGGCCGCGACGACGGTGACGGCGTAGGCGGGCATGATGCGGCGCACCCGGTGCCAGGCGTAGCGGCGCACCGAGGGCGGCGATCCCTGCGCGGCGGCGGCCTTCACCCACGGCGAGAACAACAGGAACCCCGACAGCACGAAGAAGATCGGCACCCCGATCTCCATGCGTGAGTACACCAGGCCGACGTAGCCCTGCGGATACTTCCCGGTGGTGTAGGCCGCATGGGTGAGCACCACCAGCAGCGCGGCGACCGCACGGATGCCGGTCAGCGACGCGACGCGCGCCGAGGTGGTGACCGACTCCAGGCCACCGACGTCGTCAGCGTCGTCGACGCCGGCAGGCCTGGACGGCACTGTCACTTCGACTTGGGCTTCCCCCGATGCGGTTTGGGCCCGCCGCGGTCGGGTTGCAGGTTGATCAGCTGACCTTGGATTCTGGTGTGCTCCAACGCTTTGAGCGTCTTGCCCGGCAGCTTGGCAGGCAGCTCGACCAGTGAGTAGTCCTGCCGGATCGAGATGTGGCCGAAGTCGCTGCGATGCAGCCCGCCCTCGTTGGCGAGGGCACCGACGATGGCGCCCGGAGCGACCTTGTGCCGCTTGCCCACCGCGATGCGGTAGGTCGTCAGGTCACTGCGGCGCTCACGCGGCCCGCGATCGTCACGCGGGGGTCGCTCTTTGCGCTCCCGCTTCTTCTCCGGCGGCGGCTCGGTCATCAGGAACTCTTCGCCGTCGCGGCTCTGCAGCGCCAGCGCCGCCGCGATGTCGGCCATCGGCACGTCATGGTCACGCTCGTAGGTCTCGATCAGCGTGCGGAACAGGTCGATCCCCGGCTTGGCGAGCGCGTCGGTGATCGAATCGCGGAACTTGGCGACCCGCTTCTCGTTGACGTCGTCGACCGAGGGCAGCTCGGACTCGACCAGTTTCTGGCGGGTGACCCGTTCGATCGCGTTGAGCAGGTGGCGCTCCCGCGGTGTGACGAACAGCAGCGCGGTGCCCGAGCGACCCGCGCGGCCGGTGCGCCCGATGCGGTGCACGTAGGACTCCGGGTCGTGCGGGATGTCGTAGTTCAGCACGTGCGAGATGCGTTCGACGTCCAGTCCGCGGGCGGCCACGTCGGTCGCGATCAGGATGTCGATCGAGCCGTCCTTGAGCGAGTTGATGGTGCGCTCGCGGACCGCCTGCGGGATGTCGCCGTTGATGGCGGCCGCGGCGAAGCCGCGGGCGCGCAACTTCTCGGCCACCTCCTCGGTGGCCTGCTTGGTGCGGACGAACACGATCATCGCGTCGCCCTGCTCGACCTCGAGCAGCCGGGTCAGCGCATCCATCTTGCGGTGCCCGGTCACCTGCACGTAGCGCTGGGTGATGTTCTCGGCGGTCTGCGTCTTGGACTTGACCGTCACTTCCACCGGGTCGTGCAGGTACTTGGCGGTGATCTTGCGGATGCCCGGCGGCATGGTCGCCGAGAACAGCGCCACCTGCTTGTACTCGGGGGTGTCGGCGAGGATGCGCTCGACGTCCTCGGCGAAACCCATCTGCAGCATCTCGTCGGCCTCGTCGAGCACCAGGTAGTCCAGGTGCGACAGGTCCAGGCTGCCCTTCTCCAGGTGGTCGATGACCCGGCCCGGGGTGCCGACCACGATCTGGGCGCCCCGCTTGAGCCCGGCCAGCTGCGGGCCGTAGGAGCTGCCGCCGTAGACCGGCAGCACGTTGACGCGCAGGTGTGCGCCGTAGCGGCTGAACGCCTCGGCGACCTGCAGGGCCAACTCTCGGGTGGGGGCCAGCACCAGCGCCTGGGTCGAGCGGCTGGCGGTGTCGATCTTCGACAGGATCGGGATCGCGAACGCGGCCGTTTTTCCCGTTCCGGTCTGGGCCAGCCCGACCACATCGGAGCCGGCGAGCATGGCCGGAATGGTCTCGGCCTGGATCGGTGAGGGCGACTCGTAGCCGACATCACCGACGGCCTGCAGCACCGCTGGGTGAATCTGCAGGTCGGCAAAGGTCAGGTCGCCGGCCAGATCAGCACTGTCGGGCACCCCGTCAGAGGACGTCATCGTGGTGGAAGTCTAGTGCCACTCGGCGCGGAATCCCTCCGCGCGCCTTCCTGGGGCCCGCAGAGGGTCCGGTACGGTGCGCACTTGTGCGGAGGACGGCAGTGATCAGCGCAGCGGCGGGAGTGCTGGCCGCGGCGTCGACGCTGACCCTGGCCGGGTGTGGTTCGGGTGATTCGACGGTGTCCAAGACACCCGGTCCGACGGCCGCCCCGGACACCTCGGCCGGCCCGCAACCCCCGCCGCCGACCGTCGCGACCGCCGCCCCGGACACCACCGCGGCCGAGGATCCGTGCGCGGTGGATCTGGCCGCCCCCGAGATCGCGCGGGCGGTCTCCGAACTGCCCCCGGACCCGCGCAGCGATCAGGGCTGGCGCGCCGAGCCGATGGCCGGCAACTACAACCAGTGCGCCCAGCTGTCGGCGGTGATCGTCAAGGCCAACACCAATTCGGAGAACCCGAACACCCGGGCGGTGATGTTCCATCTGGGCAAGTTCATTCCGACCGGGGTTCCCGACACCTACGGCTTCAACGCCCTGGAGCGCTCGCAGACCACCGGCGACACCGTGGCGCTGAAGTACAGCAACGGCGTCCCCGGACTGGACAGCGTGGTGAAGTTCCGCTGGAACGGCAGCGGGGTGGAGCTGATCGGCAACACCGGCTGAGCTTTCTTCGCCGAACC
>JAXHTL010000246.1:3071-6320 GCA_034190095.1 Actinomycetota bacterium
ACCCGTGGTGTCGGCGCTCTCACCTACAGTGGCTGCGTGTTCGTCGCCGACGGTGGCCCGGTCATCTACAGCGCCTCTGATCTCGCCGCCGCGGCGCGCTGTGAGTACGCGCTGCTGCGGTCCTTCGACGCTCGGCTGGGCCGGGGGCCGGCGGTGTCCGGGGATGACGACCTGTTCGCCCGGACCGCCGACCTCGGTACCGAGCACGAACGCCGCCACCTCGACCACCTGCGCCGCGGCGGCGAGGTGGCCACCATCGGGCGGCCCGACTACACGGTCGCCGGCCTGACCGCCGCCGCCGAGCAGACGCTGCGCGCGATCGAGCGCCGCGCCCCGGTGATCTACCAGGCCGCGATGTTCGACGGCCGGTTCGCCGGGTTCGCCGACTTCCTGCTGCTCGAAGACGGCCCCGACGGCCCGCAGCGCTACCGGCTGCGTGACACCAAGCTGGCCCGGTCGGTCAAGGTCGAGGCGCTGCTGCAGCTGGCGGCCTACGCCGAGAGCCTGACCGAAGCCGGTGTGCCGGTGGCACCGGAGGTCGATCTGGTGCTCGGCGACGGAGCGACGGTCAGCTACCCGCTCGACGAGCTGGCGCCGGTGTACCGGCCCCGCCGAGAGGCGCTACAGCTCCTGCTCGACGGGCACCTGGCCGGCGGCCGGCCGGTGGACTGGGCGGACGAGAGCGTCCGCGCCTGCTTCCGATGCGAGGAATGCGAAGCGCAGGTCCGCGCGCACGACGACCTGCTGCTGGTCGCGGGCATGCGGGTCAGCCAGCGCGCCCGGCTGATCGACGCCGGCATCACCACCGTGGCTGACCTGGCCGCACATGACGGACCGGTGCCCGAGCTGGGGGCACGCGCGGTGGCGGCGCTGACCGAACAGGCCCGGCTGCAGCGCGCCGACCGGGTGGACGGGATGCCGCCGTACCGGGTGGTCGACGCGCAGCCGCTGATGGTGCTGCCCGACGCCGACAAGGGAGATCTGTTCTTCGATTTCGAGGGCGACCCGCTGTGGACCGTCGACGGCCGCGAGTGGGGGCTGGAGTACCTCTGGGGAGTCCTGACCATCACCGACGAGTTCCGGCCGTTCTGGGCCCACGACCGCGCCGGCGAGCGGCAGGCTCTGCACGAGTTCCTCACGCTGGTGCGCAAGCGCCGCAAGAAGTACCCCGGCATGCACATCTACCACTACGCCGCCTACGAGAAGAGCACCCTGCTGCGGTTGGCCGGGCGCTACGGGGTGGGTGAACGCGAGGTCGACGAGTTGCTGCGCGACGGGGTGCTCGTCGACCTCTATCCGTTGGTGCGCAAGAGCATCCGGGTCGGCACCGAGAACTACAGCATCAAGAGCCTCGAGCCGCTCTACATGGGCCACGAGTTGCGTGACGGTGAGGTCACCACCGCGACCGCCTCGATCACCGAGTACGCGCGGTACTGCGGTTTGCGCGACGCCGGGAACGCCGACGAGGCGGCGGCCGTGCTCAAGGGGATCGAGGACTACAACCGCTACGACTGCCGCTCCACCCGCCGGCTGCGCGACTGGCTGGTGGCCCGCGCCATCGAATCGGGGGTGCCACCGCGGGGGCCGGTGACCGTCACCGGCCCCGCCGGCATGGACCCGCCCGCGCCCGACGATGTGGAACGCGCGCTGCTCGGGTTCGCCGGGGACGGTGTCGAGGCGCGCACTCCCGAGCAGACCGCGGTGGCGATGATCGCCGCCGCCAAGGGATTCCACAAGCGCGAGGACAAACCCTTCTGGTGGGCGCACTTCGACCGGGTGAACAACCCGGTCGAGGAGTGGGCCGACAACGGCGGGGTGTTCATCGCCGACCACACCGACGTCGTCGCCGACTGGCACACCCCGCCGCGGGCGCGCAAACCGCAGCGGCGGCTGAGGCTGTCCGGGGAGATCGCCGCCGGCGAGCTGACCCACGAGATGTACGCGCTCTACGACCCGCCCGCTCCGGCCGGTCTGGCCGACGACCCCGACCGCCGCGCCTTCGGCTCGGTGACCGTCGTCGAGTGCGACGATCCGGAGGTGCCCACCGAGGTGACCGTCGTGGAGCGTCAACCCAAGAACGGCGAGGTCTTCTCGGCCACCCCGTTCGCACTGACCCCGGGACCGCCGATCAACACCGCACCGCTGCAGGAGTCGATCGCCGCAGCCGCGGCCGCCGTCGCCGGCGGACTGCCCACACTCGCGGCGAACGCGGTCACCGACATCCTGCTGCGCCGGGACCCGCGCACCCGCAGTTCGCACCCCCTACCACGCAGCGCAGCCGTCGTCGACGACATCACCGCCGCACTGCTCGACCTCGACGACTCCTATCTGGCCGTGCACGGCCCCCCGGGCACCGGGAAGACGTTCACCGCGGGGCGGGTGCTCGCCGAGCTGGTCACCGCACACCACTGGCGGATCGGGGTGGTGGCACAGGCACACGCGGTGGTGGAGAACCTGTTGCGCGACGTGATGGCCGCCGGGGTGCCCGGCGAGCGCATCGGCAAGAAGGTGCAGACCGTCAGCACCGGATGGACCGAACTGGACCGGGACGATTACGCGGCCTTCATCGACGGACACGACGGCTGCGTGGTCGGCGGCACCGCATGGGATTTCGCCAACTCCACCAGGATCGCCGAGCGCAGCCTCGACCTGCTGGTCGTCGAGGAGGCCGGCCAGTTCAGCCTGGCCAACACCATCGCGGTGGCGCGGGCCGCGCGCAATGTCCTGCTGCTGGGGGATCCACAGCAGCTGCCGCAGGTCAGCCAGGGCACCCACCCCGAACCGGTGGACGGATCGGCGCTGGGCTGGCTCGTCGACGGTCACCACACCCTGCCACCGCGACGCGGCTATTTCCTGGACCGCTCCTACCGGATGCACCCCGAGGTGTGCCGGGCGGTCTCCCGGCTGTCCTACGACGGGCGGCTGCGCTCCCACGACGACATCACCACCGCCCGCCGGCTCGACGGGGTGTCCCCCGGTGTCCGGGCCCTGGCCGTCGAACACACCGGCAACGCCACCGCCAGCCCCGAGGAGGCCGCGGCGATCAGCACCGAGATCCAGCAACTTCTCGGCACGGCATGGACCGACCAGGACGGCACCCGGGAACTGGCGCAGAGCGACATCCTGATTCTCTGCACCAAAGAGCCTTTTGTTCCATTTTAGAAGACGAATTAAGGACGGAGAAACCTTTAACCTTTTGCGCCGTGAGCAATCCGGACAAAATCAAATGCAAGGAGGAGCCGCATGAGT
>JAXHTL010000247.1:0-6250 GCA_034190095.1 Actinomycetota bacterium
GCAACTTCTACCTGGCCACCGAGGGGCAGGCGTTCCACCGCATCGTCGCGCCGTGGTGCCTGTCGCACCATCCGGCCAGCCCGCCGCCGGCCGAGGACGTCCTCGCGCTGGCGGCCTCCTGCCGGTGATCTCGGCGTGCGCGCCCGCGCACGCCGAGATCACAACTGCACGCCGCGGGTCAGGGCGCCGTCGACCACCAGGTTGGTGCCGGTGATGAAGCTGGCCGCCGAACTCGACAGGAACACCACCGCGTTGGCGACCTCCTCGGGAGTGGCCATCCGTCCGGTCGGGTTCATGGCCAGCGCGGCGGCGAACAACTCCGGATTGTTCTGCTCCATGTCGGCCCACACCCCACCGGGAAAATAGGTGTTCCCCGGGCTGACCGAGTTGGCCCGCACCCCCCGGCCCGCGAGCCTGAAGGCCAGCCCCTGCGTGTAGTGGATGATCGCGGCCTTGAACGTGCCGTAGGGGCCGGCGGCGAAGTCGACCTCACGGCCGGACACGCTCGAGATCGTCACGATCGACCCGCCTTCGGTGGCCAGCAGATGCGGCAGCGCAGCGTCACACAGACCGACGGTGCCCATCAGGTCCACCTGGAACGTGGTCTGCCAGTTCTCCGCCGACTCCGGGATCGCCAGGGCGCTGACGTTGGCGACCACGCCGTCGAGCCCGCCCAGCGTCTCGGCGGAGTCGTCGACCCAGGCGGCCAGCGCGGCCGGGTCGCCGACGTCGACCGCGGTGCCCACCGCGGTGGCCCCGTCGGCGGTCAACTGGGTCTGTGCCTCGGCCACCGCCTCGGCGGTGCGCGCGCAGTACGCCACCGCGGCGCCTTCGGCGAGCAGACCTTCCACCACGGCGCGCCCGATGCCGCGGGTGCCGCCGCTCACCGCAAATCGCTTGCCCGACAAACCGAGATCCATGACAGTCCTTCCTAGTAGGTGATGGTTCGCTAGTAGTTGATGGAACCCAGAGCCTTGGCCGCCGAGCGCAGTTCGGCATGCACACCGGCGTAGGCCGACGCGGTCGGCAGCAGCCGCTTGTCGAGTTTGGTCACCGAGCTGTAGTTGGTGTCGACCACGTTGGCCAGCGGGGCCAGCGAGATCTGGGTGAGCAACTGGTAGGCGTCGAGCCGGTCCAGCCCGTAGAGCTCACCGAGCCAGGCGATCATCTCCACCTGCCCGGCCCGCCACGCCTCCTCCAGCGGCCGGCCCGAGCCCACGCACATCAGGTGGGTGTCGGTCTCCAGCCGCGGCCAGGCCGGGCCGCCGCCCTTGATCAGCTCGACGATCGCGGTGACGTGCATCGCCCCCTCCACCGCGGTTCCACACGACTCACCCTCGCCCTGGCGGTAATGCCCGTCGCCGAGGGAGAACAACGCCCCGGGCACGTTCACCCGCAGATAGCAGGTCGCACCGGCGGTCATCTCCGGGGTGTCCATGTTCCCGCCGAACACGTCGGGCACCAGCGAGCTGCGTACCTCCCGGCGCGCCGGGGCGACCCCGACGGTGCCCAGCATCGGGTTGGCGGGCAGGTCCACCGAGAAATCGCTGGCGTGCGCGTTGAAGGTGACCGTCTTTGCCGCGGAGTCGTATTCGTAGATCCAGGTTCGCTCGGACAACGGATCCTGCAGGGTCGGGCCGGCCGGCACACTGGTCAGCCCGCCGAAGAACGGGATCAGCGTCGAGGCGCCCCAGCTGCGCGCCGGGGTCAGGTCGACCAGGTGGATGGCCAGGGTGTCGCCGGGCTCGGCGCCGTCGACGTAGAACGGCCCGGTCTGCGGGTTGAGGTCCTCGGTGTCCAGCGCGGTGGTGGCGACATCGGCTGCGCTGGTGATCCGCCCGCCGTAGGCATCCTCGGTCCACAGCGTGAGCACCGCGGGTGTCTTGACCGTCATCACCGGCGCGGCACCCCCGAACGTGTAGTTCAACTGCCCGGCCGTCGGGATGAAGCTCAGGTGATCCATGACCCCATCCTCGTCCGCCGGCGGCCGGGATGCCGGGCGAATGTGTGTGACGGTCGTCAACCGGCGCGTGCTGTCAGCGGACGGATCAGGCCTGCTCGGCTCTACAATCTCTCGACACTGCAGGAGAAGGGAACCAGGTGGCGCGTCAAGGGGTATTCACGGTGCTGGCCGCGGCACTGATGGTCGCTGGGTGCGGCGGGGCCCAGCCGGACGGGGCCGGCGCGGCCCCGCAGGCGGGTCCGGAGGAGTCCGTCGTCGAGGTGGGCGACGACGACGGCGACAGCGGTCAGATGATCGTCACCTACGAGGACGCCACCAGTCCCGAGGCGATCAACGGACGCGCGCTGATGCAGGACAACGAGCTGCTCGAGATGCTTGCCGCCGACGTCAACGACTCGCTGTGGCTGCCCTACGACATCCCGGTCATCGGTGCGCAGTGCGACGAGGCGAACGCGTTCTGGGATCCCGAGGAGCAGTCGATGACGATCTGCTACGAGGACGCGGACCTGAGCCAGCAGATCTTCGTCGAGGCCGGCGACGAAGACCCGGATGCGGCGGCGCTCAACGCCGAGATCGCCACGTTCTACCACGAACTCGGCCACATGGCCGTCGACGTGTACGACCTGCCGGCGACCGGGCGCGAGGAGGACGTCGCCGACCAGCTGGCCGCGTTCGTGCTGCTGCAGCCCGAGGAGGACGGGTCGCCCGACGCTGACTCGGTGCAGGCCGTCAAGGACTTCGCCCGGGAATTCGGCGCCTATGGGCAACGCCGGGGCGAGGTTGGTTTCGACGACTTCGCCGACGTGCACTCGATCAGCGAGACGCGGATGGTCAACCTGCAGTGCTGGATCTACGGCGCCGATCCGGACGGCAACACCGACCTGATCGACACCGGCGAACTGCCCGAGGAACGCGCCGACGGCTGCGACGACGAGTGGGCCAAACTCGACCGCGCCTGGTCGACGCTGCTGGAACCGTACGTCAAGTAGCGGGTCAGCCCGCCGGGGCGACGGGGGCGGGCGCGACCGCGGCCGGCGGGGCCCCAGGTGGCGGCGGCAGAGGTGGCCCCGGCGGGGGAGGAGGTGGCGGTGGGGGCGTCGTCAGCAGGCGCACGATGTCGGGTTTCATCGCCTGCAGCTGCGCGCCCCAGTAGGCCCAGCTGTGCGTGCCGTTGGGCGGGAAGTTGAACACCGCGTTGCGCCCGCCGGCCGCCAGGTACTTGTCGCGGAACTCCTGGTTGCTGCTGCGGGTGATGTTCTCCAGGTACTGCGCGCCGAACTGCGCCCCGAAGTTGGCGCCGTCGTCGAGGTCGGAGGTGACCCCGTTGCCGCAGTAGACCCACAGGGCGGTGCGGTTGGCGACCAGCCGGTTGATGTTGAGGGTGGGGTCGGCGCGCAGCCAGGCCTGCGATCCGGGTTTGCCCCACATGTCCACCGCATCGAAGCCGCCGGCGTCCTGCATGGCGATGTCGATCAGGGTGGGCCACAGGCCCTGCGACGGGGCCAGATAGCCCGACAGGGACGCGGCGAATTTGTACTGGCGTGG
Organism: Actinomycetota bacterium; assembly: GCA_034190095.1. GTDB lineage: Bacteria > Actinomycetota > Actinomycetes > Mycobacteriales > Mycobacteriaceae > Mycobacterium. The sequence continues at coordinate 3,509 of JAXHTL010000247.1, forward strand.
ATACCAGGCAGCCATGGTCAGCGCCGCACTGCCCGACATCGACAGGCCCACAACGGCGTTGCCGAACGGGTCCTGACCGCGGTTGGCCGCCAGCCACGTCGGCAGTTCGCGGGTCAGGAATGTCTCCCACTTGTAGGTCTGGGTGACCCCGTTGCCCCGGGCCGGCCGGTACCAGTCGGCGTAGAAGCTCGACTGGCCGCCGACCGGCATGATCACCGAGACCCCGGAGTCGTGGAACCACTGGAACGCCGCGGTGTTGATGTCCCAGCCGTTGAAGTCGTCCCGGGCGCGCAGTCCGTCGAGCAGCAGAACCGAATGCGGTCCGCCGTTCTGGAATTGCACCGCGATGTCGCGGCCCATGGACGGGGAGGGCACCTGGAGCAGCTCGACCGGCAGTCCCTCGGGGGAGAACGCCTGCGCCTGCGGGACGACTCCTGCCGTCAGGGCCGTCACAGCCAGCAGCGCCGCGGTGGCGACGCGTATGCCGGCACGGCGAAGCTGCAGCCCGAAGGACGTCACGCTTGGCGAAGCTAGCAGTGCGGCGGCCGGCGGCCGACAGGCCGCGCGGGGACGTGCCGCGTTGTTATCGAGCCGTTGCCTTCACAGCCGGGCGGCGCGACGCTGCGGGCCGGGCTCCCCGGTGAGCATGACCGGGGACTGCGCCATGAATCGTGGTGTGTGCCCGCGATGTTCGTCGGCGGCGTGCACGGTGAAGGGGTGCAACAGGAACACGTCGCCGGGCATTCCGGTGGCATGGTGCACCGGGCGGGCGGCGCTGGCGGGTTCGGCCCGGCGCGCAGCTTCGGAAGCGTCGAGTGGTTCGGCTCCGAGCACGCCCGCGGTGTCGACGTGCGACCCGGCCCGGATCCGTGTCGGGGCGTCGTCGATCGTCACCTCCGAGAGCAGCGTCAACACCAACAGCGTGTGCGGCCGGCCGCTGACCGCCCAGGAGCCGTCCGGCAGCGGCGTGTTCAGGTCGATGTGCCAGCCTCGGTCATCAGCCGCCGGGGTCACCGGAAAGCGAACCGCGATGTTGCCGAGCGACCCGCGCGGCACCCAGCCGCCCGCACCGCACAGCCGGTCGAGCGCGTCGGTCAGGCGCGCGCTGCGGACCAGCTCGCCGAAAGGGCCGGTACCGGTCAGATCGCTGGCCCAGCGCACCGGCTGGGTCCATCCCGCAGGGTCGGTCGGCGACAGCGCCAGCTGATTCCACAGCGCTGCGCGGGCGGCGTCGGCGACGCCGCGGGGCACGGTCTGGGCCACCTTGACATACCCGTCGCGAACGAACGCCTCGCTGTCGACCATGCGGGCAGGCTATGTGCCGCCGGAACCGCCGGCCAACCGGTTTTCAGCCGGCCTCCGATGCGTGCGGCCCGATCCCGCCGCTGTGGCTGCGCCGGCGGGCGAAGACGAACCCGGCACACGCCACCAGGGCCGAGCTGACCATCACGACGCCCAGCGGCACCGCGGTGTGCTCACCGCCGAGGCCGACCAGCGGGGAAACCAGCGCGGCCAGCAGGAACTGGGTGAATCCGAGGACGGCCGAGGCCGTTCCGGCGGCGCGGGGCACGGCGGCCAGCGCCAGCGCGGTGGTGTTGCCGTAGATCAGCCCCATGCCGGCAACCCCGGTGAACAGCGGCACCGCCAGCCAGCCCGCGGCGACCGGAAGCGAGGCGATCATCAGCACTCCGGCGCCGGAGGCCAGGATGACCGCCAGCCCGGCCCCGGCGATCTTGCGCGGATCGAAGCGGGTGACCAGCCGCGCGCTGAGCGCGCTCATCAGCAGCAGCCCCACCGCATTGGTGCCGAACATGGCGCCGTTCTCGATCGACGTCATCCCCATCATCGTCTGGTAGACGAACGGCGAGGCCGAGATGTAGGCCATCATCGCCGCGAACGAGAAACCGAAGGCGATCAGGTGCCCGGTGAACGCGCGGCGGGTCAGGTCCCGCAGCGGCGATCCGCCGGTCACGCGGTGTTCGCGCAGCTCGGCGCGGCGCTGCTCGGTGTGGGTTTCGCGCACCACCGCGAGCACCGCGACCAGCATCAGGATCGACAGCACCAGGATCACCGCCAGCGCGCCGCGCCAGCCCAGCGGACCGACGATGAAACCGCCGGCCAGCGGGGCGGCGATCGGGGCGATGCCGCCGACGAGCATCATCAGGCTGAACGCGCGCGCGGCCGCGCGGCCGGTGGCCAGGTCGGAGATGACCGCGCGGCCGATCACCATGCCGGCTGCCCCGGTCAGCCCCTGCACGAAGCGGGCCGCGATCAGTACCTCGATGGTGGGGGCCAGCATCGCGGCCAGGCTCGCGAGCACGCAGATCGCCGAGCCGGCCACCAGCGGCCGGACCCGCCCGATCCGGTCGGACAACGGGCCGAACACCAGCGGCCCGACGGCGAGCCCGAGCAGGCAGGCGGTCAGGGTCAGCTGCACCGTGGCCGGTGAGGTGCGCAGATCGGCGACCATCTGGGGGAAGCCGGGCAGGTACAGGTCGGTGGAGAACGGAGCGACCGCCGACAGCAGCGCGAGGGTGGCCAGCAGCCCGAGGGTGATGCGGGGAGTGGCCTCCCGGTGCGGTGTGAGAACGACGGTTGTGGTCATGGAGCACCCCAGAACTAAGATTTATCAATTGATAGTTATCACTCAATAATTATCAGGTAGGCTGGAATCGTGCAACCCCGCGAAGAACAGCTCGCCGACCTCGCCGACCTCGTACTGGCGCTCGGGCGCGCGGTGAA
>JAXHTL010000248.1:0-6225 GCA_034190095.1 Actinomycetota bacterium
AGCCGTCCTCGTTGTGCACCAACCGCGGCGCCTCATCCAGATACTTCTTCGGCAGATGATTCTTGAACATATCCGGCGGCTCGACGATGTGATCATCCACGCTGATCAAAATCATGTCGTCCATGTGCATGGCGAAGCTCCTCTCACCCGCGCCGGAAGGCGACGCAGTTGCCGACGGCGGTTGTTCTCCTACCAAGGAAACTAGCTTCTCCACAAGCGAGAATCAACGTTCGAGTATCGCCGCGGCGCCACCTGGCTGGGACGGAACCCCTCCGACAAAGGGCTCCTGACCGGCGCTTCGGGACTGCGGCGTTGACGCAACACCGGAAAGGTGGAAATCTATTAGCCGAATATGAGAATCTGATTCTCATGAGCGAGAGGAGACCGACGGTGCGGGTTCCCCCACTGCCGGCGGATCAGTGGGATGACGCCGTCGACAAGGCCCTGACCGGCCTGATGCCTGCCGAGCGCCGCAACCCGCAGGCCACCGGCAACCTGGTCGCGACGCTGATGCGCCACCCCAAGCTGGCCCGTTCGTTCCTGCGGTTCAACTTCCACCTGCTCTACGGCTCGACGCTGCCCGAGCGGCTGCGCGAGTTGGCCGTATTGCGCGTCGCGCACCAGGCCGACTGCGAATACGAATGGCGACACCACGTCGTCATGGGCCGCGCCGCCGGGTTGTCCGACGAGGTGATCGCCGGGGTCGAACGCGGGGAGGCCGCCGACGACCTCGACCGCGCCGTCATCGTCGCCGTCGACGAACTGAACCGCGACGCGGTCATCTCCGACTCCACCTGGAGCACGCTGTCGCAACATCTGGACGAGCGCCAACTGATGGATCTCGTCTTCACGATCGGCTGCTATGGCGCGCTGGCCATGGCGATCAACACCTTTGGGGTCATGCCTGACCACGAAACGACACAGGAGAGGTAGACACCGTGGCATTCTTCCCGAAACCCGAGGTCGGGAGCTGGACCGAGAACTGGCCCGAACTCGGCACCGCACCGGTCAACTACGAGGACTCGATCGATCCCGAGCAGTGGAAGCTCGAGCAGCAGGCCATCTTCCGCAAGACCTGGCTGCAGATGGGCCGTATCGAGCTGATCCCCAAGAAGGGCAGCTACATCACCCGGGAGCTGCCGTCCGTCGGGGCGGGCACGTCGATCATCATCGTCAACGACGGTGAGCAGATCCGCGCCTTCTACAACCTGTGCCGTCACCGCGGCAACAAACTGGTCTGGAACGACTACCCGGGCGAGGAGGTCTCCGGCACCTGCCGCCAGTTCGTCTGCAAGTACCACGCCTGGCGCTACAACCTCAAGGGCGATCTGACCTTCGTCCAGCAGGAGGGCGAGTTCTTCGACCTCGACAAGGCCGACTACCCCCTCAAGCCGGTGCGCTGCGAGGTCTGGGAGGGCTTCATCTTCGTCAACTTCGACGATGACGCGGTCTCCCTCGAGGAATACCTCGGCGAGTTCGGCCAGGGCCTGAAGGGCTATCCCTTCCACGAGATGACCGAGCACTACAGCTACCGCGCGGAGATCAACTCCAACTGGAAGCTGTTCATCGACGCGTTCGTCGAGTTCTACCACGCGCCGATCCTGCACATGAAGCAGGCGGAGAAGGAGGAAGCCGAGAAGCTGGCCAAGTTCGGCTTCGAGGCGCTGCACTACGACATCAAGGGTGATCACTCGATGATCTCGTCGTGGGGCGGAATGAGCCCGCCCAAGGACCTCAAGATGGTCAAGCCCATCGAGCGGATCCTGCACAGCGGGCTGTTCGGACCGTGGGAGCGCCCCGACATCAAGGGGATCCTGCCCGACGAGCTGCCGCCGGCCATCAACCCCGGCCGTCACTCGACGTGGGGACAGGACTCCTTCGAGTTCTTCCCCAACTTCACCCTGCTGTTCTGGGCGCCGGGCTGGTATCTGACCTACAACTACTGGCCCACCGGTGTCGACACCCACATCTTCGAGGCCGATCTGTACTTCGTTCCGCCGAAGAACCTGCGCCAGCGGCTCTCCCAGGAACTGGCCGCGGTCACCTTCAAGGAGTACGCACACCAGGACGCCAACACGCTGGAAGCGACCCAGACCCAGATCGGCACCCGGGCGGTGCTCGACTTCCCGCTGTGCGACCAGGAAGTCCTGCTGCGCCACCTGCACCACACCGCCCACAAGTACGTGGACGCCTACAAGGCAGGCCTCAACGGCAACGGCGCCAACGGCGCCGCCGGCAAGACCGCCACCACCAGCGAGAAGGATCCCGCACATGCCTAAGCTGCCAGAGGAATTCGCCGACCTGGAGAAGTTCAGCGACTGGTGTCTGCCCACCGAGGAGGAGCGCTACCAGAAGCGGCTGAACTCCTCGATGGAAGAGATGCAGGAGCTCTACGACGCCGGCATGGCCCGCCTCGAGGACATCATGGTCTACGTCGACGCGCGGTTCCCGCTCAAGGGAATGCCGGACGACGCCAAGGCCCTCGTGCATCTGGGTCAGTCGATCGTCATGGTGAGCTTCCCGGTCGAGGTCTGGAAGCAACCGCGGGTGCTCGACGCCGGCGCCGCCTATGTCCAACTCGTCAAGGAGCCGGTGGTCTGAGGTGGGCGTAACGACCCTCAGAGCTGCGGGTCTGGTGGACGTCGATGCCGGGGAGATCATTCGCCCCGGCATCGTCACCATCGACGGCGACCGGATCGTCTCCGTCGGTGGTGAGGCTCAGGCTGGTCCTGTCGGCTCCGCCGGCGAAGGCGAGGTCATCGATCTGGGTGAGTCCATCCTGCTTCCGGGCCTGATGGACATGGAGGTCAACCTGCTGATGGGCGGCCGGGGCGAGAATCCGGGGCTGTCGCAGGTGCAGGACGATCCCGCCACCCGGGTGCTGCGCGCGGTCGGCAACGCCCGGCGCACCCTGCGGGCCGGGTTCACCACCGTGCGCAACCTGGGTCTGTTCGTCAAGACCGGCGGATATCTGTTGGACGTCGCGCTGGGTCGGGCGATCGACGCGGGCTGGATAGACGGTCCCCGGGTGATTCCGGCCGGTCATGCGATCACGCCGACCGGCGGCCACCTCGACCCGACCATGTTCGCCGCGTTCATGCCCGGAGTGCTGGAACTGACCGTCGAGGAAGGCATCGCCAACGGCGTCGACGAGATCCGCAAGGCGGTGCGCTACCAGATCAAGCACGGCGCGCAGCTGATCAAGGTGTGCTGCTCCGGCGGAGTGATGTCACTGACCGGCGAGGCCGGGGCCCAGCACTATTCGGACGAAGAGCTGCGGGTGATCGTCGACGAGGCGCACCGCCGCGGCTTGAAGGTGGCCGCGCACACGCATGGCGCCGAAGCGGTCAAGCATGCGGTGGCCTGCGGCATCGACTGCATCGAACACGGCTTCCTGATGGACGACGAGGCGATCCAGATGCTGGTCGACAACGACCGCTTCCTGGTGACCACGCGCCGCCTGGCCCAGGCGATGGACGTGTCCAAGGCGCCGAAGGTGTTGCAGGACAAGGCCGCGGAGATGTTCCCCAAGGCCGAGACCTCGATCAAGGCCGCCTATGAGGCCGGGGTGAAGATCGCCGTCGGCACCGACGCGCCGGCCATCCCACACGGTAAGAACGCCGACGAACTCGTCACCCTCGTCGAGTGGGGCATGCCACCGGCGGCGGTGCTGCGGGCGGCTACCGTGGTGGCCGCGGATCTGATCGACAAGTCCGATCTCGGCCGGCTGGCCGAGGGCTACCTCGCCGACATCATCGCGGTGCCCGGCGACCCCTTGGCCGATATCGGCGTTACACGGGATGTCAACTTTGTAATGAAGGGCGGTAAGGTCTTCAAGAATGACGTCACGCACTGAGGATCTCGTCGAGATCCAGCAGCTCCTCGCGAAGTACGCGGTCACCATCACCCAGGGTGACACCGACGGCCTGATGTCGGTGTTCACCCCGGACGGGACCTACAGCGCATTCGGATCGACCTACACGCTGGCACGCTTTCCCGAGCTCGTCGAGGCAGCACCCAAGGGGCTGTTCATGACCGGCACCTCGCTGGTCGAGCTGGTCGAGGGCGCGGACACCGCGACCGGCACCCAGCCGCTGTGCTTCATCGAACACTCCAAGCACGACATGCGGATCGGGTACTACAACGACACCTACGTCCGCACCGAGGACGGCTGGCGGTTGAAGACCCGGGCGATGACCTTCATCCGCCGCAGCGGCGACCACGACTCCGGTCGCGCCCACGCGATCGGAAGGCCCGAAGCAGGATGACCGATCTGTTCGATCCCGCCGAATTCCGCGCGGCACTACAGACCTGGCTGGGCGAGAACGACCTCACCCCGCCGGACGACCACAGCCTCGAAGGCCACATCCGCCAGTTCGCCCGCGTGCAGCGCGCCCTCTACGACGGTGGCTGGAGCCGCTACGGCTGGCCCGAACACGCCGGCGGGCTCGGTGGTCCAGCCGTGTTGCGCGCGATCGTCGGCGAAGAGGTCGTCGGCCGCCGGCTGGCCGAACCGGGACCGTACTCGATGCTCGAGGTGCTGGCGCCGACGATGATCGACTACGCCTCCGAGGAGCTGGCCGCCGAGATGGTGCCGAAGCTGCTCAGCGGCGAAGAGCAATGGTGCCAAGGCTTCTCCGAGCCGGGGTCGGGCAGCGACCTGGCTTCCCTGACCACCCGCGCCGTGCAGGACGGCGACCGCTGGATCATCAACGGCCAGAAGGTGTGGACCAGCTTCGCCCAGTACTCGCAGCGCTGCGTGCTGCTCACCCGCACCGGTGACGCACAGACCCCGAACCACCAGGCGATCACCGCGTTCTTCGTCGACCTGGACACGCCGGGCATCACCGTGCGCCCGCTGCGCACCATGCACGACGTGGACGAGTTCTGCGAGGTCTACTTCGACGACGTGGTCGTCGACGGGAGCCGGATGCTCGGCAAGCCCGGCGACGGCTGGCAGCTGGCGATGGACCTGCTGCCCTTCGAACGCTCCACCTGCTTCTGGCAGCGCATCGCCTACCTGTACTCGCGGTTCGACGATCTGATCGACGAGGTCAAGGGACAGGGTCAGGCCGTCGACGCCGAGCTGGGCGAGGTGTACCTGGCCCTGCACACCCTGCGCTGCCGATCCCTGGTCACCCAGAAGCGGCTGGCCGAGGGCGGCAAGCTCGGGCCGGACACCTCGATCGACAAGGTGCTGCTGGCCGGTGCCGAACAGCGCCTCTATGACACCGTCCGCGATCTGCTGCCGGGCACCATCGAACTCGACGACGACGAATGGCGCACCGAGTTCCTGTACTCCCGGGCCGCCACCATCTACGGCGGCACCGCCGAGGTGCAGCGCAACATCATCGCCCGCCGCCTGCTGGACCTCGGGAAGGAATGACGATGGTCTCCGAAACCGGTACCGACATGCCGTCGCTGGATCTGCTCGAAGACGCGCTGCGCAAGGCCATGCTCACGAAGTCGGGCGCCGAGCTCGACGCCGCGCTGGCCGAGCTGGGCTGGGCCGACATGCTGGCCGAGGTGCCCGATCTGGCGATCCCGCTGGTGTTTCGGCTGCTGGGCGAAACAGGTTCGCACGCATCGATTCTCAACGACGTCATCCTGGAGACGATCGGCGGTGTGCCCGGCGGCACTCCCCCGATGCCCTACGCGGGCGGCGACTGGGTGGTGTGGAGCCGTTCGGCGGTCGAGGACCCGACACTCGGCGGGTTGCCGATCCACCGGGTGCCCGACGGGCAGACCATGCGGCTGGGCGAGGCCCGCCGGGCGGCCGGCTGGTGGCTGGTGGGAACGGCCAGGGGAATGCTCACGCTGGCCAGCCAGCATGCGCGCGACCGGGTGCAGTTCGGTAAGCCGATCGCGAGCTTCCAGGCCGTGCGGCACCGGCTGGCCGAGACGCTGGTGGCCATCGAGGGCGCCGAGGCGACGTTGAGCCTGCCCGGGTTCGAGAGCCCCGACCTGACCGCGATGCTGGCCAAGGCCGCTGCGGGCAAGGCCGCGCTGACCGCGGCCAGGAACTGCCAGCAGGTTCTCGGCGGGATCGGCTTCACCGAGGAGCACACCCTGCAGCTGCACGTGAAGCGCGCCCTGGTGCTCGACGGGTTGCTGGGCAGCTCACGCGAACTCGCCCGCCGGGCCGGGGCGGGGCTGCGGGCGCGCGGTTCGGCACCGCGTCTGGCCGTCCTCTAACCCTCCCGCGAGCGTGCGTGTCTGCGGGCG